>NZ_JBFUAF010000010.1:0-176961 GCF_056406415.1 Arthrobacter sp. P1_C12_2 | reverse complement strand
GGGTCAGGCCCGCGACGCGGCCGGAGCTGTTTGGCCTTGGTGATCGGTTGAGGCCGAGCCGACGCACGCCTGCGGCGGGCCCGTCGACCGCCGGTAACGCTCGAGTTGGCAGCTCTGGAGCGTTTCAGTTCCCGCTCCCGGTCCGAGCGGCTGACGTCATGGGGTCGTACTGGAGGGATGCGGCGTTGGGCAGCCAGGCCGCCTCGTCGTAGAGGCTGCCTAGCCGGCGCGGAAGCTTCTCCAGAACACGGTCGGTGCGGACCTGCTCCAGAGCGTCCACCAGGTAGTACGTGCTGGTCGGATGACCTTTGGCCGACGCGGCGGAACCGAGCTCCTGCACCACTGGGCGGGCCACGACCGCGTCCTGGTAGTCGCCGAGCAGGTCCTGGAGCTTCTTGGCCTGCCGGCCCAGCCGCCGGGCGGGTTCGCCGACGACGGGGGTGGCGACGTCGATCACGTAGCGGAGTTGCTTGTCGGCCTTGCGGGCGTCGTGCAGCGCCTCATCCCGCTCGGTCCCCGCCGGCAGCGCCTGGACGGTCACCAGGTGACGGTCGAGCGTGCGCAGCGCCTTGGCGATGCTCTTTGGCAGCTCCTCCGCCGCGGGCCACGCCGCGCGCTCGGTGAAGGGCGGGTTGGCCGGCGGCCAGTCCAGCACCTGACGGAGCGCGGCGTAGCGATCGCTGTCGAGCGTGGCATGGGTGGTCTGGCTGCTACTGACGGCGAGCTGGTCCAGCTGAGTCCGGGCGTCGTCGACCACCGGGCCAACGATCAACTCCGACGGCAGGGCGTCGTGCTGTCGTTTCAGCTCGATGACTGTCCTCTGGGTGTCGTTCTCCTCGCCGAGCTGGCGGCCCAGCCAGGCCAGCTCGGCGCATACCGGCCGGGTGACCTGCCGATCGAGGATGCGGGAGAAGCCGCGAAGGATGGAACGTAGCTGGCGTATGGCGACGCGCATCTTGGTGACCCCCTTCGGGTCGCCGTCGCGCACCTTGCGCTCGGCCTCCCGAAGCGCCCTGGTCTGGGCGAGGAGGGCCTGCAACACCACCTCGCCGGCCGTGGGCGGGGACGCGCTCGCCGTCTGGTTCTTCGACGACTTGGTGCGGCGGGTGGACGGCTCTCGGGTTTTCGTCGCGGTAATGGTCATTAGAGGGCTCCTATGGTGGTGAGGCGGGCGCGGCCGGCGGAAGGGTCCGCCGGAGCGGATTCGGGCAGTTCGGTGTCCAGGACGCCACCCTGGCGCAGGTAGACGGTGCGGGTGGCCAGCGCAGTGACCGCGGGCCGATGCGTCGTCGCGATGATCGTGCGACCTTCGACGAGCCGGCCCAGCGCCTGGACAACGAGTTCCTCGGCGTGAACGTCCAGGCCGGCGGTGGGTTCGTCGAGGAGCACGACGGGGGCGTCGACGAGCAGTGCGCGGGCGATGCCGACGCGTTGGCGCTGCCCGCCGGAGAGCCCGGTCCCGCCGGTACCGACGGTGGTGTCGAGCCCGTCGGGGAGGTCATCGGCGAACTCGCTGACCAAGGCCGCCTCGGCGGCGGCAGCCACCTCGGCGTCCGTGGCGTCCGGGCGGCCGTAACGGATGTTGTCAACCAGTGTGCCGGAGAACAGGAAGGTGTCCTGCAGGACCATGGCCACCTGCTGGTGCAGCCAGTGCTCCGGGACGTCGGGGACCGAGTGTCCGTCGAGCAGGACCTGGCCGGTGGTGGGACGGTAGAGGCCGCCGATCACGGAGAGGAGGGTCGACTTGCCGGCGCCGTTGTCACCGAGCAGGGCGATCCGCTCGCCAGGGGTGACGGTCAGGTCGACGTCGGTGAAGACCGGGCCGCGGCCGGTGCCGTAGTCCAGCATGACCTGGCGCAGCTCGATGCGGCCGTCGACGCGGGCCGGCAGCGGCTCGTCGGTGCCCTGGTGGTCGGTGGGCTGGTCGAGGATGTCGGCGATCCGTTGGGCGGAGGCGRCGCCCTGGGTGAAGCTGGGTGCCAGCTTGGCCAGGGACTTCATCGGCGAAAGCATGGTCTTGAGGTAGCTGGTGACGACCACCAGCACCCCGACCTGCCACCAGCCGTTCAGCGCTCCGTAACCGCCGACGAACAACACCAGCGCGGTGCCGACGGCGGCGACCAACTGCAGGGTGGGGGAGAACTTGGCGCTGACCTTGACCGAGCGCAGCGACAGGCTGAGCACGTTGTCGTTCTGCGTCGCCAACCGCTGGTCCTGTACCCGCTGGTTGCCGAACGCGTGCACGGTGCGGATGCCCATCAGGGACTCGGTGACGAGCCCGGTCAGGTCGCCGGTGGCGGCGCGCTTGCGACGGGCGTACTGCCGCGTCAGGCCGGCGAAGTGGTTGGCGGTCAGGAACATCAGCGGGGCGACGACGAGACCGATCAGCCCGAGGCGCCAGTCCACCGCGACCATCACGGCGGCGGTACCGGCCAGGGTGAGCACGGACGGGACGAGGTCGGTTCCCACATCCCGCAGGGTCGACTCCACCGTTGACGTGTCGGAGACGACCCGGCTGGTCAGCTCGCCGACGGAATGCCGGTCGTGGAAGGCCATCGGCAGCCGCTGGGTGTAGGCGAACACATCCGCGCGGATGCGCGAGGTGATCCGCTGGCCGGACCCGTTCATGTACATGTCGCCCAGGTAGGAGAACATCCCCGCGGCAGCAGTGATCACCAGCACGGCGCTCGCCGCGACCAGCAGCATTGCCATCGACGAACCGCCGAACCACCCGGCGACGGTGTACAGGATCCCGCTCTTGCCCTGGCCCTTGCCTTGGCCCTTGTCCTGGAGGAGGTCGTTGATGACCAGCGCCAGCGGCCAGGGGGCGGCAAGATTGGCGGCCATTTGCCCGCCGTTCATCAGCACGCCCAGGACCAGCGACTTCCGCTCGGGCCGGCCGTAGTCCTTGAACCGCCACAGCTCGCCCAGAGTGCTGAGATCCCAGCGCGAACGCTGACCGGCGCCGTGTCTTTGGGGGTTGACTGCGTCGATGTCTTCCGGGCTTGATGCCAGGTCGTCCGTGGATCGTACGGTCATGGGTTGCTCCTCTGTGCAGGGCGGTATGGGCAACGGCTCCGACGATGCGGGATGCACCGCAGAAACATACGTTGTATGGAACAACAACCATACAACGTATGGAAGGTGGGCCGCAATACTGACCGCCTGTGGTCCAAGCAATTTTTGGAAGTCTCCCGAGGGAGGACAGGCATTGCCTGGTCAGGGGCTCCGGTGCCACAGTGAACCGTGGCCACAGAGGAAGATGTCCGGCAGATCTGCCGTGGACTGCCAGGGGTTAGCGAGCGGCCCAGTTGGGGCCAGCCGGCGTGGTTCGGGAAAACCCTGATGGCACGGATCTGGGAAGATGGCGTCCTTACCGTGAAAACCGAGGAACGGGAAGCGCTCGCAGGGACCGACCCCGGCACCTACTTCTGGACGCCCCACCACGAACGGTCCCCGAAACTGGTGCTGGTCCGCTTGGAACGGATCGACGTCGAGGAACTGGACGAGCTGCTGCAGGAGTCGTATCGCTTGGCTGGCGGGGGAGTGGGCAGGTAGGCGCCGGGCCGTCGGTGCCGGGCATTTCCAGGTCAAGTACCGCCTTCAAGGCAGGACGGCGGTTGCTGACGGCGTCGCAGTCCGAGATGACTGCCCCGCGCAAGCCCCATTCTGTTCGCAGGACGTCTGAGAGGAGCCACCGTTTTTAAGGCGAGAGGCACACGTCCTGCGGCAAAGCACGGGCTCCGCGAGGGGGCCCATGCATCACAAAAGGCAGGGTTTCCTTCTTCGCTGCGTCGAAGGAGGAAACCCTGCCTGTTGTGGCATACGGTCGTTTAGATGGTTCGCACGGCGATGTCGGCTGAGAGGCGGGGCAGGCGTGGGAACCAGGCGTTCTCGCCTGGTTCCCCGACGTTGACCACCATGAACGCCCGGTGTGTGGTGCTGGCGTTGAAGTCAGCGTCGACGCCGGCGGCGTCGAATCCACCCATGGGGCCCGCATGGAGTCCGACTGCGCGGACCGCCATGATAAAAATCCCGGATTGGAGCCAGGCGTTGTTCTTGCCGATTTCGGCGCGTGTGATTCTGTCGCCGTCGAACATTGCTTTGCGTTCGGGTGCGGGCGGGAAAAACGTCGGGAAATGTTCGTGCCAGTCGCTGTCATAGGACAGCACCGCGACTGCCGGGGCGGTGCGGGTTTTCTCCTGGTTGCCTTCGGCCAGGTGCGAGGCAAGGCGTTCGCGGGCTTCGGGTGACTGGACCCAGGTGATGCGCAGCGGCTGGTTGTTCATCATCGTGGGGCTCATCTTCGTCAACTCGTAGATCGCGGCCAACGTTTCGGCTGAGACCGGTTTGGAGGAGAAGCTATTGGCGGTCCGCGCTTCGAGGAAGAGCCGTTGGGTGCTGACGGAGTCGATGGCGAGAGTGTCGTCGATCGTGGCTTGGGTTGTCGTGGGGTTCATGGTGTTCCTTTTGTGTTCGGGTATGGGAGCGGTTGATTCCGCGGGGTGTGACGGCCGGCTGTGGAGTTGAACGACGGCAGCCGGGTGAGGCTTCCGGCGACGGAGTCGGAGGCGAACATCACGGCGCGATCCGGGCGGATAACCGCAGCAGCGATCCGATGTCGGACGAGCCACTGGTGGAGCTCGGATCCGGGGTCGGGGACGACGGGCGCCGCGCCCTTGTGCAGGATCTGTTCGTGCTCCTCGGGAGTGATCGCGAGAGCCAGCAGCGCGAATCCGTCTCCGGCGACGTCATCGAATCGCTTGGCGTCCGGGGTGACCGAAGTGCGGGAGTTGGGGCAGAGACGTCCGACGGCGGAGATGCGGGCGAGAGCCGAGAGCCGGGAGCCGAAGGGCATACCTGTCCATGACTGTGCGGGAAGGCCTGCCACGAGGTGCAGGCCCGGTGCGAAATACCTCCGCAGGGCCGTACCGACGCGACCACCCGCGGTCATGGTGAGGCCGAACAGCTTTGCGACGGTGATGGTTCTTCTCGCGTGCCGCTTGCGCTCGGTCTGGTAGCTGGCCAGCGTGGTTGCGGGGAGGTCGCCGGCAAGAACACCGGCGAGCTTCCAGGCCAGGTTCATCGCGTCTCGGAGTCCCGCCCCCATGCCCTGACCTATAAAGGGAGGACTCAGGTGAGCGGCGTCGCCAAGGACAAAGACCCGGCGGTCGCGCCACTTGTTGGCGACCTGGGCGCGGAAGGTGTAGTCGGCGACCCGTATCACGCGCAGTTCGTCCAACGGGACGTCGCCGGTCCAGGGCCGGATCAGCGGATGGAGCGCATCTATCGTCGCAAAGTCGGCGGCAGTCTCGTCAGGCAGCAGTCGGAACTCCCAGCGGTAGCGGACCTCTCCGACGCGCATGTAGGTACCGGCGCGGTGGGAGTCGCACAGCTGGTGGATGCCTTCCCACTGGTTCAGTTGCGCCGAAGTGTCGACGTCGACAACCAGCCAGCGCTGTTCGAAGCCCAGGTCCTCCATCTCCGCGCCGATGGCCCCCCTCACCATGCTGCTGGCGCCATCGCAGCCGAGGACGTGGCTGGCACGGACCGACTCGCGTGCCCCCGTGGCACGATCCGTGAACTCCACCTGGGCTGCCGCGTCGCCTTGGGTCACACGGAGAACCTCGACATTTCCGCGCACGGTCACCGTAGGCATGAACCGGAGGTTGTTGCGCATGAGCTGCTCTAGGTCCGGCTGGTCAAACATGTTTGCTTGGGGAAAGCCGTGGGCGCCGCCATCGGCCGGGCGCCGGAACTCCGCGAGCACTCGGTGGTCGGGTGCGAGCAAACGTAGCCCGTGCGCAGGGCGGCTGAGCCCAGCGAATTGCGTCCCCACGCCTAGACGGTGGAGGATGCGATAGACCTCGTCGTCGAGATGCACCGCCCGTGGTAGCGGGTGGACGCCCTCCCGGCGTTCCAGGACGAGGCACTCGACGCCGTACTGGCCGAGTAGGGTGGCGACAGCCAGCCCGGAAGGGCCAGCGCCAACCACGACCACCGGCGCCGCGCCCTCGTTGTGGGCGCTCATACTATTGCCGCCGTAACCAGAACAAGACCGACCACTTTTGCCAGGCCGAGCATGCTGAAGCATCCAACAAGCGCAACCGTGAGGACGATGATCATCGTTCCGCCTTTCGTGCGGGCCGGTGCGTGATCCGCCACCGGACGCCGTACTCGTCGAGGGCGCACTTGACGGCCTCATGCGATGCCTCGTCAGCACGCACGGTGACGACTATCGTGCCGTCCTCGATCTCGGTCTCCACGGCGTGGACGCCGGCCGTCTCCCGCAAGGCCCCGCTCAGCGCTACCTTCGTGGCGTCCGCCCGGAGCGCGAGCTTGTAGAGTTTGCCGACGGCGGTGACCGGAAGCTGGTCGACGATTGTGACCGACTTCGGCGAGGACGCCCGTTCCCCGACCCGGTCATCCGCCCATCGGATCAGGTCCTCGGTCCTGGTGGTAGCACCCGCAGCTAGTGTCACGTAGGCGACCGGCACCTCTCCCGCATACCGGTCGGGTCTGCCGACCGCCGCTGCGCCGGTCACGTCGGGGTGGGTGAGGAGGGCGTCCTCGACGATTGCGGGGTCGATGTTGTGGCCGCCTCGGATGATCAGGTCCTTGGCACGACCGGTGAGCTGGACGAAGCCGTCCTCATCGACCTGTCCGAGGTCGCCGGTGTCGAGCCAGCCGTCCCGCAGTTTGCCGAGGCCATCGAGCAGGATGCCCTCGGGGCCGTTGCCGATGACGTAGCCGGGAAAGACCGTCGGGCCCTTGATCACCAGCTGGCCTCGTACGCCGGGTCCGACATCATGCCAGTGTCCGGCGTCGTCGACGTGCACCGACTTGATCTCTTGGTAGGGCAGCCGGCAGCCGAGCGAACTCGTGGTGGCACCTGGGAAGCTCCGTACGCTGACGCACGTCGCTTCCGTCAGGCCGTACCCTTCGATGAGGGCGACGCCGGTGGCTGTCTCGAAGCCGGCACGCACGGCCGCGGGCAAGGGACTGGCTCCGACCATGGCGTGGCGCAGGCTGCTGATGTCGGCGTTCACGGGGGACGCGGCGAGCGTGGCGTAGACGGTAGGGACGGCGCTCATGGCGGTAAGCCGGTGGTGTTCGACCAGCTTCCAGAAGACACCGTAGAGGGCAGGGTCGCGGTAGCCAAGCGGTCCGGACCACACGACCGACTGGCCCTTGAAAAGGGGAGCGAGGACGGTCACAACGAGGGCATTGACGTGGAACAGCGGCAGTGCGGCGAAGTACACGGCGTCCTCGTCGGGGAGGTCATTGGCTGCGAGCATCCAGGCGTCGGCGACCTCGTTGGCGTGGGTGTGTGCCGCCAGTTTCGGGGTGCCGGTCGTGCCGCCGGTGTGGAAGAGTGCCGCCAGATCGCCTGGTCCGGGCTGATTGCCGTGGAACTGCTCGGACGACGCGTTTGCTGCCCGGCGTGTCAGGTAGTCCACGCTTGCGTATCCGACGGTCGAGGCCGGGCCGGCGGGTGTCTGTCCGGTCGGTGACATGAGGAGCACATAGTCCACCAGGCCCTTCTTCGCGAGGCTGAAAGCGGCCTCGGTGACGACGGGATCGAGATCGGGCCCGGCCGCCACCAGCACACGCGCGCCCGAGCGCTGGAGCAGCTCGGCGATGTGGTCCTCGGACAAGCCGGGGTTGATCGGGACGGCGATTCCGGCTGCCTGGGCGGCCAGGGTGGCCGAGATGAGCTCCTGGCAGTTGGGAGAGAGCAAGGCCACGGTGTCGTGGCGGCCGACCCCGATTTCTGTCAGCAGGTTCGCTGTCCGGTTCACATTGGCGAGAAGCTCAGCGAATGTCAGCTTGACGGGTTCCTGCCAGCGTTCGGTGTTGCGAAGTACTGCCGCCGCCGTCTTATCCGGCCAGAGCCGGGCGGCTCGGCACAGCAGCTCGTACGTCGATGCCGGAAGTCCGCGTTCGGAGAGGGGGGTCCTCTCGATGTCGGCGATGTCATCTGGGCTCGAGTACCGCGGCCAGAGAGGCATGCCGCTCACCGGGCGTCCCTCACCGTCGTGCGCTGGCGCCCCAGGTCGATCTTCCCGTCGTCGGTGCTGATGGCGATCTCGATGACGTCACCGCTCTTGAGGTATTTCGGATTGCGGCCCTGGGCCTTGAAGAACAGGCGCCACTTAGTGGCCCGGGGGAGCAGATTGCTGATGATCTCGACCGGCTTCGGTGGCGCGCTCAGTGCGGTGCCGATAGGGGTGCCAGTCAGGACCAGGTCGCCGGGGGAGAGGCGCTGGAAGCGGGTGAGTGCCCGCAGCGCCTCGACGGGTAGGTAGATCATGTCGGCCACCGTCATGTCCTGACGGATCTCGCCGTTTACCCACAGCCGTAACCGCAGCTCACCAAAGCGGTTCCAGTCCTCGGCGTCGAAGAGCACGAGGGTCGGTCCGGTGGGCGTAAAGCTCGGGTAGGACTTGGACTCGTAGAACTGGGTCTTCGGGAGTTGCAGGTCGCGGGCCGAGATGTCGTTGGTGATCACGAGCCCAGCGACGTAATCGGCGATCGTGTCATCGGTGATGACAGAGCCGACCGGGGTCTCTTGGCCTATCACGAGGCCGATCTCAGCCTCGTAGTCGAGGAACCGCACGTGCGCGGGCCGGACGACGTCGTCATGGGGCCCGCTGATCGAGCCCGAGGACTTGCGGAAGAAGGTCAGTGGGATTTTTTTAGGATCCATGCCGGCGTCCTTCACATGGGAGGCGAAGTTCGTCATCTGGGCGACCACGCGGCACGGCACTGTGATCGGCGAGATCAGGTCCAGGTTTTCCACCGGCACAGTTTCGCCGCCGCCGATCGCGGCTTGGATGGCCGCCCGATCGGCGATCAGCTCGCCCGTGGTGGTCGCAGGAGTGGCGATACGGGCGGCACCGGTGGGCGTGTGGACCCACCAATCGTCGGCGGTACGCAGGATGGAGACGGTCATGAGGTGGCTACTTTCATCAGGCCGCGCAGGCGCGCGAAATCGAACTCGTTGTCGTCGCGGAGCGCGGAGACCATCGAGGCCAGTTCACGCAGCGACTCCCGGCCAGGGGCCATACCGAGGAAGTCCTTGCTGGCCGGAGGGCCCCACTGGGCGAGATTGGACGCGGACATTTGTGCCCAACCGGGCTCGAGGGTGCAGTCAAACATGTCCCCATCGGTGAAGTGCTCGACCAGGAAGCCGTTGGGATCGCGCCAGTAGTCGAAGATTTGGCTGCCCTGGATGTGGCGGCCGATCCCCCACGAACGGTGGTAGCCAAGGTCGTGCAGAAGCTCACCGCCGGCGGCCAGGGCATCGATGTCAGCAACCTGGTATGCCGAGTGCACGTAGCGGTTCGTCGGTCCCAGCGTCATGGCGATGGTGTGATGATCGGTTGGTGTCGAACCCCGGTCGCAGCGGATGAAGCTCATTGTCGGACCGCGCTCACGCTGGCCGGGGTAGTAGAGGAAGTCGCTGACGATCAGGCCGAGGTGCTCCAGGTACCAGTCGAGCGTTTCACGGTACTTGGTGCTCTGCAGCACGACGTGACCGAGGCGCTGAACGGTCGCGGGTTGACGCAGTGGCCGCTGGGTCTGGTTGGTCCGCGTCAGCTCGTGGCCGGTGTTGAACGTGAGGGGCGTCTGGGCCGGCAGCGAAGGGAGTTTGTGCGTGTCTGCGACGACGCGAATCGCGGCGCCGCTCGGATCCATGAGATCGACCCCTATGCCGCCGATCGTCTCCGGTAGTTTTTTTGGGGTCGTGCCGGTCGCGTTAGCCAGGCGAAGGACGTCCGAGGCCTCGGCCGCAGTGAACGCGGCGCCCAGGTATTTTGATCTCGGTCCGCGCCGTACGATCACGCACGGAGCTCCGGTGTCGGTGCCCCGGAGGTGCAGCTCGTCAGCGGTGCGCAGGCTCGTGGCGAAGCCGAAGGCGTGCGCGAAGGTCTCAGCAGCGAGCAGGTCTGGCTTCTGGAACTCGAGCCAGGCGATGTCATGCACCTTGATAATCGGGTTCGCCGCCCGTCCGCGGTGCTCGCCTCGCAGCGCCCCTTGCTCGCTGTGCAGGTCAGTGTGCAGGTCACTGTGGGTCCCAGGGTGGTCATGGTGGTCGTTCATGGATGCCTCACTTTCTGAATATATGTTCGGTTATGAAGATATCGTCAGTCAAGAGGAGTTGAAGATTTCTTCACTGTTGATGGGGCGCTGGTAGGATTCCTATGACCGGATGACTTCAAGGAGCCAGCGTTGACCCAAGCCCCAGCCTCGTCCCCGGAACCAACCCGGTCTCATCGACGGAAGGCGCAGACTCGCGCCGCGTTGGTCCGCGCGGCACAGTCCTTCCTGGCTCGAGGACAGACCAACACGCCGGTGCTGGAGATCACTCAGGCCGCGGACGTTGGGATCGGCTCCTTCTACAACCACTTTGAGTCGAAAGACCAGCTGTTCGAGGCGGCAGTCGAGCACGTCATGGACCTCCTCGGCGCGGTCCTCGACGAGCTCACCACAGACGTCGACGACCCCGCCGTCGCGTTTGCGACCAGCTTCCGGTTGACCGGCCGCTTCCACCGCCGTGAACCTCAGCTCAGCAAAGTGATCCTGCACAACGCACTCGATCTCCTCGGGGCGCAGAAAGGACTGACGCCGCGTGTCCGGCGTGACATCGAGGCCGGCGTCGAATCCGGTCGGTTCACAATGACAGACGTCGACGTCGCGGTGGTGTGCGCCGTCGGCGCGGCAACCTTTCTCGGACAGCTCATCCATGCCGAACCGGACCGCGACGACGCCGAGACGACGGATCGGGCGGCCGAGGCGCTCCTGCGAATGCTGGGTGTGTCTGCCAGCGAAGCGCGCGCAATCTGTCGCAGTCCGCTCCCCGAACTCCACACTGCCGGACTGCGCGGTGCCGACGACGAGGCGACAGCGAGCGGAGGCGCTGCCCGCTGAATTGCCCGACCTCGGGATGCGGACGGAGGTTCGTTGCTGCCTCAGTGACGCTTATGTGGGTCTGAGCCCGGGACGAAACAGTCCACGAGAGACCGGCGCCGGTGCTCCCTCAAGCACCGGCGCCCACTCGCTCCTTCCGAGGTGGTCTTGATGAACTTCTGTTCAGGTGTCAGGGCACCAGGATGAAGCGGATCGGGTCGCCGATCTTGTTCGCCAGCCGGTTCACCGCGTCGGCGGCCTCGGCGAGCGGGAAGTGGTCGGTGATCGAGGGCGCGAGGTCTAGACGGCCGACCTCGGCCAGCCGGACCAGTTCGCTGACGGACTCGGGCGTGCCGCCGTAGTGGCCGCGCACCTGCTTGCCGAGGTAGTTGAAGGTCATGCCCTCGGTGATGGTGAGGGGCCTGGGGCTGATGCCGACCAGGATGAGGGCGCCGTTGAGGCCGAGTACGGAGGCGGCCTGCTCTCGGACGGCGGGCACGCCGGCGCAGTCGAAGGCGAAGTCCAGGCCTCGTCCGCCCGTAGCCGTGCGGATGTGGTCGGCGAAGTCGTCGGCGGCGGGGTCCAGGGCAAAGTCCGCACCGAATGCCAGGGCACGCTCGCGGGCGCTGGGCAGCGGGTCGACGGCGATGACCGGCGCGGCGCCGGCCATACGGGCGACGCGGACGTTGTGGGCGCCGACTCCGCCGGCGCCCCAGATGCCGACGGACTGAGCGGGGCGCACCCCGGCGGTGGCAACGACGGCGGCGTAGGGGGTCGAAACCGCGTCGGGGATGATCGCGGCCTGATCGAAGGGGAGGTTGTCGGGGATGGGGATGAGCGTGTCCTCGCGGGCGAGGGTGTACTGGGCCCAGCCGCCGTCGTAGTCGATGCCGGCGGTGAGCATCTGCGTACAGGGGCGGCGGCGTACGCAGCCGGCGCACTGGCCGCAGGTCTTGCCGGCCTCAAGGGTAACGCGGGTGCCGACGGTCAGGCCGCGCTTGAGGTCATGGCCGAGGGTGTGGATCACACCGGCGACCTCGTGGCCGACGGTGACTGCGTCGGAGGTGGCGAACAGCGGGACGAGGGAACCGTCGAGCAGGTGGACGTCCGACAGGCAGACACCTGCGGCCTTCACCTCGATCAGGATTTCACCCGGGCCCGGAACAGGGATGGGGACCTCCTCCACGGCGAACTTCTTGCTGTCCAGGTGGAAGCGTGCGGCGAGCATGGTATGCATGGTGATCTGCTTTCTCTGAGCGGCATTTCCTGGCGGTTCGGGCCGACGGCTGCCGTGTGGTTGTGGTGTTTCGCAATCGGATAGTGGCCGGGAGGGTGCGGTGTCGGTCCGCCGCACCCTCCCGGGGTCTGGGGATCAGGCGAACGTGTGGGCGCCGCCGCGGTATTCAGTCAGCTGCGGGCTCGCAGTACCAGCCGGCCCATGGCATATGGGTTAGCTCGCCAGCCCGGTGTTCAAGGTGAGCAGGCGGAAGTTGCGGGGGCGGTAATGTCGTTGCATCGGTTTTGCCTGTGGCTGTCAGGATGCCGCCTTGGGCGGCCGTAGCCTGGGTTTCCGTCGCCATGGTGACTCCTTTGTTGACTTGCTTGCCTGGGTAGGTGAAGGTCAGGCCCCCGGTGATGGTGAGGGGCCTAGGGCTGAAGTCGGCCAGGCTGTCCAGGTGGAAGCGTCGGGCGATCATGGCGTGCATAGTGGTCTGCTTTCTGTGTGCGGCGTTTCCCGGCCGTTCGGGCCGATGGGTGTCGTGTTGTGTTTCGCCGGAGAGTAGTGGCCGGGAGAGTGCGGGGTGTCGGGACCRCCGCACCCTCCGGCGTCTGGGGGATCAGGCGAAGACGTCCTGCTGGTAGCGCGCATCGGCTTCGAGCTGGGCGAGCCACTGCTGGGCGGCCTCGTCGTCGCTGCCGGTCCGCTCGCGGTGAATCGCCGCGAGGGCCTCGCGCACGGCGGGCGCCATGCGGCGGCCGTCACCGCAGACGTAGATGTGCGCACCGTCTTCGATGGCTTGCCATACTGTGTCGGCGGCGTTGGCGATGGCGTTCTGGACGAACCGGGCCGGGTGGCCGGTCACCGCGGAGTAGGCGGTGTGCACCTGGGCGATCCCGGCCTGCTCCCAGTCCTGCATCTCCTGCCGGTAGAAGTAGTCGTGCTCCGGGTGGCGGCAGCCGACGAAGACCTGCGACAGACCCACCTTCGTGCCGCTCTCGTGCTGCGATGCGCGTTCCTCCAGGAAGCCGCGCAGTGGCGCGATGCCGGTGCCGGGGCCGATGAGGATCAGCGGCGTGGCGGGGTCGGCCGGCGGGGCGAAGGTCGGGGAGGGCACGCGCACGTAGCCGTAGAAGACGTCCCCGGGCTCAAGGCCGCCGATGTAGGACGAGCAGGTGCCCCGGTACTGGCCGTCACCGGACAGGGCCGGGCCTTCCAGCAGGCCCACGGTCAGGCGCACGTGACGGGGGTTGGCCAGCGGGGCGGAGGAAATGGAGTAGAACCGCGCGCGGATCGGACCCGTCATGTCCAGGAAGACCGCGAGCGGCAGCTCGACCGCCCGGAAGCGCTCCAGCAGGCCCAGCACGGAGACACGCTTGCCCAGGATCTCAGTCTGATAGCGCTCCTCGGCTTCGGCGGTGTCGGCCGTGTAGGCCTGCAGCTGCGGTCGGGTCCACGGGCACTCCGTGTGCTCAGCCAGCGTCTGCATCTGGGAGCGGGTGGCCACGTCCTGCAACTCCAGGAAATCGGTGAGCAGCAGTCCTGCCGTCACAGGGGTGCCCACAGGGAGGTGGGTGCGGCCGCCGGTGGGCAGCTCCAGGCGCAGGACCTGATCGCGGTCGACGCCGAGCGCCGCGAGGGCACGGTTCACCAGGGCCGGTTCGTTCTTGGCGAAGACGGCCAGGTGGTTGCCGGTCTCGTAGGTGACACCCTCCGGCAAGCCGATGGTGATGGACTTCGCCGCCGGGCGCGGCGGCTCGAGGCTGAAGTCCCACAGGCCGGTGGCGTCGGCCACGAGTTCCTCGTTGGCCACCACCGTGAGGGGGTAGGCCTGCTCGGAGACGATCGCGGGGCGCACGTCCGCCTCGGTGAGCAACTGCACCTGGAAGCGCGGGCTGCTCACCTCGGAGGTGTCGGCGGCGTACTCCTCGGCCAGGGTGGCCCACAGCGTTTCCATCCAGCGGCTGGCCATGCCGTCGAAGTCACCGGCGGCATCCGCGGCGCCGCGCTCGATGACGGGGGTGGCGCCGGCGGCCAGCAGGCCTTCTTCGATCCGCTTGGGGAAGCCCTGGTAAGTGGCCACCCACTGGGTGTTGCCGGCCCCCAGCAGTGCGAACCGCACGTCCGACAGCGAACCCTCCGGGAGTCCGGAAGCGAGCAGGTCGTCGAAACGCTGCGCGTTGTCCGGGGCCTTGCCGTTGTAGCTGGAGGCCACCACGACAAGCACGCCCTCGGTGGGCAGGTTGTCGCCCAGCTCGTCCAGACCGATCAGCGTGGTGCCGAAGCCGGAGCGCTCACTGCGGTCGGCGATGGTGCGCGCCAGGTCCTCGCACGAGCCGAGGCTGGAGCCGTAGGCGACGGTCAGGTTCACCCCGACACCGCTGACTGCGGCCTGCGCCGGCGTGTCGCCGGTCTGCAGGTCCACTGCGCCGAACACGGTCCGCTCGTGCTCCTGACGGGACCGCACTTCCAGTTCGAAGCCGCCGGGCTTGCGCGTCAGCGCCTCCTGGACGTCCATCTTGTAGTCGTTGGTGTCGGCGAACTTGAACTTCTGCAGCACCAGCGCGAGGGCCAAGCGGGCCTCGGTGAGCGCAAACTGCCGGCCGATACAGGCACGCACGCCGTTGCCGAACGGCTTGTAGGCGTGCGGGTGGTGGTTGACCCGGTTCTCCGGCAGCCACCGGTTGATGTCGAACTCCTCCGGCCGGTCCCACGCCTTGGGGTGGGTGTGCAGCGGGCCCTCGAGGATGTTGACCCGCGCTCCCTTCTTCAGTTCGTAGCCGCCGCCGATGACGGTTTCCTCCAGCGGGGACTTGCCGATCATCGGGATGGGAGCCCACAGGCGCAGGGTTTCCTCGAGGATGCGCGGGATTACGTCCATCTGCATGATCGTGTCGTAGTCCGGGACCGTGTCGCCCGGAAGCAGGCGGTCCACCTCTGCGTAGGCCTGGGCCAGTACGTGCGGGTTGCGCATCAGCGAGTACGTGGCGAACGACAGCAGACCACTGGTGGTCTCGTGACCGGCGATCAGGAACGTCACCACCTGGTCACGGACGTTGTCGTCGTCCAGCCCCTTGCCGGTCTCCGGGTCGGTGGCCTCCAGCATCAGACCCAGCAGGTCATCCTCAGCAGTGCCCTTCCCCTCACGGCGCTCCCTGATCACACTCTCGACCAGGTCCCGCATCTGCTGGATGTTCGCGCGGTACTTCTTGTCATCGGCCTTGCGCAATTTGGTCATCATCGGCAGCTCCTGCGTGCGCCGCAGCGACTCAACCAGCGACTCCAGCAGCGCGTTGAGGAAGGGGTGCAGATCCTCCTTGGCGAAAGAGTCGAACCGGTAACCGAACCCCGACAGGGCGATGGTGTCCAGGGTCAGCCGGGTGTAGTCGTCGGTGATGTTGACCGGCTGGCCCTCCCTGCGCTCCCACTTGCCCACCAGGTTCTGGGCTATCTCCAGCATCTGCCCGTAGTAGCCCTTCATCGCCCGCTGGCTGAAGGCCGGGAGAAGGACTCGGTGCGCCATGCCCCATTCCTCCTCGTGCTGGTGGGCCGTGAACAGGCCGGCGCCCGTGAAGTCCCGGACATGGGCCAGCGGCGTCTTGTCGATCTGCTTGAAGAACCGCGACTCGTCGCAAACCTCGGCCACCAGGTCCGGGTCCCAGACGAAGACCTGCTCGATGCCGGCGATCTCCATGCTGTAGAGCCCCTCGGGGAACTGCTTGGACAGTTCGCCGAAGTACTCCACCGGGTTGGTGCTGGGGATTTGCGGCGTGTGGCCGAAGAGCGGGACCCCGCGCGGAGACCTGATGGGTCGCGATTCGTTCTTGAACTGAGTGGTCATGGGTTTGCTCCTTTGTGCAGGGCGTGGATGGGCTGTTGCGTCGGTGATGTTGAAGAAACATACGCTGTATGGAATTGCAACCATACATCGTATGAAAGGTTGATCGCAACCCCGAATTGCGGCCGCCTTCCACCTGCCGCACGGGCGGGGTTATTTCCATACGTTGTACGAATCTGATACTGTCCCGGTATGGAAAAGACGAAGAGCTCCCCGCGGGGAACCAGGAAGAGAGAGGTGCCTCTGACCGAGGCCGGGATCTACGCCGCCGCCCTGCGGCTCATCGATGCCGACGGAGTCGAGGCGCTAACCATGCGCAAACTTGCGACCGCGCTAGATGCGAACCCGATGTCGCTCTACTACCACGTGCCGAACAAGGACGCCGTGCTGCGCGGCGTGGCGAGAATGGTCGGCGCCCAGTTCCACACTGTGACGCTGGAGGACGCTCCCTGGCAGAAGCGCATCCGCCTGCTCGCCTCGGATTTCCGGACGCTGGCGCACCGCCACCCCAAATTCGTGGGCTACTCGTTCAGCCTCCAGTCGGACTTCATCGGCCCCGACGACCCGTTCTGGGTTGAGCTCACCGCGATCCTGGACGCCGCAGGGGTGCCGCACTCGGAGCTCTCTCATTTCACCGCTTTCGTGGGGTTCGCCATCAACGGTGTCCTCACCGCCGAACTTACCGGCGCGCTCCATCGGTGGTCGAGCCTCAAGCCCCCCAGTGTTGGCGAAGACGGGGTCACCCCTCCAGGCCATGACGAGAACCGCGTCTTCGACCTGGCGCTGGACACGATCATCATGGGCTTGGAGGGCCAACTCGCCGCCTTTGGTGCGGGCCAAGGCGCCGACCATTGATTGTGCGGTCATGAAGCGTCGCGGTCTCAGAGCGCCCGTGGGTCGGCCGAGCCCAGGCCGCAACGCATGAGGAATGGACGGCTGCTGGGGGTCATGGCCACGCGCGGGCTCTTCAGCACCACGAAGCTGATCCCGGTCCCACCGGCTGGCTGCGGAGAAACCGAAGAAGCTAAATCTGAGGGTGCTCAGGCCTTGATGGACACCCTTGATTGCGCCGCCGATGGCTTGATCGGGAAGGTGACCGGCCTTCGGCGAAGGACCCCGCCCCGGGGTCTGACCGTGGAGCTACGGCGTAGGGGGGAAGACCATCCTGGCCGGGGGAGTTCGGCAACAGCCGCGAAAACCTCTACCAGTACCTCTGGTCAGGGAGCTGACGCACGGTCGCTGTATATCCGCAATGCGTGGCCCGTGGTCAGGCACTCGGTAATGCAGAGGCGTATTCTTTGACTTTGAGGGTGACCGGTGGCTCCACGATCCGCATCCGGCAGGGAGTCGCCGAGGAGTCGATGCCAGAGGCAAGACTGGACTGGCGGGCGTGCTCCTGGAGTTCATCGAATGCCGCGGCCACCACCCCTGCATGCGCGAGATTAACCACCACCTCATACCCTGGAAACTTGGCGACGACCCGGCGGCAGACGACGTAAAGGGCCCGGAGGTTGGTCTGCGTCAGGACGCCTCGAACGGCGACTTTGGCGGTCTCTTCGACGGCGTCTAGTCGCACGACTACTTTGAGCCGCAGGTCCCTGTGGGGCGAGTGGGCAAAGTACGAGCTGGAATGGTGGTGTTGGGAATGATTCACGGAGCAACAGAGCTCCCCTGCAGCCCAAGATCCGCCTGAGCCCCGAGAGGCTCCTTGTGGATTGACATTTGGACGTTGTTTCATGCCCTTTCCTGGGAGGCTGGATACCGCAAATTGTCATTTCCTTCCGGTACCTGCTAATGGTTCGCTTTTTGGGTGGCCCCGACGGTGTCCGGTTGCACTCGCTGGCAGATATTGCGGCCAGATATGGAGGGCTCACGCCAGGTGGGATGACGACGGCGTTGCCGCAGATCTCGCGTCTCGGGGTGCTGCTGGCATCCGGAGAATGGCGGAGGCCTCCATGTCCACGAGCTTGCGTGTTCCGGTCCTTGAGCAAATGATCCAGAACATCTCCACGGACGGCAGGGTCTGGTTCACCCTTCCTCGGTGCAGAAGCTTGCCGAAGCGCCAGGCTTCGATCTCGTCTCCGTACGAAAGTTCCGAACATGAGCGGATAGGTGAGGACTGGGCTGGTGCCATGGTTGTCTCCTTCGGCGCGGTTGCCGCTTCGGTACGACACCTCCCGGTTTTCTAGTGCCGTGGGCGTAATGGGTGTTTGGGCGTTAATTCAGTGAGCTCGGCGAGTTCGGCGAGCCGGTGCGCCCGGGCGGATTCGGCCGGGGTGAAGGGGGCTCGGGGACGGGAAAAGCCGAGAGGTCCATGCCAGGGCGATGGCACTTTCAGAACGGTCCCATCACATGCCGGTTTGCTGGCCGCGGATCCGGTGCTGTCGCAGGGGGGCGCCGCGACGGGTTCGGCGTCGAGCAGTTCGGCGATCGCGAGTTGGAGTTCGTCCGGGTCCTCCACGACCCGCAGGGCCAGGGCAAGCGCCTTAGTCTGGCCGTCCGCCTCGGTTAGGGCTGTCGCCGGCCACGCTCGGACATCCCGCCCTCCGCCCCCGGCGGCGGCAGCGAGCAGTTCCGCGTGGGTGATATGGTCCGGCGCGGACACGACCAACTCGTCCAGCATCCCGCCGGGAACGGCGTGACTCCGGCAAGTGAGAATCTCGGCGTCGACACGAGAGACACCCTCTATCAGTTTCTCCTGCCCTTCGACGCTGTCGTCGATCAGAGTGCGGACCCGCCAAAGGGCTGCAGAGTCGTGCAGCCGGCGCCGGTGGCGCAGGGCCGGTGCGTGCAGCCAGCCCCGCAACGCGCGCCGGACGGAAGGCTCGGCGACCCAGATCACCAGTACGGTGGCCGTCAAAGTCAAGACCAATACCTTCAGAACATGGGGCAGTCCCGCGTTCACCACGGCGGCGTGAACCACCAGCTCAATCGGCAGCATTGCTACGACGTTGGCCAGGGTAAGGCGGGTTTTCGAGGGGTGGGGCAGTTGGCCGCAGGAGTCACACAGCAGCGCTTTGATGGGGTTCGTTCGAGGCGTTGACGTGGCTAAGCCGTGGACGCGCGGAGACCGGCTGGATGGCAGGTCGTTCGTGAATTGTACGGTCATGGGTTGCTCCTTCGTACAGGGCGGTATGGGCAACGGGGCCGACGATGCGGGGTGCACCACAGAAACATACGTTGTATGGAAGTTCAACCATACAACGTATGGAAGGGGGCCGCAATGCGGAGCCGCACGGGCGATTGCCATCCCGCCGCGCGGTCGAGGCAATTTTTCATACACTGTATGAATCTGGTACCGTCCCCGTATGGAAAAGACGAAGAGTCCCCCGCGAGGAACCAGGAAGAGAGAGGTGCCTCTGACCGAGGCAGGGATCTATGCCGCCGCCCTGGGGCTCATCGACGCGGACGGGGTCGAGGTGCTCACCATGCGCAAACTCGCGACCGCGCTCGATGCGAACCCGATGTCGCTGTATCACCACGTGCCGAACAAGGACGCCGTGCTGCGCGGCGTGGCCAGAATGGTCGGCACCCAGTTCCGCACCGTGGCGCCGGAGGACGCTCCCTGGCAGGAGCGCATCCGCCTGCTCGCCACGGATTTCCGGACCCTGGCGCACCGCCACCCCAAGCTCATGGGCTACTCGTTCAGCCATCAGGCGGACTTCATCCAGCCCGAAGACCCGTTCTTGGTTGCGCTCACCGCGATCCTGGACGCCGCGGGGGTGCCGCACTCGGAGCTCCCGCAGTTCACCGCTCTCGGGGGCGTCGTCATCACCGGCGTCGTCACGGCCGAACTCAACGGCGCGTTCCACCGGTGGTCGAGCCTGAAGCCCCCCACTGTCGGCGAAGACGGGCTCACCCCTCCAGGCCGCGACGTCCGCGTCTTCCGCCTGACGCTGGACACGATCATCATGGGCCTGGAAAGCCAACTGGGCGCCGAAGGTGACTTCCAGGGCGCCGACCATTGGGTTGGGCAGTCCTGAAGCGGGGCATCCTCAGAGCGCCTTGGCGGGCGCAGGCCGCAACGCATGAGGGGGCATCCTTGACTTCCGCAAAGGCCCTCTCCATGCGGCCGCTGCAGATGCGCGGCGTGCTGCGGCTAGCTTCACGCCGTCGTGTCGGTCTTCCGTTATCTGTATCGGATTTTCTCGCAGCGCCGGTGCGGGCGGATGGTGTCGCGGTGGGGGACCGGCTTGCGGGTGGCAGATTCAGCTGGAGGAGGCAGGCTGGTCAGGGCGAGCCAGGTCGGCCTGGATCGCGCGGATGATCGAGGCGAGGATTCCGGACGCGAGAAGTCCTGGCCCCAGCGGACCGGCGGAATTCCCCCCGAGAGGTGGCAAGCGCCGAAGCGCGGACCGGGCTTCGGCGCTCATGTGCTCGAGTTGCCAGTGGATCTCGTCGTCGACTGTCTGGGGCCGATCGGGCGCCGCCAGTCCGGCCGCTTTTGCGGCATACGCGGCTGCCCCCAAGGCGTGCGCACCCATGTGGGCGACGGCTGCGGCTTGCGTGGCGGACCGGGCGGCAGCTACCGCAGCAGGGCTATCCACCTCGCGTGCGGCACGGCCAGCCACAAACCGTCGGCGGATCTCTTCGGCGGCACTGAGCTCACCGCGAGCGAAGGCACGGGCTCGGGCGATGGCGTCGCGGGGGCGATCATCTGCCGGCGCCTCTGCCTCAAATAAGGCCACGACCCGCTCAGCGCAGTCTGCGGCCCAAGCCGCGACGACACGGCGCTCGGCCGCGCTTAGCGTCTGCGGAGAAGCCATATCAGTACCATACACACGGCTTGCAGACCGATCCCCTATGCCAACTCGGAGGGCAAGCACGTGCTGTTCTCCCAGGAGCGAGTGAGGTTCAAGGCTCGCTACGGCAACCTCACGGTTCTTACGGCCGGCACAGCTCGACGATGGCACAATGTGGCCCACGTCCTACTCCATCGCCGAGCTCTCATCGGCCGACGAGAAGGTCATCGCGGAGCTGGTACGGAAGGCCACGGGCCAGCTCTGATTCATATCGCCCGGATATCGGTTTGGGGCCGCCTCACGTGGGCTGCGTGCCCGGAAAACGAGGAAACTGGGGGAGTGTCCGCACGCCGATGGCCTATTGGCCTTACGTTCCTGAGGCCTAGCAACACGGGCTAATTGGGCCGATCCGCGTGTCAGTCTTTTTTCAGTTTCTCGGCGAGCATCACGAGGATTCCGCTGGGGCCGCGGAGGTAGGTGAGTTTGTAGACGTCGCCGTAGGTCGCCACGCCGCGTAGCGGATGGCATCCGTGCTTCGCAGCTACCTCAAGGGCCTTGTCGATGTCGTCGACCGAGAAGGCCACGCGGTGCATGCCGATGTCGTTGGGGCGGGTTGGGTTCGACTCGATCGCCTTGGGGTGGATGTATTCGAAGAGCTCTAGTCGACCATGACCGTCTGGGGTCTGGAGCATCGCAATCTTGGCGTGGTTGCCATCAAGTCCGACGGCAGTGTCGGTCCATTCGCCGCTGACCGTGTCACGGCCGACGACCGTGAGCCCGAGGTCGGTGAAAAAGGCGATTGTTGCTTCGAGGTCGCGAACGGCGATACCCACGTTCTCAAGTTTGATGGCCATGCGTTGAAGCTACCAAGGCGGAGCGATTAGCTCCAGTGGCGGGCCGGGACTCGACGTTGATCCGAGCATGAACCTGTACTCGATCGCAAACTGACGCTAGAGGGGACGGTTCAGGTCAAATGGTCGAAGTCGCCTCGCGCCCAAGCAGCGTGCCGTTGGGCGGAATCGTGCAGAATGGCCTGGGCTCCGGACGCGATTACATTGTTGAAGTTGCCGTAGGTCCGGTCGAACTTGAGCTCTCCCAGCTGCGCGGCGATTCGCACCGCCACCGCGCCGGATAGCGGCAAACGATTTGGGTAGCTGCGCATGAAGGCTATGGAACGACGGTCTGGATTCGGAAACACGCTGTCACCGGTCAGCAGAACTCCTCTGCCGCCGGCCCCTGCGGCCCAGTGCACCACCGCGCTGCCCGGGAAATGCCCCCCGGTCTGGTGCAGTGTCAACCCTTCGGCGATAGCTTGACTGCCGGACCAGTACTCGATGATCGGATCGTTGCGCCCCAGCCATCGCCGGTCAGCGTCGGCCACAAGTACTGGGACGCCACCGAGCCGATGCGACCATTCGACCTGCACACCGAACATGTGTGGATGGCTAGCGGCGATTGCCAGGACCGGGCCTCGTTCGAGGACTGCCTTCACAGCGCTGTCATCGACATATCCGACCGGATCCCACAGCAGCGAACCCTCGGGTGTCACCACAAGCTGAGCGGTCTGGCCGATCCCGACTTTTGGCTCCGTCGTGATCCCGATCAGACCCGGCTCGTTCTCCTTCAACACTGTCTGCTGGCCCTCCTGCGCCAGCCCGTCCAGTGTGAGCCACTTTTGCCCGTCCTCGGGCACATACTGCCGCTCATCGGCGCAGATCGGGCAGACCGCCGGCGTAGGTTCGTCGCGTTCGACGGCGCACGTTGCGCAGATCAGCATGGTCGGTCCCTTCTAAGCCTCTTGTGTCCTGCTTTCCCGCCTTCTTCACCTTCGGCCGCAGGCTGGCTTGCCCAGACTATGGCACGCGAAAGTGTTCTAGGAAGAGAGATCCTTGCGATAACGATTGGGTTGGCGGGCCGTCTTCACGTTGGCCGGGCGAACGCCACACATCCGCGGCACCACGAACGACCGCAGCGTCCGCTACAGCCGGGGACGCTCCACCTCACCCATGGCCGTCGCAGCCTTCACCTACGACAACCTTCCCCAACGCCGAAGAAGTTCGGTCACGTTCGAGGCACATTCCGAACCGCTGTCTTTGGGTGCCGGTCAGGCTTAAGGGATCGAAAAGGAAGGCGACAGGGAAGGGGCTTCCCTGCCCTAGTCCCCAACTGCGATGGATGTTCTACTGGTGTGAACGACGCGTGTTGATGTTGGCCTCCGGCCAGATCCCGCGGCGAGCGTTGACGGACAATGAGCCCGTTGGAGGTCCGGTGTGAGCGAGCGGGATGACTTCATGGCCTGGATTGGGTCGCGTCTCAAAGACGCCGAGATCGCCCTGCACAACGGCGATGCCGCTCCGCGGTTCGCCATCTGGTCAAGTAAAGAGCCCGTCACCGTGCTCGGTGCATGGATGTCCGGCAGCGGGCCCGAGGACGTGGGGTACATCTTCCGTCAGCTGGAAGCCTCGTTTTCGGACTGCACGTCTTACTCGCACGAGGTCATCGCTGCCGACGTGATCGGCAACATGGCCTACACCGTTGGCTACGAGCATACAAGTGCCTCGGTGAATGGAGAGCCGAGGGACTACACGCTGCGGGTGACTCAGGTCTACCGCCGCGAGGACGGCGAGTGGAAGGTCGCTCATCGCCACGCAGACACGCTGGCGCAGCCGGACAAGGGGCAGGACGGTTGAGCCCCGTCGCCGAATTTCGCTGGCGATCATATTCGGCCTAATCCGTGTGGTCCCAATGCCTTGAGCTGGCCAATTTGGGTTTGGTGCTGATGGCTGTTGCCGCGGCCACGGAGGCGGCCCGGGCTTGCCAAAGGACTTCGCCGTCGTTCATGCATCGAGCCTGGCTAGCCTGGGGATTTCTTGTCAGGAGGGCAGCGCAGCACGGGTGCGTCGGGCGTCTCTGGAGCGCGGACCGCGGTTGTGATCATGGTCGACATGACTTCGACGGCGTCATCGTCGGAGAGCGCGTTGTCATGGCAAAGGGATCGCCAGGTCCAGAAGGAAACCGCGTGGCTGAGCACGGCGTTAAACCTGCGGTTCCTGTTCGGCTCGGGGAACGGCTCGAGAAGAATATTCCGGAAATGGGCGTTCGTGGAATCGAGGCCTGTGCGGCGTGTTTGGGGGAGCGCATCCCAGTCCGCATAGATTCGGGTGAGCATGGCCTCACCGCGGCGGTAGAACCGGTACAGATCGGACAGGCCAACGCTCAGGCGTTCGACTGGGTCGGCGTGCCGGGACCATTCCTCGGGGTCCGGCAGTTGCTGTTGCGAGAGCCAGTGCGAGGAGCAGGCGGAGAATAGTGCCTCGTCGTCAGGAAAGTGCCGGTAGACCGTCAGCCGGGTGACACCTGCCTTTTCGGCGATGCCCGCGATCGTAGTGCGAGCCGGCCCGATGGAACCGTGCAGGGCCACGGCCGCGTCGACGATGCGCTGGTGAGTTCCGCTTATCTGTTCTGTCCTTTTGCTCATTTCGTAACGGCGGCTCTCGGATGAACGCTGGTGCTCACGCAATGTATTGACTCGGCTCCTTCCCGGGCGGACAATTTCGGTACACACCATTGTATATTGAAATTAGAGGGGTGGTCTGTTATGGACCTTGAAAGGGCTCCGCGGTTGACAGTCGTGCAGCCGGGCCAGGGGCGGGAGGGCAGTCTCGGAACAATCGGGGTTGTCTTCAAGCTTTTCGGCGAGCACACCAATGAACAGATCTCGATTGTGGAGCACCCGTTCCCTGTCGGGGCTCTGGTACCCCCGCACACCCATACGAGGGAGGACGAATACTCGATCGTCCTTGAAGGCGAGATAGGGTTCCGGTCCGGCGATCGTGAGGCGGTGCTCGGAGCGGGAGGCTACATCACGAAACCGCGGGGGGAGCTCCACACGATGTGGAACGCCGGCAAAGTCCCTGCGCGGATGATCGAGATCATCAGCCCGGCCGGGTTTGAGCATTTCTTCTGGGGACTGGCCGATCACTTTGAAGCCGGCCCGCCGGATCCCGAGGTCATTGGCAAAATGGCCGCCGAATATGGGCTTCAGTTCGGCGAGCCGCCCTGGCTGCCGGACATCATCGCCCGGTACGGGCTGACACCTCCGATGGGCTGACACGAGCGGGGCATAGGCATCCTGGCGTCACTTGACCAGGTACGGTTAATGATCCCGGGAATAGGCACGAAATAGCGAGTGGCGGCACCGCCCCAAGCTCTTCGGCACGCCCCTCAGGAAAATGCCGAGGCCGATGCGGTGTTACTTCAAGACGCTGAGGAGGGGAGCTGAGCAGTCGCTTGGAGTCCGCATCGATCGGTCGACGGCGTTGGTACAACGTGCACACTTCGGGCTTCGGACTGGGCAGTACCGCGGTCAGATCCGGTCGGATTCCGCATGTTTCCGCGGGAGTCCCGTGGTTGCAAGGGCTGGAATGCAGTCCGAGTCCCACCTCCGGCACGTGTTTTCCCTGCTCAGGGGCTTGTGAGCCTCTGACTGTGTACAAAATCTCCTTTTATGGGCCCTGCGGGGCCCATTTTTGTTGGTGGCCGTTGCCGTCTGCCGGCTCCTTCTCTTGACTTGGACAGCGGTGTTGCTGCGTACTCCTTCATGGCCGGGAGCGCCTGGACCTGCATGACTTGCTGCGACGACGCGGCGCGCCGGGTTGGGAGGGCGGCAATATCATGACATGTGGGCGGTCGTATGCGGACAGCTGTCTCCAAGCAGTGAACCGACACGCCGACGGGAAAGGCAGCCCCTGCCCGGGCTGGTGAATGGCGTCCGGTGGTTAGCGGCCGTTGTACTCGTCGTCTGTGATGTGCTCGCCCCAGGTGGTGGTCTTGGACGGGTCTTCACCGTTTTGGAGCATGGCGAGGTGTTCCATGAAGCAGCCGGGGGCGGCGGCGTGCCAGTGCTCCTCGCCGGGCGGGGTGTAGATCGTCTGGCCGGGGCGGACTTCGATGATCTTTCCGTCCCGGGTACCGAAACGGCCTACTCCTTGGGTGACGCGTAGGTACTGGCCGTGTTCGTGGGAGTGCCAGGCGGTGCGTGCTCCGGGCGCGAAGCGGACGGTCGCGACGACCATCGTCTGGTCGGACTCATGGGGCAACGCGATCGGGTCGAGCCAGACGTCGCCGGCGAACTGGGCCGCCGGGTTCTTGGTGGTCGGCACAGTGGGTTCAATGTTCATGGTCGTCCTTACTTGTTGTCTGTGAAGAGTTGCTTGGCGACGCCCATCGCGGACATGCCCTTGGGCCAGCCGGCGTAGAGCGTGACATGGGTGATGGCTTCGACGAGCTCTTCCTGGGTGACACCGTTTTCGAGGGCGCGGCCGAGGTGGAAGCCCAGCTGCTCGGTGTTCCCTCCGGCGGTGAGTACGGCCACGGTGATGAGGCTGCGGTCACGTGCGCTCAGTTCTGGACGGTTCCAGACGTCCTCGAAGAGCACGTCGTCGGTGAGCTCTGCAAGCTTCGGAGCGAAGTCGCCGAACATCCTTCGGCCACCGCCGAGCTGCTTGGGTTGGTCAGTCATGATGTTCCTTCTTTCGGTTTGGCATCTGAAGTGGTCAGTTGTTCCGAAGTCTGTCAGTCGATGATTTCGACGCCAGTGAGGCGTTGTTCTTCGACATCGAGCCTGGTTTGAAGACGCCGGGCGACGGTGTCATCGACCGTGCCAGCGAGGCGGAGTTGCAGGAGTACTTCCCGCTTCCTCTCGAGTACGGCTTGGCGGAGCGTTATTTCTTCATGGCGCGATTGTGCAGTTGTCGCCGGATCGGAACCGGCTTTCAGCGCCTGTGTGACCGACAGGTGGGATCGATATTCGTCCGCGAGTCGGCTGTGCACATTTGCGCTCGTCCCGAGCTCGTGAGCGAGTTCGTCGAGGGCGGAGACGGCGGCGGAAGCGATTGCCAGTTCGGCCAGGCGGAGTTCTTCCTCCTCGGGCTCATCGGGGAGCTTGGCCCAGCGGACTACTGCGGGCAGTAGAGGGCCTTGGACGAGCATGGTCAAGACGATCACGCCGGCGGTGATGAAGATGATGTCATCGCGGCCGGGGAGCGGGGTGCCGTCATTGAGTGCCGATGGCACGGACAATGCGATCGCAAGGGATACGGCCCCGCGGAAGCCAGCAATAGAGCTGACGACCCGGGCCCGGTAGCTCATCCTGCGCTGGCGTTGGGAGGGGCGGCGATCCAGAAACCGGATGACAGCGACGCTCACAGTTTGGAACACGAACCGAACCATCATGAGTGTCAGCCACACAGCAACTGTGGACAAAAGTAGCCGGCCCACATCGCGGGCGTTGATTTCGTGCACCGCGGCCTGCACCTGCAGGCCGATGAGAACGAACAAGGCACCGTTTAAAAGGTAGGACCCGAGAGGCCAGGCGGACTCGGTCTGGCGGCGCGATGCTGCCGTGCTGATCCGGCTGGAAGTGAAGGAGATGATCAAACCGGCGACAACAACGGCCAGCACGCCCGAGGCCTCAACAGCTTCGGCGAGCAGGAAAGCAGCGAACGGAGTGATGAGCAGGGCAATGTTGATGATAAGCGGGTCGCGTACCCGGACCAAGAGCAGGTAGGCCGCGCCGGCGACCAGCATTCCGGCGACCGCCCCTCCAACATAGGAGAGGGCGAACAGGCCGGCGATATTGACCGGCGTGTAGCTGCCGCCCAGTGCCGCACCCACGGCTATGGCGTACAGCACCAGGGCTGTACCGTCATTGGTTAGGCTCTCGGCCTTGAGCAGCATGAAGTTCCGGCGCGGCAGCATCCGTCCGAGGGCTGCGACCGCCGTCGCATCCGGCGGAGCCAGAGCCGCCCCGAGGATATACGCGGCACTCCATGGCAGGCCAAGGAGGTTTGCCACGCCCGCCACGGCGAGAGCGGTGGCAACCACCAGCAGAGTGCTGAGTAAGACGATGCCGCGAAGGTCCCGCCGGATCGAGCGGAGCGAGGTTGTCAGGCTTTCCCAGAACAGCATGACCGGCAGGAAGATCAGCAGCACCGTCTCCGGTGGAAGCTCGATCTGCCGCAGTTGCGGAACGAAGCCAAGGACAAGGCCGAAGACCAGCAGCAGCAAGGGTGCGGCGACACGGACGCGGGGAGCCAGGATCGCGCCCGAGAGCACGGTCACACCCAGGAGTACGACGGTTTCCAGGCCTTCCATGGCATTTCCTTTCGATCTGTGTGTTCTATTGCTGTGTCGGAAGGCTGGGCTGCCGGTGTCCGGGTTGTTACCAGGTTGATGCGACTGTGCGGGTGATGACCCAGTCGTCTCCGCGGGGCTCGAACCAGGAGCGCAGCGTCAGGTGCCAGGTGGCTCTGGAGCCCCAGATCGTGGCGTCGGTAAGGGTTCGGGCGGTCAGCGCGGGCGCGGTCCCCTCCGTGCTGAGGGTGGTCTCGACCGTTTCCATCCGGTGGTACTGCATCTGAAGGGTTTCAATGGCATCCAGCCATTCCGCCTTTGACTGCACGTATCCGGTCATGTGCGTAAGGGTGAATTCCTCGGCGAGAATGGCGCCCAGTTCTGCCAGGTCCCCGGCAACCATGGCCTCGCACAACGCGCTGTGGAGCTCCTCCAGGTCCGTGGCGGTCACGGCTGGTTCCGTCGTCGTGCCTGCGCTGTGAGTTCATGTGCGCCGTAGCTGTTGTCATCGGGGTTGATGGTCACGCCGGGTCCGACGAGCTCATCGATGCGGTCCAGCACGTCGCTGGATAACGTGATGTCGGCAGCCGGAAGGTAGGACTCCAGCTGTTCCATGGTTCGCGGCCCGACGATGGCGGCTGTGACGCCCGGGTGGTTGATAACGAAAGATATCGCCAGCTCGATGAGGGTCAGTCCGGCCTGTTCGGCCAGCTGGGCGAGTTCTTCGACGACGTCGAGCTTGCGCTGGTTCGCCGGGCTCGTCATGTCGAACCGGGCGTTCGGACGCGCAGACGAGGTGGGCGTGGATGCTGAGTCTTTGCGCCAGCGCCCGGAGAGCCAGCCACCGCCGAGCGGGCTGTAGGTGAGGGTGCCCATGCCGTGGCGCTGCACAGTGGGGAGGATGTCTTCCTCGATGCCGCGGACCAGGATGGAGTACGGCGGCTGCTCGGTGACGAACCGCTCCAAGTTGCGCTCGCGGGAGGCCCACTGGGCTTCCACGATCTGCGATCCGGAGTAAGAAGAAGAACCGATGTAACGGACCTTGCCTTGGCGGACGAGGTCGGTGAGTGCGCCGAGGGTCTCCTCGACGTCGGTGTTGGGGCTGGGCCGGTGGACCTGGTAGAGGTCGATGTAGTCGGTGTTCAGGCGGCGGAGGGAGTTTTCGACTTCGCGGATGATCCAGCGGCGGGATCCACCGCGCTGGTTGGGGTCTTCGCTCATGGGCATGAAGAACTTCGTGGCGAGGAACACCTCATCACGGCGCCCGTCGAGTGCCTGTCCGACGATTTCCTCGGATGCCCCACCGGAGTAGACGTCGGCGGTGTCGATGAAGTTGATGCCCGCGTCGAGGGCGTGGTGGATGATGCGGATGGAATCGGCGGTGTCTTTGTTGCCCCAGGGGCCGAACATCATCGCACCCAGGCACAAGGGACTGACCTGCACGCCGGTGCGGCCGAGGTGACGGTATTCCATGATGGTTCCTTCTCTCTGTCTTAGGCTTCGGGGATGACCATGGCGAAGCGCTCTTCGCGGGCCTCGTCCGGGTCCGGTCCGTTGCGCATTCCGGTGTCGAGCGCCTCGATGGCGGCGAGTTCGTCGGCGCTGAGTTCGAAGTTGAAGATGTCGAAGTCTTCGGCGATGCGTGCCGGGTTGGTCGATTTCGGGATGGCTGAGCGGCCGTGCTGCAGGTGCCACCGGAGCATGACCTGTGCCGGGCTCTTGCCGTAGGCCCGTGCGATGGTGGCGATTGTCGGGTCTTCCATGACGTTCCGGCGGTCCTGGCCCCACCCTGGGTAGAAGGTGATGCCTCCGATCGGTGACCAGGCCTGGGTGAGGATCCCGTGTTGGGCGTCGGCTGCCTGTACGTCCGGCTGGGTGAAGTAGGGGTGCAGTTCGATCTGGTTCACGGCCGGGACGACGTCGGTCGAGTCGAGCAGTTGCTTCAGATGGTGGGGCATGAAGTTGCTGACACCGATCGCCCGGACGCGCCCGTCAGCAAGCAGGCGCTCAAGGGCTTTGTACGCGGCGATGGTTTTCTCGAACCGGTCGGGCGCGGGCTGGTGCAAGATGAGCAGGTCCAGGTAGTCCACACTGAGCTTGCCCGTTGCTTTGTCCCACGCGTGCAGGGTCTGGTCGTAACCGTAGTCACTGACCCAGACCTTGGTCTCGATGAACACCTCCGAACGATCCAGGCCCGAGCTGCGGATGCCCTCGCCGACCTCCCGCTCGTTGCCGTACGCGGCGGCCGTGTCAATATGCCGGTAGCCGGCAGCAAGCGCGGCCTCGACCGCGGACGTGGTCTGCTCGGGGGCGCTTTGGAAGACGCCCAGGCCAAGGGCTGGCATCGTGATGCCGTTGTTGAGAGTAAGTTTCATGTCCACGCCTTTCACGGTATTCAGAGGTGAGCAGTTGTGGGAGGGCACATCATTACCTCTATCGAGCGGGGGGCGGCACCGCGAGGGGTGCCGTCCGTTGGTCGTTGCCCTGAGTTTGCCGGGCCGCCCGGGTTAGCGGTCGCGGTCGATCGCGGCGTCAAGGCCTGCCGAGAGCGGAGCACCGACGAAGTCGAGGGCGGCGAGGGCTTCATCGATTCGCCGGAGGTCGTCCGCGGTGAGTTCGAGATCGGCTGCGGGGAGGTTGTCGTCCAGGTGCGCGATCCGGGTGCCGCCGGGGATCGGTACGACCCACGGCTTCTGGGCCAGTAGCCAGGCGAGTGCGATTTGCGCCGGGGAAGCTTCCTTCTCGGCGCCGAAGCGCTTGAGGAAGTCGACGAGGGCGAAGTTCGCCTCGAGCGCTTCCGGGGTGAAGCGCGGGAAGTCGGCGCGGAGGTCATCCGGGTTGTCGAACCTCATGTCCCGGGTGATGCCGCCGGTGAGGAATCCCTGTCCGAGCGGACCCCAGGCGACCAGTCCGATCCCTAGCTCCTCGCAGACCCCGAACTTATTGGTTTCAGGCTCTCGCATCCACAGTGAGTAGTGGTCCTGGATGACGGCGATTGGTTGGACGGCGTGGGCGCGGCTGATGCTTGTTTCGCTCGCTTCCGACAGTCCGAAGTGACGCACTTTGCCGTCGGCGATGAGTTCCTTGACGGCGCCAGCGACGTCCTCCATCGGGACGTTGGGGTCAACCCGGTGCTGGTACAGCACGTCGATGTGGTCGGTTCGCAGTCGGCGCAGTGAGGCGTCGACGACATCCCGGATGTGTCCGGGGCGGCTGTTGAGTCCGACTGTTTCGCCTCTGTCGTTGATGTCGAACCCGAACTTGGTGGCTACCAGAACGTCGTCGCGGATCGGCTGCAGCGCTTCGCCGACGAGCTCCTCATTCACATAGGGGCCGTATCCCTCGGCGGTGTCGAAAAGGGTGACGCCGCGTTCGGCGGCGGACCGGATGACGGCAAGCGCTTCGGTCCGGTCGGTAGCGGGGCCGAGGCCGAAACTCAGGCCCATGCAGCCAAGGCCGATGGCCGATGTTTCAAGGCCGTCGCCGAGCTTGCGTGTTTTCATGGGAGTTTTCCTTTGTGTTGTTGAACGCGTGGGTCGAAAGGGAATGAAGGATTGTCCTTCTGGACACTGAAGAAGTGGGTCCTGGTGTCTGGAGAACCTGGGACCAGGCTCTCCAGCAGCTCAGCGGACGCGCTCGGCCTCCGGTACGGGCACGGCCATCCGGGGTGCCCTGGTTCGGCGGGCAGCCAAGTCTGCAGGCAGAATGAGGTTCGCGGTGACGGCCAGGGCAAGGAGCAGGAGGACACTGCCTGTCGTGAGGGCGACGCTGACCTCGGCGGCCAGGTCCGCTACGGCAGAACCCGTGGAAGGGACGGTGGCTGCGGCTGYGACGGCGATGCCGAGCCCCAGGCACATGCCCACCTGGTGGAAGGTGTTGACCAGGCCTGACGCGGCGCCTGCGTCGGAAGCGGGTGCACCAACGATGCCGAATGACGTCAGCGGCGCGAACGCCAGGCCTTGGCCGGCTCCGATGAGGATCATCGGCAGGGCGACACCGGTCAGGTAGCTGGAGTCGACACTGACTCGGCTCAGCCAGAACATCCCGGCCAGGGTCACCAGGATCCCGGCGAAGAGGACAACCGAGGCCGGCATCCGCCCTACGAGCCGCGGGATGCTCATCGCGACAGCGAAGTTAACCGCCGTCATGGGCAGGAATCCGATGCCGGCCTGCAGCGGGTCGAAGCCGAGCACTTCCTGCAGGTACTGGGTGGTGAAGAAGAAGAATCCGATCATCGCGCCGAGGTAGAGGAAGCGGGCAACGTAGGCGCCGGTGCGACGGCGGCTCGCGAACAGGCGCAGCGGCATGATCGGCTGGGTCGCCCTGCGCTCGATCAGTACGAACACGACCAGGAGCACGACGCCGGCGCTGACGGCTGTGACCGTAACCGGGGAAGACCAGCCGGCGTCGACGGTGTTGATGATGCCGAACACGAGCGCGCCGACACCTAATGTGGCGCTGAGCGCGCCGAATACGTCGAAGCGGCCGCGGGCCGGGCCTGATTCCGGGAGGAACCGCGGCGCGAGTGCGATCATCGCCGCGCCAATGGGCACGTTGACGAAGAACCCGGCCCGCCAGGAGATCCAGCGGGCCAGCGCACCGCCGATGACCAGCCCCAGGCTGGCACCAATCCCTGCGGTAGCACCGTACAAAGCGACGGCCCGGGTGCGCTCACGGCCCTCCGGGAAGCTCGCCGTGAGCAGGGACAGCGAGGCGGGCGCGACGATCGCCGCCCCAATACCCTGAACGGCGCGGCCGGCGATCGCCCACCAGCCTGCCGGCGCCAGTCCGATCAGCAGCGACGCGATCGAGAACACCACCAGCCCGAACACGAAAACCCGCCGGCGTCCGAGCAGGTCTCCTGCCCGGGCGCCGAGGAGCAGCAGGCCGCCGAAGACCAGCGTGTACGCATCCTGAACCCAGGAGAGCTCACCAGTGCTCAGTTGCAGGTCTTCCTGCAGGCTGCGCAGGGCCGTGAAGATGACCGAGTTGTCCAGCAGGATCATGAAGTAGCTGACGAGGATGATCGCCAGGATCGCTGCCGGGTGGAGAGCGGTTGTGGGTGCAGGTTTCATGCTTTCAATGCAACCGTGATTCCTTACGGGCCGGGAGTCACTGTCGTTCCGGGTAACGCCAGTGCCTCCCTCGTCCCATCGACCGCGCGTAGCGTGGATGCCATGACACACAGCGACGACGTGCGGAAATTCCTGACCTCCCGCCGTGCAAGGATAACGCCCGAGGAGGCCGGCCTGCCTGCCTATGGCGGCAACCGACGCGTTACCGGGCTGCGCCGCGAGGAAGTCGCCATGCTCGCCGGAATGAGCATCGATTACTACATCCGCCTTGAGCGGGGAAACCTCTCCGGCGCCTCGGACAGCGTCCTTGAAGCCCTCGGTCGTGCCCTGAAGCTCGATGACGCCGAAACGGCGCACCTTTTTGACTTGGCCCGTGCCGCCACCGCCTCTCCCCGTGTGCGGCGCAAGCGCAGCCCGCAGACGGTGCGGCCGAGCGTGCAGCGCGTCATCGATGCGATCACGACGGCGCCGGCCTGGGTCCGCAACGACCGCGGGGACGTCCTCGCCGCCAACGAACTGGGCCGTGCCCTTTATCTGGACATGATGGCAGAGGGGCCCACTCCGCCGAACAGCGCGCGCTTCACCTTCCTGAATCCGAAAGCGCGGGAGTTCTTCGCCGATTGGGAACGCGCAGCGGACGACGTCGTCGCAATCCTGCGCTCGACGGCCGGGAAGAACCCGTACGACAAGGACCTCACGGACCTGGTCGGTGAACTCTCAACCCGCAGCGAGGAGTTCCGCACCCGGTGGGCCCGTCACGACGTGAAGTACCACCGCGCCGGCCGGAAGCGGCTCCACCACCCGATCGTTGGCGACCTGGACTTGAGCTTTGAAGCGATGGAACTCCCCGCAGACCCGGGACTGCGCATCAACGTGTACACAGCCGACCCCGGGACACCGTCCGAGGACGCACTGAAAGTCCTCGCCAGTTGGGCCGCCACCCAGCGTGAAACGACGAAGGCCGCAGTCAAGGAAAATAATTGAGCCACCGTCCCTCCACTGTCCTGATCGTCGGTGCTGGCCGGCGATCGGGTCCGCATCGCGCTCATGACTGCTATCGGCACCACCCGACCTGGCGTCGCCTACGCCCAGTGGAAGCTGCGCAGTGAGCGGCTCATCCGCGCCTGCGGAAACCCGTACACGATCGTGGGCCCCGGCTGGTTCGATTTCAACCAACCCGGGCTTCACACTTTCGCTCTGAGCGGTCAGTGTCGAATATTGATAGGAGTCCGAGCTGACGAACCGCGCCCAGGCGTCTGGATCCCTTTGCTGGTCTGGCTGAGGCTCAAGCGTTGCCCAGGCGGTGATCAGGCCGTAAAGCGGCAAGGTCCACAACCCCGCCCGGGTCCAGTGGGTGATGTTCTGTGCGTTCATGGACCGCCGCCTTCCCCGACCACCTGCCCTGGCCGACCGCCCCAGCCTAGTTCCGGGACGCGTCTCGGGCTAGGGTTCGAAGGACTCGCCTGATCACGGGAATACACGAGGGTTCCTGCCGGTGCCGTCAGTTCGGCGTGTTTGGCCATTTCTGAGCCTCGGTCCCCGGTCGAGTCCTCCGCAGCGTACCGTTCCTCCCGGGGAGTGAAGCGGCTGCCCTTAGGTTGCCAGCCCGGAAGGAACTGGAACTTGCTTGGAGATTCGGTGACACGCGCGATTACCGGGCGTTGAAGACGTCCGGGCCGAAGCTGTTCAGGCCCGGTGCCCCCGCGTATCCGAGCCTGGGTACTGAAAAAATGTCCTCGATGCTGGCAAGCAGGCTGTAGTGGTTGTACATCGTGTCCGACGTCGTTCCCCCCTTGGTGAACGGCGAGATCACCAGCGCACCGACCCGCCCGCCCGCTGTGCCTCCGGCGACTCCCGACGGACCGGAGCCCTTGGCTTCGGATTCGTCGAAGGTGATAACCAGCACCCCGTCCTGTTTGTAGGCCGGGGAGTCCAGGATGGCCGGGACCTGCTGCTGCAGCCAGCTGTCGGCACTTTCGAGACCGCCCGAGCTCCCGTCGACGCAGGGGCTGTCGTGCCCGTCATTACACAAGTTGGGTGTGATGTAGGAAAGGTTCGGTGTTGTGTCCGTGGACTTCAGGTCATCAGCGAAGTGGGTGTAGTCCACCACATTGTTCTGGCAGTCCGGGGACGATGTGATTTCCTCAAAATACACGAACGGGTTGTGGCGCGTTGCGTATTGGTCGCCCTCTTTCGCCTTATGACGCTCGTCCTTGGAGCCGAGTTCGGGATGCTGGCAGGGAGCACCCATATCCTCCATGTAGCCTTTCCAGGTCTTGCCGGCGAAACTGAGCTGGCCTGCAAGCGTGGGAACCGAGGCCGGGTACACACAGCCGGTACCCTGCACTTGGCCCGGCTCGGATGTTCCGGTTTGTTTGAACTCGGCATATATCGGGCAATCGGCGCGCGTCATGGCGTTCGAGCCCTGCCCGGAAATCTGGGCCAGGTAGTCGGGGTTGGAGTTGTGGTCTGTCCCGTAGTACTGGGAGAGCAGCACGCCCTGTGCGCGTAGGGTCTTCGACAAGTAGGTGGCCGCCGAACTGGCGCTCCAGACGTCGTTGTAGTCGTGGTTCTCCAGGTTGATCACGAAGACGTGGCCGGGCTTCCCCGAGGCCTGTGTGGATTGTGGGGAGGGGGTTTTCGTAGGAGTGCCGGGGGTGGCAGTTGTCTTGCCCTGGCCAGGCGACGGCCCGCCTCCTGGCGGAGTGGGCTCACAGGCCGTGGCCGCCACGGCGAGGATCGCAGCAAGGATCAGCGCCGCGGGTCGTGGCGCGCGGCTCCGTCCCAGAAATTTTGCGACATTCCGGCTCATCGGTTCCGGCTTTCTCTCTGGCCCGGCTCCCGATGGGCCAGGTGCCAAGTGGCGTCTACTGTTCCACACCAGAATCAACATTGTGTCTGTAGCCCCTGAGTACTCCCTGTGAAGCCCTTCGGGCCCGGCCTCCACGGGCGGTCCACCGCACGTGGTCGGCCCGGGCGGGTGGTCGGCCCGGGCGGGTGGTCGCCGACGAGGCCAGGATGCTGGACGAACCCCTCCGGGCAGGGGACGAGCTCAGCCGGGCTGCGGATTCTTCGCGTACTCCTCGGCCGTGCCGAAGTGGGCTTTCGTGGGAGTTCCTGCGGCGGCCTCACGCGCTCGCACCTTGTCGATTACTTCAGCGATTTCTACTTCAGCGATTTCGGGTTCGGATAGCCCACGGAGTCTGAGGTTGGGAGTCTGAGGTTGAAGGTCAGGTTTCGCTCGTAGCTCATGCGTTTGCTGCCTGCGAGTCTTTGGCCCCCCGCCGGCGTGAGGCCAGCACGCCATAGAACGCGGTCACGACGAGGACAAACGTTGCAAAAACTGACGCGTTGAGGACGAGCGAGAGTTCCATTTGGTGGGGGAGGAGCATAGTTTCGTCCCACCCCGCATTGTCGGCGCGAGTGATGAAGTCTGCGTCGATCGAATTCCACAGGATGGCCGCGGCGCTTGTTGCCACCAAGGCGCAGAGGCTAAGGACAAGTTGGACGCCGGACAGTACCGACGGCTTTTCATTGTGGCTTGACGGACGTTTGTCCATAGCTTCCTCCGTTTGGTCTCAATAGCGGCCGTTGTCGCCGCTGTCATTACATTGCCCGTTGCCCACCGCCCGGGGCGAAGTCAGCCGGACTGGCCGCTTTGATAAGCAGAGACATGGCCATAGATTCGGCGTGCAGGGGTCGCAAATCGTGCCTCTTGCGTCTCACGAAAGTAGTTCAGCATCTGTCCCCCAAGGTTCGAATCGGAGCCTATAGCACTGGTTGCGCCAAATAGCGCCATTAGATGAGTGCAAGATACGGCCGCGATTCACACGAGTGTCTGTATGGGAATTTTCGCGGCGGGGGAGCCGCCGAAATGTGCTGCGCTGGGGACCGGTATGTGCGACTTGGAAGATTCCGGAGCATGCCGTGTCCAAGGATGCGGAAGCCGCCAGGGTTCCGAACCGTCCTGGGAGTGGCTATCGGTTGGATTGCGACGTTGGTGACAAAACCGCCCTGAGCCCCTGTCCGGGGACCGGGCATGCGCGTAAACTGGAAAGGTGCCCCGGGCAACCAACCCTGGGCGACGCCGGTCCTGCAGACCCGGGCGGTGTCCGTCGGCCGAATCCCGGCCGGACAACTCCACTGAATATCATCGACCTTCCGGAAATGCCGGGTCCGTCGCCGCCGGGGACTGGTTGCGGCAGGAGCAGTGGGGAGGACGAGTCCCTCAAAGGATGAAGCTCATGAACAAGGCTATTCGCATCATCGGAACAACTGCTGTGACGGCGGCTTTGGGCCTGGGCGCCAGCGCCGTCCCGGCCAACGCTGACGTTTCTACCTCCTCCAATATCGTCTGGAACCAATCTTCGTTCGAGCATCGGCACCACATGCGGGATGACAACCGGCATGATTCCGCGCATGGCTGGTGGGACGGGGAGAGCCGGTGGCATGACAATGCCGACGGATGGGGCTGGCGTGACGACCACGGCAATTGGCGTGGCGACAACGACCACAACGGATCGTGGACGGGCCGGGACGGCTGCCGGCATGACAAAGACGGGTTCTGGGACCATCACGGACACCGGCACGATGACAGCAGGCGCCATCACCGCTCCGGCACATGGTGACCAGCTGAGAGCTCTGATGAATCGCGGATTGGTGCCCCCAGCGGGAGGACCGGGGCACCAGGCTCCCAAGCCGGGTGCCGGTACCGGCATGTTGCATGTGGGGCATCGATCTAGTGCCTATGCTTCGATTCTCAAAAACCGATTCCAAGGTTTCGATCGGTCCTGCGATTTCGAGAACTGTTATGGACTGTCGTAACCCCTGAGCTGACAGATGGCACGGCCAGAAGTAGCGGGTAGACAGACCTGTCGTTTCCCTGACTTACGACGGTCGGCACGTTTCCAACCGCCAGCGTGACGTAGTATCCGCTATCAGCGGCGTCGGCCGGCGGGGGGAGCGGCGGGTCTACGGCCCTTCGGCAGGGACAAGATCGGATGGGGCATCACCCGGGCGGACATCGCGGCCTTCACAGCGGATCAGATCAGCAGCAGGAAGTACTCCCAAGCCGCCCCGGCCATCAGCAACTGAGCTCTGCCGTCGCGTCTGCAGTCGCTGCGAGAGGCTTCAATGCGACAGATCCGCAGGCACCATGCTCGCACTGCCGACCGTCTCGGTTCGTTGACTCCAGCGGCTCGACTTGGATGTACTCGCACAGCGTTTCCCGTACTCGACCTTTTAACGCAACCGGCCCTGCCCAGGATTTTTTGCGGGCGCCGCCCCGCGTGGAGAGGTCCTCAGCCGGGACCGGCGGTCCTTTTGACATCGAATTCGTGGGCTGTTCGCTGTTGTCAACAGTCAATCGGTGACGCCGTCGATGTCGATGGGCAGGTGGGAGGGTCCGCGGAGGAACGGACTCGGGCGGTAGGGTGGCGGGTCGGCGGCAAGCCGCGGGTTCTCAAGCCTGCGGGAAAATTCGGTGAGGGCGATCTGGGCTTCGAGCCGGGCCAGGGGCGCCCCAAAGCAGAGGTGGACACCGCCCCCAAATCCGAGGTGTTGGTTGTTGGACCGGTCCGGGATGAAGAGGTCGGGGTCGGTGACGTGGGCGGGGTCGCGGTTGCCGGCGGCCAGGAGCAGCGTGAAGGACGAACCTGCCGGAATGGTCGTGCCGGCGATGTCGATATCGTCCAGGGCTGTGCGGAAGGGAACGAAATGCACGGGCGGCTCGTACCGCAGCAACTCCTCGACCATGGGGATGGCCAGATCGGGGTTGCTGCGCAGTCTCTGAAGCTCGTCTGGGTGGCGCAGCAGGGTCAGCGCGCCGTTGGAGATCAGGTTCACGGTGGTTTCGTGTCCGGCGATGAGCAGGAGAAGCCCGGTGCTCACCAGTTGGTCGTCCGGCATGCGGCCTTCCGGGCCGTCATCGGTGGCCATCGCTGAGAGCAGATCCGTGCCGGGCGCACGCCGGTGGGCTTCGACCAGCTCTTCCATGAAGGAGCGAAGTTCCTTCCCGGCTTCAACCCTCTTCTTTTGCTGGGTTTCGGGATCGAGCCCGGGGTCGGTGGATTGCAGGGCGACGTCCACCCAGACTCGGAAGCGTTGTTCGTCGCCCGGGGGTACGCCGAGAAGTTCGCAGATCACGGTGACGGGCAGCGGATACGCCAGGTCATCGACGACGTCGATCCTGCTGCGGTCCGCCATGTCATCGATCAGTTCGGTGACGATTTCCGTCATCCGTGGTTCCATGCCGGCGACCCGGCCAGGTGTCGTGGGCGGTCCGAAGTGCCGCATGGTGATCCGTCGAAACTTGTCATGGTCGGGTGGGTCCATGCTCAGGAAAGTCGGAGTCATGCCGGGACCGTCCTCGTTGTCCCCGCCTGCGCCCGCCGCGGCGGCGGCCGGATTGCGGGTGATGTCGGAACTCACCCGCGGGTCGTGCAGCAGGGCGGCGATCTCGGCGTAGCCGCTGACGACGTATGTTCCGTCCGGAAGGAGTGTCACCGGGGTCCTGCGGAGCTCGGCGTAGAACGGGTAGGGGTTGGCCCTGTTGGAGTAGTCGAGGATCTGCTCCCAGGTGCTGGCCTGGGTCATGGTGAAGGCTCCTTTAATCGTGGGGCGGTTTCTGTGGGTTTCCGTGACGGGGTGTCCCCGGCGGCGGGGTTGGTCAGTCTGGCGCGGCGTTCATTGGGGTCGTGTCCGGTCACGACAACGGTCGCGTCCTGGGTGGGGCTGGCTGCGGGTTTGAACCCGGCCGGCACGGGCCGGGCCTGGCCTGACTCGTCGAGGTGGTGGAATGGCGGCGCGAAGGGTGCTGCCCGCTCGATCAGCGGTTCGTAGAAGTCGAGCCACTTGTTCTGGTTGAAGGCGACTGCAGCGACGATGCGGCCCTTGTAGCCATAGACGGCCAGGAATCGGCGCGTGTCCACCGATCCTTGGACGATGGCGACCTCGTCGGCGACCGACGGTACCCCGACGCTCTTGATTTCGGTGCCGAACTGGACTGACCAGAATTTCGGCACCTCCAGATGCGGCCACCGTTCGGTCTCGCCGCTGACCATGTTGTGTGCCGCGACCTCGGCTTGGGAGATGGCGTTTCCCCAGTGCTCGACGGCGAGGTACTGGTAGCCGTACATCGGCTGCGGGGCGCGTGCTATGTCCCCGGCGACGAAGACGTCATCGGTGACCAGGCCATTCGCGTCGAAGGCGCGGCAGCCGGCGTCGCACGCGACGCCCCATACGCCGCATGCCAGGCCGGAATCTGCGAGCCATTCGACATTGCGGACGGAGCCGAGCGCGGCGACGGCCACATCCACGTCAAGAGTTGTGCCGTCGGACAGAATGGCCCGGCGCAGCTGTCCGGTGGCATCACCTTCAAGGGATAGGACGCGGACGCCGCAGCGGAGGTCCACGCCATTCTCGATCTGCAGCTCCCCGGCGACTGCGCCGATCACCCCGCCGAGGGCAGCGACGAGCGGAGCCGGGCCGGCCTCCGCGACGGTGACCGGCAGGTCCAGTTCCCGGCACACGGACGCGACCTCGGACCCGATGAACCCGGCGCCGATGACCAGCACCCGACGCGGACGGCCCGCGAGGTGTTGTCGCAGGGTTGCGGCGTCCTCCCGGGTGCGCAACGTCATCACTCCTGCCAGGGCCGCCTCCACAGGGTTAGGCCAGGGGCGGGCCCGCAAGCCGGTTGCGATCAATAACTTGTCGAATCCGATCCGGCTGCCGTCGGCGAGGTGGAGTTGCTTCGCGGCCAGATCCAGTCCGGTCGCCGCCATACCCAGACGCCAAGTGGCGCTGATGTCGCGGTGGCGTGGCAGCGAGGTGTCTTCCAAGGGCACAGACCCGGCCAGGACCTGTTTCGACAGCGGCGGCCGGTCGTAGGGTTCGTGCGGCTCCTCGCCGACCAGAGTCAGCGAACCGGTGAACCCTTCCTCGCGCAACCGCTCCGCCGCGCGCAGCCCCGCCATCGATGCCCCCACGATGACGATCCGTCCAGTTCTCTTAAACGTGCTCCCGCTGTCTTCGACCGGAGCAGCCGTCGCCGGTCGAGTGGCCGGATGCAGCGGTCCGTCCTGCCCGTCCCGCTGTTCGAGCCGGATGGCCTGAACCGGACACGCAGCGGCGGCCCGCCGAATCCTCGTCAGCTGCGCCCCGTCAGGGTGCGGGTCATAGGTCAGTGCCTCGTCCCCCTGGATCGTGAAGACGTCCGGGGCGAGAAAGGCGCACTGGGCGTAGCCCTGGCATTTGGTGAGATCGACGAGGATCCTCATGCCGCTTTTCTCCCTCTAGCGGGCTTGCGCCGGGCCAACCAGCCGGCATCTCTTCCGATCCAACCGGGCCGCCCCGCGCCCGTCAGAACTTCCGCTCCCCGAAGCTGGGCAGCGGAACGGTGCCTGCGCTCGATTCGATTTGATGAGTGTAGGCCCGATGGGCACACGGCGAAAGAGGCCTGCGACCGGACAGGGCGGGGCATCCGTCGAGCGTTTTAGACCGGAGGAACCCGAGTTCCTAGTTGGTGCCTCGTATCGCCCCGCCACTGCGGCGACAGGAACAGCTGCCTAACCGGGAATACCGGGGCTGGACGTTCAACTGTCGGGGCCGAGGTTGATCCCGGGCGGGACACTTAGGCCCCGGCTTCATTCAGCGTCGGGCACGCCGTCCCCTGACGCTTCCGCTGACTTGAGCTTCCGGCGTCTGCGCCGGCGCCATACGATCAGCAGGCCAAGTACGATGACGGGGAGCAGTACCCAGCCGCCGATGTCGAGAGCGTCACCGATGGCATGGGCCAGCGCCCCGGCCAGATAGGCGAGAACGCTGAGGCTCGCAACCCAGGCAATGGACCCTGTGATGGTCCACAGGAGGAACGTGGGCCACGGCATCTTGGCAGCCCCCGCGGCAATGGCGCCCCAGAGCCGGACGACAATGACCCAGCGGCCGAAGAACAAGGCTTTGCCGCCGTGCCGTTCGAAGAAGGACTCCAGTTGGGTGATGCGATTCTGGTCGGCGTGGAAGCGCTGTGCAAGTCGCAGCATCAACGGACGGCCTCCCACCCGCCCAAGTACGTAGCCAATAGTGCTCCCGAGCATGGCGCCCAGGCTGCCGACCGCAATAACGGCAGCAAGGTTCAGATCTCCGTGGCGCGCCGAGGCGTAGGCCCCAAGCAGTACGGCCACGGCGGGAAGCGGTACACCGGCGCACTGGGCCAGCACAATCACGAAGACGCCGAAGTAGTACCCCCAGTCGTCCGCAATCCCTGCTTCCGCGGCGATGAAGCCTGCCCAGCCGAGCGCCACGAAGCGGAGGGCAGCTAATCCGGTCATCGCTCACACCTCACTCCGCTGCTCCGCCGTGGTTCATAATGACGGTCCCCGGGCTGCCCGCGTTTGTTCTGCGGCCGTGACCCCCGCGACGACACCGGGATGGCCCTTGTATACCCTTGTGGCCCGGGCCGCGTCAAGAGCCCGCTGCGGTCACAGCCCACGCCCGGCGACGGCACCGCGTTTCAGGTCCGCGGCCCCAGCCCCGCGGCTCCGGCAGGATCGGTCCCACGGCCCGGAAAACCTCCCCGCCACCACCGCCCCCTACGACCGCCGGCTCCTGCGCGTCTTCTACCTCTCCGGCCTTTAGGCCAAGAAGAGCTGCCCGGCTTCCCGGCCCATCCACGGACGCGGCCCTCAAGGTCTTGAGCCAAGAATGGAGTCACCGCCGAACTGCCGGAACAGGACCGCAAGCCCTACCCGGTGCGTGAGGTCACCCGGCGCGGGTGAGGCGCGGCACCTCCCCGGGGGCACAGAATGAAGCTGTGGCGGTCCGTCGGATCGCCTTGTCCCCAATGAGAATCGGAGGTCAATCAGCATGGCTGAGACATTGGATGAACTAGGGCCGGTGGACTGGCTCGTCGTGGAGTTCCCCGGGCCCGACTTCGGCAAAGGCCAGATTGCCCCGTTCCTGGAGGACCTGGTCAAGCGTGAGCTCGTCAGGGTGCTCGACTTGGTGTTCCTGAGGAAGACCGAGGATGGCACGCTCGAGACGGCGGAGATCTCCGACCTCGACCCGAGCGAGCTCGGCGAGGTCCGCATGGCCGAGGCCGACCTGGCCATGGTGCTCTCGGAGCAGGACGTCATGGACCTGGCCGAGACGATCGAGCCCGGCCACTCCGCCGCGGTGCTCGTCTGGGAGAACCTGTGGGCGGCCCCGTTCGGCACGGCAGTCCGCAAGGCCGGCGGCCAACTCGTGGCCAGCGGCCGGATCCCGACCCAGGCCGTCATCGCCGCCTTCCAAGCTGACGCCGAAGAAATGAAGGAAGGAGCCTGACATGCCACTGGCAGCACGACGCAGGCGCAGGACCGCCGCCGCTGTCGGCGGGGCCGTTGTCGTCGCACACGGGATCAACCGTCGCGGCGACCGGCGGGACGACCGCCGGGACGACCGCCGGGACGACCGCCGGGATGACCGGGGCGACCGCCGCGACTGACACCACAGAGCCGGCTCCCGGCACGCGCAGGTGCGCATGACCCGTCTGGGGTCATGCGCACCCCCATACGACGCCCACTCCCCACCCGGGGGAACCGCCTCAGGACAACAAAAAGCATCGGCAGCTACTATTCGGCCCGCCACGACACAGTCGCAGGAGCCGGGAATGACGACCGGGTCAGCGGGTGCGCATGTACTCCGCACCGGGATCAGGCACGATCCACTCGGTCACAATCGAGGTGTCGGGCGAGCTGATCCGCGACAACGACGCCGATATCGCCCGACTGTTGGCGCAGCAGTAAGGCGGAAAGAACCAGCCACCCGGCGGGAATTTTCGGTCGGGGCCGGCGTTAGTCTGAGTATGAAAGCAATCGTGTACCGTGCCACCGGCGATCCGTCTGTTCTCGAGCTCGTCGACCGCGAGATCCGCGACCCGGGGCGCGGGGAGGCGCGCGTGCGGATCATGGTCTCCGCGGTGAACCCCACCGACTGGAAGTCGCGCCGCGGCGCCAAACCGGGCGAGCCCTTGCCCTTCGCGGAGGTCGTGCCGAACCAAGACGGCGCCGGAGTGGTGGACGCCGTCGGACCCGGCGTCGAGCATCTCCACGTCGGTGACAGGGTCTGGCTGGCATTGGCCGCCTACCAGCGCGCCGACGGCGGGACAGCGCAGGAGTTCGCCGTCCTGCCGGCCGAGCGGGTCTTTCCGCTGCCGGAGAACGCCGGGTTCGACCTCGGCGCAAGCCTGGGCGTTCCCGCGATCACCGCCCACCGGGCCCTGACCATCGCCGAGGACGGCCCGCGGCGGCTGCACCCGGGAGCCTTGGGCGGCAAAGTAGTTCTCGTCGCTGGAGGGGCCGGCGCCGTGGGCCATGCGGCGATCCAGCTCGCCAAGTGGGCCGGCGCCGTTGTGATCACGACCGTGAGCGGACCGGCGAAGGCTGCGCTGGTCAGGGCCGCCGGCGCCGATCACGTCATCAATTACCGGGAAACCCGCGCGGCCGCGGAGATCCGCCGGATCGCTCCCAACGGCGTCGACCAGATCGTGGAGGTGGCACCCGCGCAGAACGCGGAACTCGACCTGGCAGTGATCCGCAACCGCGGCTCCGTCGCCGTCTACGCCAACAACGGCGGCGATCAGTTGAGCCTGGACGTGCGCAGGCATTTCAGCCTCAACGTCCGCTACCAGTTCGTGCTGCTCTACACCGTTGGCATGGCGGCGGTGCAAGCCGCCGCCGAGGACATCAATGCGGCCATCGCCGACGGCGCCCTTCCGGTGGGAGAGGCCGCAGGCCTGCCGCTGCATCGCTTTGACTTGGCTGACACGGCTGCGGCCCACGCGGCGGTGGAAGAGGGCATCGTCGGCAAGGTGCTGATCGATGTGTCAGCGGTCTAGCCCCAATCCAGCACCAGAACCAGGGTCCAGAAAACAGTAACGGGGGCCCTAATTGGGCTGGGCGTAGGGTGGAAGTTAGACGAAAGGACACTTCATGAAGAAAATCCTCATGGTATTGACCAGCGTTTCCGAGATCGGCGATACCGGAGAGAAGACCGGCTACAACGTGGCCGAGGCTGCACATCCCTGGAAGGTCTTCAAGGATTCCGGGCATTTCGTCGACTTCGCGTCCATCCAGGGCGGCCAGCCCCCGCGCGACGAGGTGGACTCAGAAGATCCCATCCAGGTCGCCTTCACGGAGGACGAGACCACGCGCGCCGGTCTTTACAACACTGCCCGCGTCGACGTCGTTGATCCCGACCAGTACGACGCCGTCTACCTTGTGGGCGGCCACGGCACCATGTGGGACTTCCCGGACAGCGAAGGCTTGCAGAATCTGGTGGCCAGCGTCTACAACGCCGGCGGCTTGGTCGGCGCGGTCTGCCACGGACCGGCCGGCCTGCTGAACGTGGAATTGGAGAACGGGCTTCGCCTCGTCGAGGGCCGGAAGGTGGCAGCCTTCACCAACGACGAGGAGGTTGCCGCGGGGAAGGACAAGGTCATCCCGTTCTTCTTGGCAGACCGACTGGAGGAACAGGGCGCCACCCACGTCTCCGCTGGCGTCTTTGAGGAGAAAGTCGTGGTTGACGACCGGCTGGTGACCGGCCAGAACCCGGCCTCGGCCGCCGGCGTGGCCAAGGAGATGGAGAAGCTCTTCGCAGAGGTCATCCACCAGGAAAAAGCCGAGGAACAGCACGACGCGCAGGCTCTGCGCGCCGAGAAAAGCGCCAGGAAGGCTGCCGCAGAAGCGGAGCACTAACGCAGCGACGCGGCATGGCGTGGTTGGACGCTATGAAGGCATTCGACCACTTTTTGGACATCAGGATCAGAGAGAGAATGATGCAACTAGGCGGGCGAGCGGCGGAGGCGCATGTCCGGGCGGCAATGCGTCGACTAGCAGTGGCGCGTATCGGACCTTGTTACCGCTGCGTCCTCCGAAGAACCGGCGCAACTGGGCCGCTATGGGCCGCTCTCGCAGTGACGGCTGGCGTTGGAGGAGCCGGAACGACGCGAGCTCGCCTTGAGCTGCGATGACTTTGAGCACGGCATCGATCCCAAGGCAGCGGATGAGTTCGTCCTCGAGATCGGCGTGACAGACGTGGAACCCAAGCTCGGCCAGCGAACCGGACCCGATACCTGCCCGGCCGAGCGCGCGGGCGATGCCACGAGATTCCCCTGCATCACACAGGCCGAACAACCGGTGGCCTGCGCCATTCGGGCCGTAGCGGTCGAGGAAGTGGACGATGCTCGTCGCGCCTCCCATTGGTACGACCGACACCCGCAAAGCTGTCAGGTCATGGCCAAGGCGAAGGGCCAGCGTCTCGACCGCCAGCCGGTCACTCTCGCCCTCGACCAACACCGTCGTCGCCTGCATAGAACCAGTATGGCCGGTTCGCCCCGGGTTCTGGCTGGCTCGTGACGCAGGCTCCTTGCCCGGCGCGTTCGATATCCGTCATCGGGGGAGTGGCTTTGCCATAGGCTGATTGCTTGGACCTGGAATCCGCAATAATGGAGTGTTATGACCGACGCAAGAGTTTTCGAACTACCAGAGAGCGGCCTGCAGCACGCCGGAAAGAAGACCCGGTCGCCCGCGGGCTCGGCCAAGCTCTCTGAGGTGGCCGCTCTCGCGGGTGTCAGCGAGGCCACGGTCAGCCGCGTGCTCAACCGCAAGTACGGTGTCTCGCAACGAACGCGTGAGCAGGTCGAGGACGCCTTGCGCCAGATCGGCTACGAACGCACGCTCAAGGGCGAGATAGTCCTCGTTCTTGTGCCAGGTTTGAAGACCCCGTTCTTCGGCGAGATGTGCAACGCCATAGAGAGCGAATTGAGCCCGCACGGCTTGCGTGCCGTGATCGGCCCGGTCCTGCCCGGCTCCGTCTACGAACGGGACTACGTCGAAGCATTCGTCGACACCGGCATCGTTGCCGCCATCTTCCTGTCCTCGAGCAACACCCTGACCAATGCGGACGATTCGGCGCGCGCGCTGTTGGAATCCCGGGGCGTGCCCTACGTCTGTGTGAACGGCGGCTTCGCGGCAGGCGATTCCCCGGTGGTCTCCACGGACGACTGGCGCGCGGCCGAGCTTGCCGTGGAGCACCTGTACGGCCTTGGCCACCGTCGAATCGGCATGAGTGCCGGCCCCGTCGGCAACATCCCCGCCGACCGGAGGGTGGAAGGCTTTCTCAATGCGATGGATGCCCGTAACATCGACGGCGCGGAGGACTTCGTGCTGCGGCACCACTTCAGCGTGGACGGTGGCAGGCACGCCGCTGATGCGCTCCTCGACCTGGGCGCGACCGCGATCGTGGCGTCGAGCGATGAGATGGCCCTTGGCGCCATTCGGGCCGTCACCCGGCGCGGGCTTCGCGTTCCCGAGGACGTTTCCGTCATCGGCTACAACGACTCCTACATCCTCGAGTTCACCGCCCCGCCGTTGACAAGCGTCAGCCAGCCAGTGGAACACCTCGCCCAGGCCGTCGCCCGCACTGTCGTCACCATGGTCCAGAACCGCGCCGTGCCCACCGACGAGGTCTTCATGGAGCCCGCACTGCATGTGCGGCTGTCCACCGCCCCGGTGCGCCCCGAAGCCCCGGTGCGCCCCGAATAGGGCTGGCACGGCGCACGGCGTTGCCCGACGCGCAGACCTCTTTGCCAGGGCTGGCTCCCGCTGGTTGAGCGTGCCAGGGATGGACACGCACAACCAGCGGCAGTGGCCCGGCCAGTAGTTGACGGGGCATCCCGTCGCTCAGGGCAGCGTCAGCCAGCGGCGTTCGCCGGGGTCGAGCGTCAGCGTGGGAGCGGCGGTGCCGGGTTCGTCGAGGTGCGGGTCGTGGAAGTCGGTCCTCGTCCCTGCGAAGATCCGCCAGCCGAGCGGATGTTCGGTGCCGTTCCTCAGCCACAGCGTGCCGTCGGAAGCGCCGACGTCGATGGTGCCTTCGCCGAACGGGATGTCGAAGGCTTCGAGTCGCGAGACGCCAGTCGGCAGGATTGTGCGGGTCGTGACCGAGCGGCTGGCTGCGCTTGGCTGCACGCCGAGCAGGCCGCCCACGATCTGGGAGAGGAGGGTAAACGACACCTCTGGGTAGGAGCCGTTCACCCCCTGTTGCGGCACGTCATGCGGGTTGTTGCGGCGGGCGTAGATGTGCCGGATCCAGCGCCAAGCGGTGTTCGCATCGCCGTGCCGCAGGTAGAGATCGGGCACGTAGGTCAATGCTTCGATGTTCGCCGGCGCGCCGACGGGGTCGGAGCAGAGCCTATCGATGTCCTCCAGCAGCGGAACAGATCGTGGGTCGCCGGCGAAGAGTCCCTTAAGTGGCATGAAAAAGGTTGTCTCTCTGCCCCACTCTGTGACAGGCTCGCCATCGATCGTCCAACCGTTCACGACGGCGTCATCGTTGCCGCTGTGGCTCCACGTGTCGCGGAAATACGAGGCCAGGACCTGCCCCGTGTGCTCGAATTGCGCAGCGGCCTCGGGCTCGCCGCAGGCCCGCTCCAGCGCGGCAGCGTGCAGCGTGGCGGCATATTGTGCGCCGACAGCGTCCCCGGCCTCACGAAAACGCGCGGTGGGGTGTTCGTTGTAGCTGGCGGCCCCCTGGAAGATGCCCAGGCCGCTGCCCTCTGCCACACCGTTGGGGCGATGTGTGTCGTGTGCAGCAACGAAACTGCCCAGCGTATTGCGCCAGAAGTCCCGGTGCTCGAGCAGTAGGGCGTCGCCCGTCCACCGATACAACACGTGAACCAGCTCGACCATTTCGAAGATGGCGGGAACCTCGCGCACAAACTCATGCGGTGTGCGATAGTCAATGGCGAGCGGCGTTTCGCCGTCGAAATTGAGTGCCCACACCGGCCAGCCGCCGTGCTCGGCGGTGGCCGTTTCGAGCAGGGCGTTGAGCATGCCCGCGTTGTGGTGCTGCCAGCCGAGCAGTTGGGCCCCCACCGCCTGGTGGGCGAAGTCGCGCAGGTAGTAGCCGCTGCGGTGGGCGTAGCCCGCCCGGTAGCTTGCGCGATATGGTGCCTGCCGGTAGGGCCCGGGGTTTACCTCAGAGACGTCGAGCGGGCCCAGAATGCCGTCGGCGAACACCGACTCGGCGGCGGTGCGCTTCGCCCACTCAAATATTTCCTCCAGTTCACCGCTGTCGGATTCGACGCGGACCGTGCTCATGCCTCTCGCACTTCGATGAGTGCCGCTTCCTGCGGGCGCAAGGTGGGCATGGGCAGGCCGATCTTTGTCAGGTTTGAGCCCCGACACACGAATTCCTCGTCCCACCAGGCCGGTTGCGGGCGTGTGGAGATCGAGTCCACCGCGCCTGCAATGCGTACGCGCGAGACACGATAGTGGCGATCGGGGTCGAGGCCGGCCAGGCGCAGGGGCGGCCCGGGGATGTGCGGCGGGGAGTCGATCGCCGCGAGGGTGACAATGGCGTGGCGCGCATCGCCTGAGACCACGCTCTGCGCGATGTGAGCGTCCTCGGTCTCCAATCGGTGGAGTGTGCCGCGTTCGACCAGGGGAGCGAGCCGTTTGACCTCCCGGATCCACGCGGTGAGTTCCTCCAGGTCTGCCTCGGACGCTTCGCGCAGATCCCACTCGATGCCGAAGCTGCCAAGCAGTGCGGTGATCGCCCGGAAGCCAAGCGAGCTGTGCCGGCCCGTGACGTGTGCGCGCGCGGCCCCGACGTGCGATCCGAGCAGTTCAGGCGGCATCAGCAGGCTGGTCCATCGCTGGATGCGCTGCCGTTCGAGGGGATCGTTGGAATCAGAGGTCCAAAAGCGATCCACGTGCTCGACGATGCCGAGGTCTATGCGCCCCCCGCCCGCCGAGCATGACTCAATTTCCAGCCAGGGGCATGCAGCCCGGATCTCGTCGATCAGCCGGTACGTCGCGAGCGTCTGCCGGTGCACGCCGGCGACGCCGGTGGTGCGGTCGACGGGCTCCAGCAGATCGCGGTTGTGGTCCCACTTGATGTAGTCGATGCGGTGTTCGGTGACAAGTTCGACGATCCGGTCCCGCAGGTAGGCGAAGGCATCGGGGTGGGCGGTGTTGACCACCAGTTGCTGACGGGCCAACGGGGCATCGCGGTGCAGCGGTGCCAGAATCCAGTCGGGGTGTGCGCGGGCCAGTTCCGAGTCGGGGTTGACCATCTCGGGTTCGAACCAGATGCCGAACTGCATCCCGAGGGAGCGAACGTGATCGACCAGCGGGGCGAGTCCGTTGGGCCAGATGCCCGGATCCACCAACCAGTCGCCTAGGCCAGCGCGGTCGTGGCGGCGGCCGAGGAACCAGCCATCGTCGAGGACGAAGCGTTCGACCCCGACGCGATGCGCGAGATCGGCGAGTTCAACGAGCGGGGGCAGCGAATGGTCAAAGTAGACGGCCTCCCACGTGTTGAGAGTGATCGGGCGGCCAACAGGCGGATGCTCGGGCCGGGCCCGCAGCATGGTATGAATCCGGCCAGAGGCCTCGTCGAGCCCTTCACCATAGCTGGCGTAGAGCCACGGGCTTTCATATTCCCCGCCCGGCTGCAGCACGAGTTCACCGGTGTGCAGCAACTCGCCGGCGCCGAGGAAACTGCGTCCGCCATTCGTCCGCTCCGCCCACATGCGCTGGTTTCCCGACCAGCCGCTGTGGACGGCCCACACTTCGCCGCGCGCAAAGTCGAACCCGGGGGTGCCGGCGAACAGCAGGGTGGCGGCATCCGGCCCGGTGCGCCCGCGGCGGTTCTCCCGGAGGTGTGTGCCGTCAACGAGGGTGCGCCGCTGCGGACGCCTCTCGCCATTGTGGCGGCCGGCAAGGTCGAGCAACTCCGTGGCCCGGCCCGGGATGGGCAGCGCGAGATCGAGGCCCTCCAGTCGGTACTCGTTCGCGCCGTCGTTGCGTAGTGTGGCTCGGGTGCGCAGCAGCCCGCTGGGCAGCAGCTCGATCTCGAGCGTCACACGGACAAGGCCCGAAGCATCGAGGCCACGGGCGATGAGCCGCTGCGGCACTCCGGGAGTCACCTCGGGCGTGTAGTCGTAGCTGACATCGCAAACATCGGAGAAGGAGCCCTGCCCATCGCGGTGTCCCGCGATGCCGGGGAAGCCCAGCCATCCCTGCTTGGCCTCCGGCAATATGCCGATCGGCCGCGGAACATCGGGTTCGCTCGTGGCGCGCTGTGGTCTGATGTCATCCACGATGCGTTGTTCGGTTGCATCGTCCAGCTGCCCCAGGGCCGTGCCCCAATAGGCTACGACGGGCAGCGAATCGGATTCAGCCACGAGGACGACGCTTACTCCGGCGCATGTCAGGTGTACAAGCGAGGGCTTCATTTCACTCCTTTGTAATTTTGCAGAAAATGTCTGCATATATACTTTTACCATGCTACTGTCGTGTGATCAGCCTCCCTCCGAAAGGTTTTCGAACAATGAAGTTCTCCACGCCCATGCCGGGACGTCGTACCGTACTGACGTCCCTTGCCGCAGCCACAGTTGTTGCACTCGTCGGATGCTCGGCCCCGACCGGACAGCCTGCTGCCAAGGGAGAAATCTCCGGCAAAATCACCGTTTGGACCTGGAATGCGCCCGGCGACGGCCTCAAGGCTGCCATCCCGGCTTTCCAGAAGCTTCACCCCGGTGTTGAGGTCGATGTCCAGGACGTCGGCAACCCCGCGATCTGGGAAAAGATCACCACCGGCATGGCGGCCGGCGGCAGCGGTCTCGCCGACGTACTCAACATCGGCATCGATTACATGGGCAACTACTCGGAGAAGTTCCCGAAGCAGCTTGTCGATCTGCGCGACCTGGGTGCCGACAAGCTCGCCACCCAATTCCCCGCAGGTTCGTGGAAGAGCGGCTCCGGTCCCAACGGCCAGGTTTTCGGCGTCCCGTATGAGGTCAATGCCGCGGGCTTCTTCTTCCGCCGGGACCTCTTCACCGAGGCCGGTCTCGACTACACCAGAATCAAGACCTGGGACGAGCTGCTCGCAGCGGGCGTGACCCTCAAAGAGAAGACCGGCGCATCGCTGTTCAGCATGGACAAGCCGGGTACCGTCGGTGACTCCGCTGGCCTCTTTGAACTGCTGATGGGCCTGCAGGGATCGTTCTACTTCAACGCCAATGGTGAGATCACCATGAACGGCACGGAGGCTGTGCGCGCACTTGAGATCATCAAGAAGGCCAACGACCTCGGTCTCGTCGCGGATGTGCCGGGCAGCTGGGACAACCTGTTGGTCACCCTCCGCGGTGAGCGCAAGGTTGCCACCACCTCCTCGGGTGGATGGTTGAGCGGCGTAATCGAGGATGAGGCCCCCGGTATGGCAGGCAAATGGGGCGTCAGCCTTCCGCCGGCGGTCACGCCCGGAGGCTTGACCGGTGCCGTCAACGGTGGCACCTACCTCTCAGTGCCGAGCTCGAGCAAGAACCAGCAGACAGCATGGGCGTTCATCGACTTCGCTCTCGGAACGGTCGAAGGCCAGAAGCTCGTCTACGACGGCGGCGGCATGTTCCCCGGCTTCAAGCCGATGCTTGAGTCGGAAGGCTTCGTCGCACCCAACAAGTACTTCGGCGGGCAGAAGGTGAACCAAATCTTCATCGACGAGCTTCACCAGGACACTCCCGCGGTGAACTACACGAGCGACTACGCGCGGGCGCTGAAGGCCTACGTCGACGCGCAGACGCGCGTCGTCCTCAACGGAGCCGACCCGAAGACGGCGCTGGATGAGGCCGCGAAGCAGGTCGCGCAGCAGACCGGCCGCAAGCTGGCCACCAACTAGCAGTCGAACCAGGGTGCGCCGGCCACCGGGCGGCGCACCCATGAAAAGGCCCTCACCATGAATACACTTCTTCAAACATCGACGCCGAAAACGGCCGAGAAGCCTCCGACGCCGCGGCGCCGACGGTCTTCTGTCGGGTACCCCAGGATCACCCCGTATCTGTTCCTGCTGCCCATGATCGTGCTGTTTGTCGGGTTCAAGCTCTACCCCTACATCTCTGCATTCTGGCTGAGTCTGACAAAGAACGTCGGTGGCGAGGTCGAGTTCGCCGGCTTGGCCAACTACGAGCGGCTTATCCAGGACCCGCTGTTCTATACGGCACTGGGCAATACGGGGATCATTCTTCTCGTGCAGGTGCCGATCATGCTCGTGCTCGCGATCGTGCTGGCCGTTGCCTTCAACTCAATGCTCTTGAAGATGCGGTCTTTCTGGCGCACCGCCTACTTCGTGCCCATCGTGATGGGTCTTGTCGCCTACGGAATCCTGTTCCGGGCACTGTTCAACACGAACGAGGGGTTCGTCAATTACCTCATCAGTTTCATCGGCATGTCTCCGATCCCGTGGCTCGGCGATCCGATGTGGGCGAAGATCTCGATCGTCATTGCGATGACCTGGCACTACACAGGCCAGAATGCCATCATCTACCTCGCCCAGATGCAGTCGATCGGTGGCGAACTCTACGAGGCAGCGCACGTGGACGGGGCCAACGCGTACCAACGGTTCTGGCACGTGACATTGCCAGGTCTTCGCCCGGCAATCGTGCTCACCGTCATCCTGTCGACGATCGGCACCCTGCAACTCTTCGACGAGCCCTATGTGCTCACCAACGGTGGCCCGGACAATGCAACGCTCACCGTCGGCATGTACCTCTACCAGAACGGGTTCAAATTCTTTGACTTCGGCTATGCCTCCGCAATCGGCTACGCCCTGACCCTCATCATCGGCGTGATCTCGCTGATCCAGCTGCGCTTGTTCAAGGAGAAGTCCTAATGACACACACCAACATTGTGGTGCTGAAGAGTCGCGGACGCTCACTTGTGCTGACTACCGCCATTGCGGCCGGTGCGGTGTTCATGGTCCTGCCGTTCTACTGGCTTCTGATCGCCACCACCTACGGCGCGCAGGACATCTTCGCCACGCCACCGAACTTCCTGCCCGGACCGGCCTTTGTCGACAACTTTGTCGGACTCTTCCGAGACACCATGTTTGGCCGTTCCATGCTCAACTCGGTGCTCGTGTCGACCACCTACACGGCGCTGGGGCTCATTGTCTGCACGGCCGCGGGCTACGCCTTCGCAAAATTCAAGTTCCGTGGCCAGGGGCTCATGTTCGGTGCATTGCTGGTGACGCTGGCATTGCCCTCACAGGTGACGCTGGTCCCACTGTTCCAGATCATGGTCTCGCTCGGCTGGCTCGACAGCTACCAGGCACTCGTCCTGCCGAATCTCGCGCTGCCGTTTGGCATCTTCCTGATGCGGCAGACGATGTCTGCCATACCCGATGAGATGATCCAGGCCGCGCGCATTGACGGTGCCAACGAGTTCCGTGTGTTTAGCCAGATCGTTCTTCCGACGATCCGCCCGGCGCTTTCAGCCTTGGCGATCTTCCTCTTCCTGGCCCAGTGGAACGACTTCGTCTACCCGCTCGTCGTTCTGCGCTCACCCGAGTCCTACACCGTGCCAGTCGCCTTGGCCTCGCTGCAAGGCATCGGCACCACCGACTACGGCCAGCTCCTGATGGGCACCATGCTCTCGATGCTGCCGGTTCTCGTCCTCTTCCTCTTTCTCCAACGTCAATTCGTCGCAGGCATTCTGGCCGGCGCCGTGAAGCAATAAGGAACCACCGTGCTACTTGAAGACCACCAGCTCCAGTCCGTGAACTGGGCGGAGCTTTCGCGAGGCATCAAATTCGGAGTGGGCGGGGGATGCCTCGTCGAGGGCGTCGAACGCCGCGGCCTCGTCGACATCGTCACCGTGAGCATCGCCCCCGGGGGACAGATTGTTCTCGAAGCTCCGCTCGGCAACGCCACCGCCTACTGGCACCCAGGGTTCGACCCCGGGGATTGCCTGCCCGCAGACTGGAAGGGGCGCGAGGGGTTCAGTGCCGTGCGTTCGGCTCCGATCGGTGTGCTGTGCGACGCGAACGGCCAGAGCGCCTTCGCCTTCGCCTTCGACTGCCTCACCCAGGAAGGTGAGCTTGAATTCGGCGCCTCAGAGGAAGCGAAGACCTTCGTCGTGCGGTTGGGCATCGCCCAGGGCTTGGCCGAGGCACGTTCCATCCTGCGGCTCGCCGTCGTGGCACCGGAAACCGGCTACGAGCGGGCGATCCGCGAACTGTCACTGATTCTGCACGACGGCATTGCCGGCAGGCCGACATCCGTGATCGCCCGCGAACCGGTCTACTCCACCTGGTACGCCTACTCGCAGCAAATCTCCCATGAGGTCATTATGCGCAACGCTGAAGCCGCGCGGGGGATCGGTTGCAAGTCAGTTTTCATCGATGACGGGTGGCAGAAGTTCGGTGATGGCCGGTGGTATGCCGGCTGTGGTGACTGGATGCCGGACACGGCGAAGTTCCCCGATCTTCGCGGCACAGTGGCAGACCTGAGCAAAGCCGGTGTCGAAACGGTGATGTGGGTTGCACCGTTCCTCCTCGGTGAACTGAGCGCGGCGTACCCCGCTCTCGCCCCGTTCGCAAGCCACTACTCCGAGACGCTGCGGACCTGGGTGCTTGACCCGCGCCACCGCGAGGTACGAGAGCACTTGGTCGCGGTCTGCACGCGACTGATGGCCGACTACGCTCTGGACGGGCTCAAGATCGACTTCCTCAACAACGTGATGTCCTACGCGAGGACCCCATCGACCGGTGACGTTGCCGACGTCGGTGACGCCATGGCGCTGGTGCTGGGCGAGATCTCGGCGGCCATCGAAGCCGTGCGCCCCGGGGCGCTCATTGAGTTCAGGCAGCCGTACATCTCCCCGGCCGTCGCGCCTTTTGCCGACGTCATCCGGGCGAATGATTGCCCGGCGGATGCCGACCAGAATCGTCGTTCGACAATCAACCTCCGGTTGCTCGCAATCGACCAGATCGTGCACTCCGACCCCGTGATGTGGGATCCAACGGCTCCCGTCGAGACCGTGTCGCGGCAGCTGCTCAACATCTTCTTCTCGGTACCGCAGATCTCGATGCCGCTGGACACGCTCCCCGAGGCTCATCGCGTGCGGGCCACCGAGCTGCTGGCAGAATGGCGTTCCCTGCGCGAGGTGCTGCTCAACGGCGTGCTAAGTGTCGCACTGCCGAACGAGGGCTACCCGGTTGTGTCTTCTCGCCTCGGCTCGACACTCATCGTGGCCGCCTACCAGCCGCGCCAGCTCGAACTTGACCTCGAGGGGGTCAGCGAACTCGTCATTCTGAACTCGACGGCGTCGCTCGCCCTGCCGTACTCAGCGGTCGGCGCAGCACCCCGAGGCGGCTCGCGGCTCGTCGCGGGCGACACCACCGCCGGCCGCATCGCGCTCAGTGGGCGCGGATTCATTGACGTGGCCGCGTGGGGCATCACGCGAATCACGCTCGATATCTAGCAGTATCCCTCCGATGCGGGCGCCAATGGGCGCCCGCATCGGCAGGAGCCCGCGAGTAACCGGCCAACAACCTTTCGACGAATTCGGACTGCTTCTTAGGATTTCACTATGACAACCCACGCTTCCGGTGCATCGCTCATTGAATTGCCGCCCGTTCCGTCCGGGCTGCGCGGCCACGCCGTCGCCTGCTGGGCTGAGCCGCTCGTGATCGACACGTACATGCCGCTGGCTCCGGACAGCAAACCGGCATTCTTTGAGCAGCGCGTTTACCAGGGCTCCACCGGCGCCGTCTTTCCCCTGCCGTTCCACGAGCGCGTCAGTCAGGAGAAGGAGCCTCACGCCTGGACAGCACTGCACCTCGAGAACGAGTGGCTGCGCGTCGTGGTCCTGCCAGAGCTGGGCGGACGCATCCACATAGGCTACGACAAGGTTGCCGGCTACGACTTTTTCTACCGGAACAATGTCATCAAGCCTGCCCTTGTGGGCCTGGCCGGTCCGTGGATCTCCGGTGGCGTGGAGTTCAACTGGCCGCAGCACCACCGCCCGGCGACGTTCCTGCCGACCGATTTCGAGATCGAGCACGAGGACGACGGTTCGGTGACGGTGTGGTGCTCCGACCACGACCCGTTCACCCGGATGAAGGGCATGCACGGGATCCGCCTGCGCCCGGACAGTGCCGCCATCGAGGCACGGGTACGTCTATACAACCGCACCGAGGAGACGCAGACCTTCCTGTGGTGGGCGAACGTTGCGGCCGCCGTTGATGACCAATACCAGGCATTCTTCCCCACGGATGTCGACCAGGTCGCCGACCACGCGAAGCGGGCAACCACCAGCTACCCGGCCGTCACCGGCAGCTACTACGGCGTCGAATACCCCGCGCAGCGCACCGATGAGGTGCCCGACGGCGACCGTCTCGACTGGTACCGCAACATCACGGTGCCCACCTCCTACATGGTCGCGAAGACCGAGGACGACTTCTTCGGCGGCTACGACCACGGCCGCGGTGCCGGTTTCGTGCACTGGGCGGACAAGCATTACGCACCGGGCAAGAAACTCTGGACGTGGGGCGACGCCCCCTTCGGCCATGCTTGGGACGCGGCCCTGACCGATGGCGACGGCCCCTACATCGAGCTCATGGCCGGCGTCTTCACCGACAACCAACCCGATTTTTCCTTCCTCGCCCCGGGCGAGACGAAGACGTTTAGCCAGTTCTGGTACCCGATCCACCAGATCGGACCGGTGCACCAGGCCACGACCCAGCTTGCCGTGCGCCTCGACGTCGAACCCCGCGTTGCCGGCACTGAGGTCGTTCTCGGGGTGGCAGCTGCCGAGCTGTTGCCCGGCAGCACCGTGGAACTGCGCACCGCAGGCGGCGGGCTGCTCCATGGCGAAGCGGTGAACCTGGTTCCGGGCGCCCCGCTCGTGCGCACGCTCGCCGTCGGGCAGCGCCTCGCGGCGACCGGGATCGTGCTGACAGTGCGCCAGGGGGAGAATGAACTGATTCGCTGGCAGCCGCGGGCGCACACAAGCTCCCATGGTGAGGTTGCCGATGCCGCGACCGAACCGCCCGCACCGGAGGAGGTGGGCTCGGTCGATGAGTTGTTCTTCATCGGCCAGTACCTGCGCCAATACCGCCATGCCACGCGGCTGCCCGAGCCCTACTGGTTGGAGGCTCTGCGCCGCGACTCCGGGGATGTGCGCTCCAACATCGCGCTGGCTGAACGTGCCACATGGGCAGGCAACCTTGCGCAGGCCGAGGATCTGCTGCGCACCGCGATCGCCCGCATCGCCGGCCGTGTGTCGAACCCTGCGGACGGGGAGGCGCACTATCGCTTGGGCATTGTGCTCACCCGGGCCGGGCGCGACGGCGAGGCCGAGCGCCCCCTCGCGAAAGCGTGCTGGAACTCGGCTTGGCGAGTCCCGGCAGGCTTCGCGCTAGCCAAGTTGAAGGCCCGTGCCGGCCGGTACGATGATGCCGCCACTGAACTGCGGCAAGTATTGGCACTCGACTCGGCGCATCTGCAAGCTGCGGATCTGCTGGCCCGCGTGCTGCGTGCGCTAGGCAGCGCAGGGGAGGCTGAAGCACGTCTCAAAGCGACGCTCCAGCTGGACCCGCTCGACCAGTGGGCACGTGATCTGGAAGGTTTGCCGCTAACCGCCGACGCTCCCACTCTCCTGGATGTGGCCGTTGAGTATTCCAGCGCCGGATTCACCGACGACGCCCTGCGCGTGCTCGACCTCGCCGCAGTCGCGGCCAAGGAGAACGCGCTCGGCCAGGTCCAGGTGGCACCACTGGTGCACTACCACCGCGCGGCGCTGCTGGAAGCGGCCGGGCGGTCGGAGGAAGCCCGCGCAGCGCGGACCCTGGCACAGTACGTGGACCGCTTCCTCTGCCAGCCCTCCCGGACAGCGGACATCGCAGTGCTGCAGGACGCGCTGGTCCATGATGATAGCGATTCCCTCGCAGCCATGCTGCTCGGCAACTGGCACTACGACAAGCGCCGCTACCCCGAGGCGATGGAGCTGTGGCAGAGGGCGTCTACGCGCTTGCTCGCAGCGGAGGCCGAAGCACTCAGCGCCCAGGAGCGCGACTCGCTGGTGGTTCTGTTCCGCAACCTCGGCATCGCCGCCTACAACGTGCACAGTGACGGCGGCAGCGCACTCGAGGCCTATGAGCGCGCCCGGCTCCTGGCCCCGGATGACGCCAAGCTCCTGGTCGAGTACGACCAGCTCGCTGCCCGCCTCGGTGCCTCTGGGCAGTCGCGACTGGAGCGCTTCGAAGAGTTCGGTGCGCTTGTGGAATCGCGTGACGATCTCAGCGTTGTCTACTCCGGACTGCTGACGGACGCCGGCCGCGCCGCCGACGCGCGCCGCTGGCTGGTTTCGCGCGTCTTCCAACCCTGGGAAGGCGGGGAAGGCCAGGCCCTAGGTGCCTGGGACGCCGCCAACATTGCGCTGGCCGAGAAGGCCCTGTTCGCTGGGGACGCAGCTGCGGCACTCGGCTGCTTGGATTCCGCAGTCGACAGCCCGGCCTCACTCGGTGAGGCGCGGCATCCGTTGGCTAACGCGGCCAGGCTGCAGCTACTGCGCGGGGATGCCCTCGCCGCCTTGGGGCGGGTCGACGAGGCCACGACGGCGTGGGAGCACTCCGCCTCGTTCCAGGGCGACTTCCAGGCGATGAACGTGCAGAGCTACAGCGAGCAAAGCTGCTACTCGGCCATGGCCCTCCGGAAGCTCGGCCGCACCAAAGAGTCTGAACAGCTCATAGACGGTATCGCCGGCTACCTCCACGAACTCGCGGCAACCCCGGCAACGATTGACTACTTCGCCACTTCGCTGCCCACCATGCTGCTTTTCACCGAGGACCCGCAGATCGGGCGCGACCGGCTGATCGCACAGCTGCGCGGACAGCTTGACGTACTGCGCGGCTTGACTGCATGAGCAATCTTGTGAGCGGCCCCGGTCTTCTCTGCGAGGTGCACGTGGACCGTGGAGCCCGCATCGTGAGCCTGCGCGGCGACGACGGCTACGAGTGGCTGGCACCAAGCCAAAGAACGGCTTCGCCGGGCCGCGGCCAAAGTTTTGTGCGGGAGGGCATGGGCGGCTGGGACGAGATCGCGCCGACCGTGCAGACGGATGTGGGCATCACCGATACCGCCGGCAACGCGCTCGCCGACCTTCCCGACCACGGCGACATATGGAATGTTCCGTGGAAGCTGGACTCTGCGTCGCCGACTGTGCTGGCGACGTCTGTGCAGTTGTTGAGCATGCGGATCCTGTTGGAGCGCACCATCGCCGCCAGTGCCACCGGGCTGAGCATCAGTTACCGGGCCAGCACCACGGCCTCGGGGCAGTTGCCCTTGATGTGGTGCGCGCATCCGCAGTTCGCAGCCGGAGGTGGTGCCACTGTTGCCTTGGAATCGGCCAGTGCGCCAATCACTCCGCAGCTGATCGAGATGCATCCGCTGGCGGGGCGCCGGCTCCCGTTCCCCGACGGACCCCTCCATCATGATTTGGCGCCGGCATCGTCGGTGAAGGCCTTCGTTGCCCCTGCAGTCCGCGCTGACGCCGCGGTGCTGCACGTCGGCCCGCGCCGGGCCCTGCGGCTTGCCTGGGACGCGGAGCAATTGCCTTACCTCGGACTGTTCTGGGACAACGGCGAGTTTGCCACCGAGCCAGTGCTCGCAATCGAGCCCTCCACAGCCTGGGGCGAACGGCTCTCCGCGGCCGTGGCACTGCTGCGGGTGCCGACGGTCTCCCGCGGCCGGCCGCTTGAATGGACGCTCCACCTATCAGTGGAATCTGGGGGCACACACCAGGAATACCCTGTGTGACATGATGTGGCGGAGAATTTCCGAAGGCTTTCTTGCCGGGCGCTCCGATCCCGTGTCCTGGTCCCCGCGGTGCCGGTCTCTGGCGGAGGGCCGGGGCCATCCCACTTTCTTTGCCTCTAAAGACGGCGAAGAACACAACTAAGAGGAACCGAGATGGATTCTGTACTGAACCAGCCCCTGACTATCGCCAACGCCCTGGTCTTTGACGGCATCTCGCCGGAGCTTCGCGAGGCATCCATCGTCTTCGTCGGTGGGCTCGTTGCGGCGGTGGGAGACGTGGCGCCGCAGGGTCAAGTGGTTGACGCCGCGGGCAAGGTGGTTGTGCCGGGGCTGATCGACGCGCACTTCCATGCGTATGCCGTCGGGCTGGGAGGCATGGACGTGGAACGGTCTCCGCTGAGCTATTCCGCGCTGGTGGGGGCCAAACGGCTGGGTTTGGCACTGCGGCGGGGTTTCACCACCGTCCGAGATGTTGCCGGCGGCGACAGGGGCCTTGCCCGGGCCGTTGAGGGCCGCCTCATAGCCTCGCCTCGCTACTACTACACGGGTGCGGCTCTCAGCCAGACCGGCGGGCATGGCGACCCACGCTCGGCCGACATTGACATCTGTTTCAGCCACGGCCACATGTGTGACGTGGTGGACGGCATCGACAACCTGCGCCGGGCCGTTCGGGAGCGGTTCCGCACGGGCAGCCACGCGATCAAGATCATGGCCTCCGGCGGCGTGGTCTCCCTGACCGATCCGATCCGCCTTCCCCAGTATTCCGCCGAGGAAATCCGTGCCGTGGTTGACGAGGCGGTGCGGCGCCAAAGCTACGTGGCGGCACACGCCTATTCGCCGGAGGCAATCCGGCACTCGGTGGAAAACGGTGTCCGCTCCATTGAACATGGAAACCTGCTTGACGCGCCCACTGCCGCGCTCATGGCCGAGCATGGCGCGTTCCTGGTGCCAACCCTGGCCGCCTACGATGCCATGAACCGGCGTGGCGAGGCCTTGGGCTTGAACCCCGTATCCCAGGCCAAAAATGCCGAGGTGCTCTCGGCCGGCAAGGAGGCCATCGGGTTGGCATTGCAGGCCGGCGTCAAGGTGGGCTTTGGCTCGGACCTGATGGGCGATCTGGAAGACGACCAGCTGGTGGGCGTACGCCTGCAGATCGAGGCCGCGGGCGTCCTTGAAACCTTGCGGTCGATGACATCCGTCAACGCGGAGCTGCTGCAGAATCCGGACATTGGCTGCATCGTCGCCGGCTCTGCGGGCGACGCCATACTCCTAGACGGCAATCCCTTTGAGGATCCTTCGGTGCTGTGGGATGAAACCAGGCCACGGCTGGTTATCCAGGGCGGCCGAGCAGTGGTCTGAGCCGCCGGCAAATTTCGTCAGCCAAGCAGTTGGTTTTGGCCGGACGCACATCTTGCTCATGATCTCCCTGTTTGAAAGCGAGGGAGCTTGGGTTCTAGGCGTTGTAGCCGTGCGGGTTGTTCTTCTGCCAGCGCCAGTGGTCCTCGCACATCTCGTCCACGGTCTTGGTGGTTGACCAGCTCAGGTCGGCCAGGGCCGAGCTCGCGTCGGCCCAGAACGCGGGGAGGTCTCCGGCGCGGCGTCCGGTGAGTCCGTAAGGGATCGGACGGCCCACGGCTTTCTCGAAAGAGTGCAGCACCTCGAGCACGGAGGAGCCCTTGCCCGAGCCGAGGTTCCAGCGGAAGACGCCGGTCCGGGCCGCTACGTGGTTGAGTGCGGCGACGTGTCCTTGGGCCAGGTCCACGACGTGGATGTAGTCGCGCAGGCAGGTGCCGTCCGGGGTGTCGTAGTCGCCGCCGAACACCATCAGCTTCTCGCGCCGGCCGACGGCGACTTGTGCGATGAAGGGCACAAGGTTGTTGGGGACGCCCTGCGGGTCCTCGCCGATCCGGCCGGAGGGGTGTGCACCGACAGGGTTGAAGTACCTCAGGAGGGCGATGTGCCAGCGGTCGTCCGCCGCTCCGAGGTCGGCGAGGATGTCCTCGACCTGTTCCTTGGTCCGGCCGTAGGGGTTGTTGGCGCCGATCTCCATCTTCTCCACGTAGGGGATCGGATTGTGTTCCCCGTAGACCGTGGCGGAGGAACTGAAGACGATTGTGCGCACGCCGTGCCGGTCCATCGCCCGGAGCAGGCTCAGGGTGCCCACGAGGTTGTTGTAGTAGTACATCAGGGGCTCCCGGACTGATTCCCCGACGGCTTTGAGGCCGGCGAAGTGGATGACCGCGTCGATCGGTTGCTCGGTGAAGACGGCGTCCACGGCCGGCTCATCCACCAGATCCACCCGGTGGAAGGTCACGGGCGTGCCGCTGAACTCGGCAACCCGGCGCAACGACTCCTCGCTGGAGTTGACCAGGTTGTCGATCACCACCACTTCATGGCCGGCTTCCTGCAGGGATAAAACGGTGTGCGAGCCGATGTAGCCGGCGCCTCCGGTGACCAGAATTCTCATTGGGGCCCTTCGTGGGGGATTGGGGCTAGATTGCCGTGCGCTAGTGGGGCGGCCGCGCCGGACACGCATCAGGCGATGCGTGCGGCCCCAGCCGAGGGGGAGACGGTGAAGATTTCCGGCCGGGTGAATCCCGCCTCCGCGAAGGCACGGATGACGGCGTCGCGGACCTGCTGCTCGTCCTGCACCGGGGTAAGGGCGATCGCCGAGCCACCGAAGCCGCCGCCGGTCATGCGGGCACCGATGGCACCATGGGTCCGTGCCGTGCCGACGGCGAGGTCCAGTTCCGGGCAGGAGATCTCGAAATCGTCCCGCATGGAGGCGTGGCTGGCATCGAGGAAGGGGCCGATGTGGGCCGGGCCCTGGGACCGGAGCGTGTTGACTGTCTGCAGCACGCGGTCGTTTTCGGTGACGATGTGACGCGTGCGCCGGAACGTCGTGGCATCGAGGAGTCCGCTGGCCTCCTCGAGGTCCGCGACGGCGAGGTCCCGCAGGGCCTTGACGCCCAGGACTTCGGCGCCGAGCTCGCACGATGCGCGGCGGGAGGCGTAGCCGCCGTCGGCATGCGAATGTGCCACCTTCGTGTCGATGACCAGCAGGACGAGTCCGGCTTCCCGCGCCTGGAACGGCACGAGTTCCACGGACTGGTCGCGGCAGTCAAGGAAGACGGCCTGGCCGGTGGCGCCTCGCAGCGACGCCGACTGGTCCATGATGCCGGTCGGAGCTCCTACGAAGGCGTTTTCCGCGTGCTGGGTCAGCATGACCATTTCCTCGGCCGAGAGCCCGGCGCCGGTGAGTTCGTTGAGGGCGGTGATGACGGCGCATTCAATGGCGTGCGAGGAGGACAGCCCTGCGCCGAGCGGGACGTCGGATTCAAGGAGGAGGTCGAAGCCGGGGACCTCGATGCCGTGCTGTTGCAGCGCCCAAACCACTCCGAGGGGATACTTGGCCCAGCCGGTGACGGCGCCCGGCGCCACGGCAGCGGCGTCGGTCTCGACGAGCCCGTGGTCTCCGAACGTGGACAGCAGCCGGACGGTGGAGTCGTCGCGGAGCCGAACGGCGGTTCTGGCCCGCTTGTCGATCGCGAAGGGCAGGACGAAGCCCTCGTTGTAGTCGGTGTGCTCGCCGATCAGGTTTACCCGACCGGGGGCGGCCCAGACACCGTGCGGGGCCGCCCCGAAGGTGGCTTCGAAGCGGTGCGCCAGGGCGCCGGTCCCGGCGTCGGTGCGTGCTGTCGTTTTCATGCGGGGGCGCCTTCCATGGTCAGGGTGGTGCGGGTGGCGACGCCGGCCGGCTGGGCGGCCACTTCGCGCAGCCGGGCCGCGACGGATTCGGGGGTGGTGTCGTTGATGAAGGCCCCCATGGCGGCTTCGGAGCCGGCGAGGTACTTAAGCTTGTCCGCGGCGCGGCGGGGCGAGGTCAGCTGCAGGTGCAAGTGACCGGCCCGGCGCATCGCAGGCTCCAGCGGAGCCTGGTGCCAGGCCGCGATGTAGGGGGTCGGCGTCGGATACAGGGCGTCAAAGCGCTTGAGAAGTTCGGGGTACAGCTCCGCCAGTTCGTCGCGCTCGGCTCCGTCCAGGGCGGCGAGGTCCGGGACCTGGCGGTGCGGAACGAGGTGGACTTCCAGCGGCCAGCGCGCCGCGAACGGAACGTAGGCGCTGAAGTGTTCGCCCTCGAGGACCATGCGGCTGCCGTCGCTGCGTTCGGCCCGCAACAGGGAGGAGGTAAGCGTTGCCGTGCCGTCCGTCGTGGCGGAGAATTCGCCGGCCGCCGCGGCCAGCACCGCTGCACGCGGCGTCACGTAGGGGTAGGCGTAGATCTGCCCGTGCGGGTGGTGCAGGGTGACGCCGATGTCTGCGCCCCGGTTTTCGAACGGGAAGACCTGGCGGATGCCTGGCAGCGCGCTTAACGCTTCCGTCCGGTGGGCCCAGGCGTCAATCACGGTTCGGGTGCGGCGCCAGCCCAGTTCGGCGAAGGATCCGGTGTGCTGCGGGGTGAACGCCACCACTTCGCACCGGCCAACCGCGGGGGCTGTGGTTCCCGGGGCCGGCGCCGCAGGAATCGTGCGGGTGTCCGGGCCGAGCGAGGGGAAGCGGTTTTCGAAGACGACCACGTCGTAGTCCGGCGCCGGGATCTCGGTCAGGTTGGCCGGCGTCGTCGGACAGATCGGACACTGGTCCGCCGGCGGCAGGTGCGTTCGCGACTGCCGGTGGGCGGCGACGGCCACCCACTCACGGCTGAGCGCATCAAAGCGCAACTGGCCGGGCTCGGGGCGGACCGGAAGTTCACGGTGGTCCACAAGGGATGCGGCGGGCCGCTCCGCTGAGCCGGCGTCGTCAAAGTAGAGGATCTCCCGGCCGTCGGCCAGAGAGTTCGTGGTGATGCGTGTCATGTTCACATTTGTACACTAAAGTTCGATTAGACACAATAACGAACAAAAGGAAACATTTCTTGCGTGACGCTTGGTGCGGATGCGAAAGAATAGTATTTAGATCGTCAGGAGCCCGGGCAGCCCGGTTTTGCGCTCAAGCTAGCGGAGCGACCGTTCCTGCGCCGTGATTCTGGACTCCTTGGCTGTTCTGGAGGAATAGCCGGGGCTGCAGAGGTCTTATTCAGACTGGGGCGTCGACGACCGGCTGCCTCGTGAAAGGACCTCCTTGCCCATTCCCTTTATCCCGTTCACCATGCGCGCTACCGTCCGGGAAGAGCACAAGCGCTCCTTCCGCACCGACATAGAACGCCTTACCGGCGGCCATCGTAGGTGGGCGCCGCTGGACGTCGTCAAGTCCACCGACACCCAGGCGGTGCTGCGCGGAGCTATCGCGCAAAGCGTTCACACCGCCACCGACGCGAGCCTTGCCCGCTACCTCCAGGACCGCCTTGTAGCCGATGACGACATCTATCTGGATCTCACCGTCAGCATCGGGCGCTAACAGACGCCCACGTAAGCCCCGGACCATGCTGGTCCGGGGCTTTTCCATGTGATCGAAGCCCGTCGGAGCACGTCCCTTCGCGGCCCTTGAAGGCAACGTGCCCAATTGGCGCAGCAAAAAGTCAGGCGGCAGAGGCTGGGCAGGCCTTGCACGCTTGTCCGGTGAAGGACTCGCTTCCAGGCACTTTATCGCGTGTAGAGATCACCAGCTCGTAGTGCTCGGCCAGCGGAAATGGCTCGTAAAAGCGGTGCAATAGCTTTCGATCAGCGCTCGGATGCCTTCGCGGCTTTGATGGCGGCCTTGGCAGCCTGCTTGTTGGTGCGCACTTTTTTCAGTGACTCGGTGTCCACGATGTCGGCAACAGAGAGAAATGCGCTCTCCTGGCCATAGGGGCCAGCAGCCTCACGCCAGCCTTGTGCCTGGAGTCCGCACTGCTTGCCGAGTAGTGCGAGGAAGATCTTTGCCTTTTGCTCTCCGAAGCCGGGCAATCCCTTCAACCTGCGCAACACTTCCTGACCGTCAGGGTCGTCCTGATTCCAGATGGCAGTTGCGTCCCCATTCCAATCACGCTGCACGGTCGCGGCGAGATCCTGGACGCGGCTGGCCATGGAGCTAGGGAAGCGGTGGATGGACGGAGGCTCCTTGAAGATCTCAACGAATCCTGCCGGGTCATATTCGGCGATTGCGGCAGGGGCCATCGACCCGATGCGCGTCCGGATCTTTTCGGGTCCGGCAAACGCAGACTCCATGGTCACCTGCTGGTCAAGCAGCATGCCGGTGAGGAGTGCGAACGCGTCATTGCTGAGCAGCTGGTCGGCGGCGGGGTCGCCAGTGATGTGCAGTTCCATGCGCCCATCCTCCCACCTGTTCTGATCCGCGTCTTGGCACCTATGACAGCCGGGCATGCCRACATCATCCGCGGGGAAGCGAATGGGCGTGCGATCCCGACACGGGAATAGGAGAGCCGTGGTGTGCGTTGCATCCTCGTCAGACAAGAGAACCCGAAAAGAGAAAACCAAAGTGGCAACCGATTACGACGAAGTACGATCCGACGTCAAGGAGTCACAGGAACGCTCCTTGGAGGCGCTGCAGTCCGCCAACGCCCCGGATGCCCGCAGCGTCGTCCGTGAGCTGGATGAATCCGACGCACTGGACGAGGCCATGACCCCCGGCGGGGAGTTCGTCGCCGAGGAACTGATTGTTCAGGTCATTCCGCAGGCAGCGGACGAGTTCACCTGCTCCTCCTGTTTCCTGGTCCGGCACCGTTCCCAACTCGCGCGCGAAAAGAACGGCCACTCGTACTGCATCGAGTGCGAAGGCTAGGACAACCCCGCTCCAGCTCCCACGGCCGGGCACCCCACCGGCGTCACGGATAGGGTGCTCACGGGGAGGTCTGACGGGACCGCACTGGAACAACACGCACATCGCCACATTTCGGACGGCCTCAGGAATATCCTGGGAACAGTCACTGGATGCAGAATTCGTTCCCTTCCGGGTCGAGCATGGCAATGTGCCAGCCGTCGTCGCCTTCGAACACCCTGGCCAGTGTGGCTCCGGCCTCAACGCAGCGCTCGGCGTGGGCAAGGGCCAGGCGACGTCCGTCCTCCTTGGACTCGGAACCCTCGCTGACATTGATGTCCAGATGTACCCGGTTCTTCGCCGTCTTTCCTTCGGGAACCGGCTGGAAGAACAGGCGGGGACCTTTGCCTGCCGGGTCAATGACAGCGCCACGCCACAGCTCCTCCGGGATGCTCTGGTTCGTTGCGAATTCCGCCCAGCTCGAAAAACCTTCGGGCGGCTTCTGGAGGCTGTAGCTAAGGGCCACCGCCCAAAACCGAGTCATAATGTCGATATCGTGGCAGTCAAAGGTCACTTGGAATGGGTAGGACACGGGGCCGCCTTCCGTTTCGGATGCAAAAACTATGCCGTCCGCGATCCGGAGCTTCCCCTCAGTTTCCCGAGATGCCATGCGCCAAGTGCAACCGTCAGCAGCCCAGTTGTCAACAATTCAACTGGCACACAGAGTCCAGCGCCCGAATGGCACGCCGAAGACGATGTTGAACAAATGGGCTGCACCAAATAGTGCGGCGGACAGTGGCCCGCTTGCTTATGGGTGGATTATCGATCGGTCGAACCTAACATCCTGGTTGCCGGGTGAGCAGGGACCGCCCTCCGGAATCCACCGAGGCCTCCCAATTGATGAAACGCCACCCGGCAGCTGGCCGGGTGGCGTTTCCAAGGGGGCTGTTTGCCGGCGGTCACCGACCGGACTGCTGCAGGTGTTTACTTTCCCGAGTTGTTGTTTCCGTGCTCGGTGGAGGCGACGGCGCCGGTCTGTTCGTTGAGCAGGACCTTGTCGTTGCGCTGTTTGTCGAAGTTGAACATGGCATTCACCGAGCCGGCGGTGGCGTCGGCGGAGGCGTCGCCGATCTGGCCGGTGCGCCAGTTGTCCTCGATGAAACGCAGGATCGAGGCCTGGTCGGTCTGGGTGTGGTCCACGTAATTCTTCTTCGCGTAGGGGGAGATGACCACCAGCGGCTGGCGCGGGCCGGGGCCGCAGCGGTCAGCGTAGCCGCCGGCCATCGGGACTCCGCTGGCTGCGGCGTTCTGGCACCAGGCGTCGTCGTCGGGGGTGTTGGAGGCGTTCTTTGCCTTGGCGGCGACGTGGTCGTACCAGCCGTCCGAGTCGTCGTAGGCGAGTACCACGGCCGTGTCGTCCCAGTTCTGGGATTTCTGGATCTGGTTCACGGTGTTGGTGATGAAGTTCTGCTCGTCGACCGGGTCAGAGTAGGCGGCGTGGCCGTCCTGGAACATTCCCGCCTTCAGGAAGGACACGGCGGGCATGTTGTCGGTGTTGACCACCTTGTTGAACGCGGTGAGGTCGTACTGGTGGTTCGCCTGGCCGTTGTGGCCGATTTCCGCGTCGGACGCCGGTGCCAGGTGGTGCGGGTTGGCGGTGGAGGCGTAGTACTGGAACGGCTGGTGGTGCGGGGAGTAGTCAACGACGCTGGCGCCGGCGGCGTTCGTGTGGCTGGAAAGGCACGACGCCGGGGTGTCCGCCGTCGCGGCGGTGGTCGGAGTGAAGCCGCCCTGGAACCAGCCCCAGGACGTGCCCGTGGCGTTGAGCAGGTCGCCGATGTTTTTGCCGCTCATGCCGGCCAGGTTGCCGGTTTTGGCGTGGCTGCTGTTCGAGCAGTCGTCGTGGACCGGGTCCGGGTCGTTGATGACGGTGCCGACGCCGTTCGCATTCGGCTGGCGGACGGCGCTGCTACCGGCTGCCGGCGTAGCCACGGGCTGTCCGGCGGCCGTGTATTCGGTGGCCCCGTGGGTCTGGCCGGATACCAGATTCAGCGCGCCCGGAGTGGAGGGGCCGAAGACGGTGCTGAAGTGGTTGTCGCTCATGGCGTAGTTCTGGGCATAGTTCCAGATGCCGGTGACAGTGTTGCCGTCGTAGTAGTCCATAGTCAGGCCGGGACGTCCGTATTGATTCGGACCGCAGGCGTCGCGGCTGGTGAACTGGACGAACTTGTCCATCGCCCCGCCGTTGTAAGCCTTCTGCTCCGCGCCGTAGTTGTGGTCCTGGTCGCAGGTGACGGCCTGTGCCGGCGAGAGCCGGGCAGGCTGCGCCGAGTTGGGGTTGTTCGGTGCCAGCAGTCCAGCGGTGGACAGGGTGTTGATGTCCTTGGGGGTGTTTTTCGCGGCGGTGAAGGAGGCAGCCGCGGTGCCGGTGCCCTGCTGGGTTTCACCCGGGGCGTTGGCAGCATGGGGGTAGGTGGCGAAGTAGTGGTCGAAGGAGACGTTCTCCTGGAAGATCACCACCACGTGCTTGATCGGCGTCGCGGTACCGTTGTGGTTTCCGCCGGCGGAGGCCGGACCGGCGCCGATGCCGATCAGGCCGGCAGTCAGGGCCGACGCCGCCAGGGCTGCGGCGCCCGTGGCGGCGGCGAGGCGCTTTCGGGTGAATCGTTGTGGATGAGGCATGGGGTATCCAATCGTTCCTGTTCAGGGATGCCGGCGGCTGATGGCCGGCATTCGTATGCTGCTTGGGTGACCGGATTCCCGTTACTTGGCCGGGGTGACGGTGGCCTCGTAGGTGAGGACTTCGGTGCCATTGCCTTCGTCGCCGTTGTCGGGGGCCACCTTCATGGTGAGGTGCCCGCCGTCGGCGGTCATTTTGAACGGGTTGCGCGTGGCCACGTGCCCGGCGGTGGACCACTGCTGGAACGGGACGTCGCGGATCACGCTGCGGGATTTGAGGTCGATCATCGCCATGCCGCCGAGTTCGTAGGTGGCGCCGGTGCCGCCGGCCGCCGGGGTCTGCGGGAGGTTGGTGATCCCGCTGCAGAGCATCCTGGAGCTGGGCACGTATTGGCAGTCCTGGTAGTCGACGAAGTAGTTCGGGTTCTGCCAGGTCGAGAGCTCCTTGCCCTGCAGGTCCCATTCGGCGAAGCGGCGGGAGCCCCAGGTGTTGCCGACCAGGTGGCCGGTCTGCTGGTCCATCACGATGCCGCCGAAGTGGTCCTTCACCTGGAACTGCTTGTGCACGTCGAGGGTGTTCGCGTCGACTCTGTAGATGATGGCGCTGCTGTCGGGCCGGTACTGGGCCACGGGGATCCAGACGTTGGTGCCGTCGAAGTCGATGCCGCCCGGGTGGTACATGTCGCCCTCGCCCAGGATGATGTCCTTTTGCAGGTTGCCGGCCTTGTCCATGACGAACAGGTGGCCGACGCCCCTGCCGGGGGTGCGGTCGAACCCGTTCTGCGGGCTCGGGAACTTCACGGTCGGTTCGATGATCTGAACTGCCGAAAGGAAGATGTGGTCCTGGCTGTAGGCGATTCCCTCGGTGTGGTACGTGGGGAAGTTCAGCTTCAGCTTGGAGGTCTGCTGCCACTTAGTGTTCCGGTCAACACCGTTGAAGGCGTCGGCCAGAGCCGTGTTCCTGTCACCGTGGTTGCCGGAATCGGTGTTGTTGCCTGCGGCCTGGGCGGCGGCGGTGGCGCTGATTGCGGACGCGGCCAGGACGATTGCTGTGGCGGCCGTGAGGATGCCTCGGGTGCGAGTCGTGCTCATGGGGGGAGCCTCTCAAAGTTGGATCTCAACAAGAGAGCGCCACGTTACTTGCCGGTAATGAACCCCCGGTGCGGGCAGGTGAACGGCAGATGACCACAAGCGAACCGGCGGAGGCAGAGACAGGACATTGCGTATGTCTGGTGAAGATGCGGCGGGGACCGGTGTGGGGCCATTTGAGATGTTCGCGCTGTGCTTAGAATGCAGGAATGTTGGTGTGGGACGTGATCTCAAATCCGAAGGATTGGAGTCCAAAATGCCGTTGAAAGAATATGGAGTTCTTAAGGGGACCCCCATTAATCGTAGGTTGGGGTCCGGCCGCAATCCTCATTATCAGATCCACGTGGTTGACGACACGACCGACTACCGCATCGCAGTCAACGTTGCCTCGGCACTCAGCCCCTCGGAGGTTGAGTACCTTGTGGATTCTCACTTCGAGCATCCCTTCCTGGCGCAACTTGATGCACTGGAAACGGGCTGGCACCAACTCGAGTCGACGCCGGGCGGCCCGGCCTTCGATTTCATTCGATCCAATCTGTTCGACCCGCGCGACATGGTGCCGCTGCCATTCAACGTTCCCGGACCGGACAACGATCTGAACGAGAAAATCGACCATTATGTGCAGCGGGCGATGGCTGACGAAGACGCGTTGATCTACGCCTTCGGGGAGCGATGGGGGCCGGAGGAACGCAAGAAGGACAAGATCTTCGGATTCATGCCGGGCAATGGGGTGCACGATATCCACATGAATCAGGCGAACGTTGGCCGCTTCGTCGCGGACGACGGCGTCTACCAGGACGGCGCACTGGTCCTGTACTTTCCGCACCAAAACCAATGGGTGGGGATATTTCTCAAGTTCCAGTCCCAGACCTGGCACACTGACGATACGACGGGCCATCAGATCAGCTCGGAGGTCAGCGGTCCGCCTTCGGATTCGGGCATTTCGCTGCGGCCGTTTGATCCTGGCTTCCTTCCGACGCCGGAAGCACCCGACGGTGCGGTACGCATCGTGGGAGCCCTGGCGAATCCCGTGGTGTCTCCAGAAGTTGAGACGGTGACCCTGCTTAACACCACGGGCAAAACCGTGGACCTGCATGGTTGGCGGATACTCGACAAGGACAAGAACACGATGGATCTGTCCGGTTCGATTGAGGCGGGCGACACGGTTCGGATCACGCTGATACCGACGGTTGTGCTGCCGAACAACGGAGGCCAGATTACACTGCTCAACCCGGACGGGTTGCGGGTCGACGGCGTCGCCTATACCGAGCGGGATGCATCACTTCCCGGGTTCTCGATTGCATTCTGAAGGCGGGATTAACGTCCCGGCCACTCTTTGCCCGCCCATGGGTCGTAGTCTGCGACGAGCTCCTCCCGTGATGGCCGCTCATTTTCGGGGACGTGCTGCAGGTTCACTCGCACCCGGTACCAGAGTGAACTCGATCCGCGCATTCCGTCGACGAGTATGTCGGCGGGATGCAGGGCCGGGACGAGGTCCGCATGCCGGGTCTTCCATTCATCGAGCGCCGCGAGCGCCTCGGGCTTGGTCTTGGTCCGTGCCACCTCGATAAGCGGCATCACCGACTGCCTGCGGCCCAAGCCGTCGCCAGCGCGCGGCGGCTTTTCGGCGGGGCCGAGTTCGGCAGCCAAGGTGATGAGTCGGTCGAGTGTCCCTACCGCGTCGTCGATGCCGGTGTGGGGGTCGCCCATCACGGCGAAGCGCTCGAGCACCGTGGGCACCGTGAATTGTTCCGGCCGGGTGGAGGTAACCTCGTCCCAAGTGAGCGGGGTCGAGACCCGGGCGTCGGGCAGGGGCCGGATCGAGTAAGCCGATGCGACGGTGCGGTCCTTGGCGTTCTGATTGAAGTCGACGAACACACTCTCGCCACGCTCCTCCTTCCACCACCGTGCGGTGGCGAGGCCCGGAGCGCGGTTCTCGACCTCGCGGGCGAGGGTCTCGGCGGCGAGCCGCACGTCACGGTAGGACCACTGGGGCGCGATGCGTACCAGGATGTGGAGTCCCCGCGAACCGCTCGTCTTCGGCCACCCCACCAGTCCCACGTCGTCGAGCACCTCCCGCGCGACATAGGCGACGTCAACGATCTGCGACCAGTCGACCCCCGGCATCGGGTCGAGGTCGACCCGGAGCTCGTCGGGGTGCTCGAGGTCCTCGGCGCGCACGGGGTGCGGGTTGAGGTCCAGGCATCCAAGATTCACGACCCACGCCAAGCCCGCAGCATCCCGGATGACGGCTTCTTCGGCAGATGTCCCCGACGCGTAGTGCAGCGTCGTCGTGTCGATGAAGTCAGGGTGGTTTTCAGGCACGCGCTTCTGAAAGAACGGCTCAGCGCCGATCCCCTTCGGGAAGCGCTTGAGCACCATGGGTCGTCCGCCGGCGCCCCGCAGCGCACCATCCGCGACGGCGAGGTAGTAGCGAACCAAGTCGAGCTTGGTCAGCCCGGGCTCGGGGAACACCACCTTGTCCGGATTCGAGATGCGAACCTCGTTACCGGCAATGTCGAGGATCTCGGCGGGGGTCTTCGACGGGTTCATTCCGCCACGCTAGCAATGATCGGATGTCCCAGCCAGACCAGCTGTGCACCAGGCGAAATTGACCTGGAAAGTGCCCCGGGCCGGCCTCATCCGGGAATCACGTTCCCTCCCCGGCATCGAGTCATCGGAGTAGCCTTCATGCATGAGCCCTGCCCATCGGCTCGCACGCATGTCGGGGCGCGATCCGTCCGAGCAACACCGGACCTCGACCCCGCTTGAGTTGCTCTTCGACCTCACCTTCGTAGTGGGCTTCAGCGCGGTCTCGACGCAGACGGCGCTGCTCCTCGAGAAAGGGCACTGGTCGGCCGCGGTCACTGGGTTCTTCCTTGGGGTCTTTGCGATCAGTTGGGCGTGGGTGAACTACGCGTGGCTGGCCTCCGCGTACGACAACGACGACGTGTTCTTCCGTATCGCTACGTTGAGCGAGATGATCGGGGTGCTCGTGATCGCCCTTGGGATGCCCCCCTTCTTCCGCTCCATCGACGAAGGCCGTCATGTCGACAACGCGATCATGGTGAGCGGGTACGTGATCATGCGTGTCGCCGCGGTGGCACTCTGGCTGCGCGCGGCGCGGCATGATCCAGTGCATCGACGGGCCTGTCTGGCCTACGCGGCCTTTATCTCGATGGCGCAGGTCGGATGGGTACTCCTCATCTTCGCCTCGCTTCCGATCGGGACGACTTTTTTGGTCATCGCGGCTCTCACCGGGGTCGAGCTGGCGGGCCCGCTCCTCGCCGAGCGCAAGGACGGCGGTACGCCGTGGCATCCGCACCACATCGTCGAACGGTACTCACTGCTCGTGATCATCACACTCGGCGAGGTGATTCTCGGCGCTGTCCTCGCGATCTCGGCTGTCGTCGACCGATCGGGTTGGTCGATCGAGGTCGTGCTCGTCGCCTTCGGCGGCACTGCACTCGCCTTCGCGATGTGGTGGCTGTACTTCACCGTTCCAGCCGGGCGTGTGCTGGGACATCATCGCCGTCGCGCTTTCGGCTGGAGTTATGGGCACATCGTCGTGTTCGCCGCGGTCGTCGGCACTGGCGCCGGCCTGCACGTCGCGGCGGTCTACATCTCCGGTGAGAGCCACATCGACGCCACTGCAACGGTGCTCACCGTCGCCCTCCCAGTGTTCGTCTTCGAGCTGATCCTCGTGACGATCTACTCGCTCCTGCTGCGCACCGCCGACGGCTACCACATCTGGATATTCGGCGCGGCCGCGATCGTCTTGGCATCCGCCGTGGTCGCGGTGGGCCTGGGTGCGAGCGTGGGCGCCACGCTGCTCCTGGTCGCCGCCTCACCCGCCCTCATCGTCGTTTCATACGAGACAGTCGGCTACCGACACGAGGAGCAGGCGCTGAAGCAGGCTGGGGTCTGACACCCCCATCGCCGTCCGTGTACTCAACCAAATGTGCAGTCGACGATGACTTTTCCAAGGGCGGTCTCGAGAACGGCGAGTTCCTGATCGTCGAGCCGTTCGACGAACAACTTGGACACACCGCGAAGATGGACCGGGACGGTTTCCGCCAGACGCGCAACACCGGCATCGGTCAACATGACAACCACGCCGCGCCCGTCGCCGGCGACATTCGCCCGGCGAACCAGGCCCTCAGCAACTAATCTCGCGACGCGGCGCGTCAATCCCGAGCGCGAGATGAGCGTGCGGGCAGCCAGGTCAGTCATCCGTAGCTCGCCGCCCGCCCCAGCCAGCTGAGCCAGGACATCGAAGTCGGCGAGGCGCAGGCCGGTGTCCTCCCTCAGATCGGTGTCGAGTTGGCGCATGAGGGTAGCGTGGGCGTGCAGCAATGCGCGCCATGCCTCCTCTCCGCGCTGCCCGGGAAGCGACTCTTCGACAAGCCGGTCGAAGAGGGCAGCCACGGCGATCGGTGGGGAATTTTCGTCCATGTTCCCCAGTTAACTCCACAGGTATTTGCAATCGCAAGTACATCGGAGCGGTGAGGAGGACCGTCTCATGAGTGAAGTACAGCCCAACAGGACACTGAGTCGTGATTTCTCGGCCTCGGCCGAGGAGGACCGGGTGGCGCGAACCGCGGCGGCGCTGGAAGCGAACGGGATCTCGGTCCTTCGCGCCCCGAACAGCGACGAAGCCAAACGCATGGTCCTGGATCTCATCCCGGCGGGGTCGCAAGTACATCAAGGTGCATCGCGGTCCCTCGAGACTGCCGGCATCACCGAGGAGATAGAGAAGTCCGGCCGGTATAAGCCGCTCCGACCACGGCTCCACGGCATGGACCGCGCGACGCAGGCCGACGAGATCCGCCGCCTCAGCGCGTCGCCCGACGTCATGCTTGGTAGTGTCCACGCCGTCACCGAGACCGGGTCGCTGGTTGTCGCCTCCGCGAGCGGGAGCCAAATCGGCCCGTACGCATCCGGCGCCGGGAAGGTCATTCTCGTGGTTGGGACGCAGAAAATCGTTCCCGGCCTTGAGGACGCACTGCGCCGCGTCGATGAATACGCCTTCCCGCTGGAGGACGCGCGGGCCCAGGCAGCGTACGGCGTGCACAGCGGCGTGAACAAAGTTCTCGTGATCAATCGCGAGTGGGTCCCGGGCCGCATCACTGTCGTCCTCTGCGATGAGGCACTGGGGTTCTAGCCATGCCAGAGCGGACGCTGTGTGCCGGGGATCGTCGGTAACCGTCGGATGAGGATCTGCGTTGCGACTGGCCGCCTAGTCCGCGACGCGTCGATATCCGCCGCTGACCCAGTCGGCGACCAGCCGGCCGTATTCCTCTGCTGCTTCTTCCCACGCGAAGTGGCCGGCGTCGAGAGGATGCATCTCGCAGTTGGGGAGGAGGCCGTCCAGGTACTCGCTGTTAGACCACGGCACGAGGTCATCGTGGCGGCCCGCCACGATCTGGGTCGGCGTGGTGATGGACGGCAGCAGATCGTGCAGCACCGGGTTCTGCTCGGGGTAGGTCCGCACAAACCGCGCCGACTCTGCGAAGCGCCCGAGGTCGTAGGCGCTGACGTAGTCCTCGTGGACCTCCGGCTCGCTGGCGCTCGGGGCGACCGGCTCGACCGCGTAGCCGATATTCGTTCTGGCGTCGAGAGCGCGCACGTCATCGAGAGTCGGCGCTTCGATGATCTCCTTGAGCGCGCCGCCCGCGTCGATCGGAAAGCGGACCGCGCCGCCGCCGATGGTCAGGCTCGTGACCCGTTCTGGAGCCCTCGCAGCAAGGAAAAGCGCCGCGGCCGTGCCAACGTCCGGGCCGACGACGTGCGGAGCTCCCAGCCCCCATTCATCGATCAGGCGGGCCAGGAAGGCTCCGGAGCCGTCCGGGGCGATCAACTCCGGGCGACCATCTGAGTGGCCGAATCCCGGCATGTCGATGGCGACCACCCGCCCGACTTCCGCAACGCGGTTCCAGATGCGGCGGAAGGCCCAAAGGCTTTCCGGCCACGGCGCGAGCAACAGCATAGTGACGTCCGAGTCAGCCTTGTTGTCCGCGAACCTCACCCGCACCCCGTCACAGACTCGGAAGTACGTGCTGATCGTCAAACCCACGCCGGCACCCATCTGGGGACTCTCTCTTCGTTGAACCCGCTATCGGCCGGATCGCCCGCCTGATCTGCCCGGACGCGCTGCCTGGAGCGATCGCTCTAGTAGTTCTAGGCCTATCGCTCCAATAGTGTCAAGGCTGCGCGTTGACACATGGGAAAAGTCCGCGTGGCCGGGCACGCCAATGAGCCAGTTCCGGATTGATCGCGGGCGACAGGCCGCCCGCCGGCGGCTCTCCGTCGGCGGTCCGGTCCGAGGATTCCCGCCTCCGGTCTGGGCAGGCATACTGGGGTAGTGAGGATCGACGCCGGATCAGGGCCTCAGGGGAGGCGGCCGCCTGGGGCAGGCGCGAGCCCGTTCCCGCCGATCGCAGACTATGGGTTTTTGTCCGACTGTGAGGCCAACTGTTTGATCGCATCGAGCGGTCAGGTGGAGTGGATGTGCGTGCCGCGTCACGACTCACCGAGCGTGTTCTCCACCATGCTCGACCGCGCCGCGGGTGGCTTCAAGGTGGCGCCGTACGGCGTCCGGGAGCCCACTGCGCGCCGCTATCTCCCCGGCAGCCTGATCCTGGAGACCACCTGGCAGACCAGGACGGGATGGCTGATCGTGAGGGATGCCCTGGTGATGGGTCCGTGGCACCACACCGAAGAGAGGGCCGGCCGGTACCGCCGCCCGCCGACGAACTACGAGGCTGAGCATTGCCTGCTGCGCACCGTCCGGTGCGTCAACGGTGCCGTTGAGCTGTCCGTGCTGTGCGAGCCGGTCTTCGACTACGGCCGGCGCCGGGCACGGTGGGAGTTCTCCGGTCCCGGCTACGGGGAGGTCGCGACCGTCAACGGCGATGAGGGGGATCCGGTGCTGCGCCTGACTACCGACCGACGGCTGGGCATCGAGGACTCCATCGTGGTCATCCGCAGCCGGATGACCGAGGGCGAGGAGGCTTTTATCGCGCTCTCCTGGGGGTCGCTGCCCCCTCCGCGGACGTGGGAGGAAGCCACGCACAAGCAGTGGCAGACCACTGAGTTCTGGCGGCAATGGATCACAGGGGGCGAGTTCCCCGACCACCCGTGGCGGGAGGAGCTGCAGCGAAGCGCGCTGACGTTGAAGGGCCTCACCTACGCGCCGACCGGTGCTCTGGTCGCGGCGCCCACGACGTCGCTGCCCGAGGCGCCCGGGGGAGAGCGGAACTGGGACTACCGGTATACGTGGGTGCGCGATTCCACGTTCGCGCTTTGGGCCCTGTACACCCTCGGCCTGGACCGGGAAGCCGACGACTTCTTTGCCTTTATCCGTGACGTCGCCGCCGAGGACGACATGCAGATCATGTACGGCATCGACGGCGAAAGGGACCTTCCCGAGGTTACTGTCGAGGGGCTCGGCGGCTACGACGGCGCCCGCCCCGTCCGGATCGGCAACGCTGCCGCCCACCAGCGGCAGCTCGACGTCTGGGGCACGATGCTGGACTCCGTCTACCTTCACGCCAAATCCCGTGACCAGCTTCCCGAGCCGCTCTGGCCCGTCCTGCTCCGCCAGGTCGAGCAGGCCGCCGCCCACTGGCGGGACCCCGACCACGGCATCTGGGAGGTCCGGGGCGAACCGAAGCACTTCACCTCCTCAAAGCTCATGTGCTGGGTCGCCCTGGATCGTGGTGCCCGGCTGGCGCGCCTGCACGGTCAGGCTGATTACGCCCGGAAGTGGGACACTATCGCCGAGGAGATCCATGAGGACATCTGCCGCAATGGTGTCGACGGCCGCGGTGTTTTTGTCCAGTCCTACGGCGCGACGAACCTCGATGCCTCGCTTCTCCTTGTCCCGCTCGTCCGGTTCCTGCCCGCCAACGATCCACGCGTTCGCGCCACTGTATTGGCCATCGCCGATGAACTTACTCGGGACGGGCTCGTACTGCGTTACCGCCCCGAGCAGACCGACGACGGGCTCACCGGCGTCGAGGGGACCTTTACGACCTGCTCGTTCTGGCTCGTCTCAGCCCTCGTCGAGATCGGCGACGTGGTACGCGCCAAGGCACTGTGCGAACGTCTGCTGTCCCTCGCCAGTCCCTTGGGCCTCTACGCTGAGGAGCTGGATCCGGTGAGCGGCCGTCACCTCGGCAACTTCCCACAGGCGTTCACCCACCTGGCCCTCATCAACGCGCTCGTGCACCTCATCCGTGCCGAAGAAACCAACCGCGCGGCGCAGTTCGCCCCGGCACACCGCACCACCTGAGGACCTCGAGACCCAGCCCGACAAAATGCGCCGTCATCTTCCGGGCCCGGTTCTGGTCGCTACGGCAGCCCGTAGACCCTTCGGGCGTTCTCCCGCGCGACAAGCTCCACAACGCGGCGGGCATCGGCCTCCGACCACTCGTCATCGTCGATCCACCGGCCGAAGATTGCTCTGATCGCGTTGCGCCACAGCCGCGCGCCGAGATAGTGGAGCTCAGCCGGGCCGATGGCATCGGACGAGTAGAGGATTTTAGTGAATGGGGCGAGTTCGAACGAGCGCGCGATGACGCTCCGGCTTCGGACGCCGACGTGGTTCACCGCCAGGCCGACGTCGAGGTAGACGTTGTCGAAGGCCTGGGCGAGATAGCCGGCCTCACGCTCGAACGGGTAGCAGTGCAGGAGCAGGACGGGGACCTTGCTGGCTTCCACCGACCGGAGAAGGTCGAGCAGAAGCAACGGGTTCGCCCGGTCAAGGTCCAGCTCCCGGTCCCCGAACCCGACGTGGAGCTGGAGTGGAAGCCCGAGCGAGATGGCGCAGTGCAGGCCGAAACAGATGAGGGTGAGGTCATCAAGTCGCACCGGCCCACCGGACCCGATCCGCTGCTGCCACCGCCTGGCGGACTCAGCCACCTGGCGGTCGGTCGGCCGACCAAGGTCGTGATTGAAGCCGGCCCGATAGGCCAGAACCGACTTCGCCGCCACGACAATAGGAGGATGGTTGGCCAGCAGCCCGGTGAACGCGTCCACGTAGTCGCCCGGATCCAGATCCGATTGGATCAGGGTTTCGGCGAGGGTTTCCAGGCGTACGATCTCGTGGACCGGGGCCCCGGAAATTTCCGCCATCCCGGGTGGATCGAGCATGGACCCGGTCGTGAATCCGGTATCGACTAGCCAGTGACTCACTCCGGCGGCCCGAGTCATCCGCCGGCTGATTTCCAGTTCGCCGAGTTCGCTGCGTCGCCGCCAGTAGAGCTCGGCCGTGACGTGCCGGGGCAAGTCGATGATCTCGGCGCACCAGCGGCGAAGGGCGAAACCCAGCTGGGAGTCGTAGGCCGCCGACGGTTCGGCGAGGAGTTCGCTGTTGCCCTCGTTTAGCGAATTCTGAAAGCGTATTTCGTCGCCGTCGACCCCATACGCGCCGTGCACGTGATGGTCGATGAGCCGTACGTCTTCGACAAATCCGGCGAACGACTCGCCCATCAGATCGACCAGGCAAGGCGGAAAAGGACCGCGAGTTCCTTGGGGTCCGTGGCCCCGTACGTCTCCTGCTCATGGCGCCGCACCGCAACGGTGGCGTCGACCACCTCGTTGCCCAGCAGCCTCCGGGCGTACGCGGAGTTGTCCAGGGTCGTGATGATGGCCGCCGGCGAGTCCGAGACGGTGCGGATCCCTGCGGCCTGCCTTTCCGCCGCGGTGAGGCGGCTTGGGTCGCCGGCAACTTCATCGGGCAGGCGGCTGCCACTGCTGATGCCCTCAAGCGCGAGGGCCAGGATGGCGGCGGAGGCCAGGTACACGTTGGCGGACGCGTCGATGACTTTGACTTCGACGCTGGCTCCGTGGGGGTTGCTCACGCCGCCTTCGACGAAACGGACGGACGCTTCACGGTTTTCCAGGCCCCAACACAAGGAGGCACCGGACCATGCTCCGGGCGCAAGCCTGATGCCGGACAGGATGGAACCGGTGAGCAGTCCCTGCACCTCGGACAGCCCTTGGATGATGCCGCCGATCGCGGCCCCGCCCTCCTCGGTGATGCCGTACGGACCGGCATCGCCGCTGAAGAGGGGTGCCCCGCCACGGGAAAGGGAGAAATGCTGGTGGGCGCCATTGCCGACTGAGCCGGGGAAGGGGGCGGGGGAGAAGGAGGCCTGCAGCTTGTGTGCACGGGCGACCCTGCCGACAATGATCTTTGCCAGCACCACGGTGTCCGCTGCCGCGAGCGGATCCCCCGGGGCAAGGGAGACCTCAAACTGGTTGCGGCCGTATTCCGCGTGAAGCTGTTCAACCTGGGCACCGGAATCCCTCATGGCGGCCAGCAGCTCGGTGAGGAACTGCTCCCGGTCAAGCAAACCGGTCAGCCCATACGGAGCCCAGGGGGCGTCGTCGAGCGCCGTGCCGTCGGCGGCGACGAGCACGAACTCCAGCTCGTGGCCCACGAGTGCCCGGTAGCCGGCGTTCCCCGCCCGCTCCTGGACACGGGCCAGCGTGCCACGCGCACAGGCCGGATCCCGGCTCCCATCCTGAAGGAACATATCCGCGGGAGCCCACGCCAGGCCTCCGCCGAGACTGCGCAACCCGTGGGGATCGATCCTCAGGCGCAGGTCGCCAACAGCACTGATGCTGTCGGTGAACGCGATTTCGCCGTCGATGCAAAACACGTGCCAGACCGGTGCGGCACCCATGCCGGCCCGGTGGAAGGAGCTGAGCCGGGTCACCGGGACGCTCTTGGCAAGGGTGATTCCGGCCGCGTTCACCATTGATCCGATGACCAGACGAACGCCGGCCTCTTGGAGCCGGTCCGCTGCCGGATCCAGGTCGGTCGCGTCTAGGGCCGGGAAACCCGAACCATCGCTCATAGGGATATTCTGCACCTTCGCCGCGAGCAAGCGGGCACAACAGGAGCGATCCAGCCTATGTTGGTGCCGTATCGGTGATCTCATTCTTGCATCGGACACCCGGGCCGTGAGTGCCCTGAAGTAGCATGTACGGCAGAGTGTGAAACCAGCGCTACGGACGAGACGGGACGGCCCGTCCGTTTCGATCGACACGGGGACGGCCCCGTGGAATGGGGCCCAACCCGTGTTTTCCTCTACTGCGCGATCGATTGTCACGCCCGTCGCCATTGCGCGCCTCGTGGTTGGCTGGGGCGCCGTCGTCGGATTGGCGTTTGCCGGGCCCCTGCTAGAGCCGCCCGTTCCCACGCCGCTGCTGGTCACTGCACTCGTGGTCATCGTCGGTGTCGTTCTAGTCTGCGCCTTCGGGGTGGTCCACGAGGCCGAACACCTCGCCCACCGACTTGGTGATCCCTACGGCTCCCTGGTCCTCACTCTTTCGATCGTGCTGATCGAGGTGGTGCTCATTTCCGCCGTCATGCTGGGGCCCGGGGAGCACACCACCATCGCACGGGACTCGGTGATGGCCGTATCGATGATTATTCTCAATGCGGTGATCGGGCTCTGTCTGCTCGTCGGGGCGATCAAGCACGGCAATCTGGGGCACAACCGCACTGGCACCTCCGCCTATCTCGCCCTGCTCGTCGTTCTCGTCTCGCTGGCCTTTGCCCTGCCGGCCCTGATTGGGAGTAACGGCTCCTTCACGCCGGGGCAGGAGATCCCCATCATCGTGCTGACCCTCGCCCTTTACACCTTCTTCCTCTACCGGCAGATGGGCAGGCAAGCCGAGGACTTCCGGGAAGTCGAACCACGCTTGTCCGCCGATACGGGCATACATGGCAGTGTCGCCTCCGAGCAGAGCCGCCGCAGCATCACCCAGGTCATCGCCGAGCATCGTGCCGAGGTATTGCTGCGGATTGCGCTGCTGATCGTGACCGTCCTGCCCATCGTGCTGCTCTCGCACGACATGGCCACGCTCCTGGACGACGGGCTCGAACGCGTCGGTGCGCCGGTGGCGCTTTCTGGCATTTTGATCGCCATGATTGTTTTCTTGCCCGAGTCGATCACGTCAGTGCGCGCAGCGCTGCAAGGCGAGATTCAGCGTGTCAGCAATCTATGTCATGGCGCCCTTGTCTCCACGGTTGGCCTGACCATTCCTGCCGTCCTCATTGTCGGCAGCCTCACCGGTCAAGCCGTCGTGCTAGCGGAGTCCCCGGCCGACCTGTTACTCCTCGGCGTCACGTTGATATTGTCGGTGACGACGCTTGCGTCCAAGAAGGTGACAGCGGTGCACGGCGCAGCCCATCTCGTGGTCTTCGCGGTCTACGGCATCGCCGTATTCTCCTGAGCCGCGCCGGGCCGGCGAGGCAGCAAAGCCAGGCCTGGCGATTCCAGTCCTGGTTCGTGTTTTAGCTGATGGCTATCGGTCTATCTGCCCACGAGGTGGCACTCGCGTATGTCGGCGCCTGAGTCGAGATTTCGGATCCCCTGTGGCTGGTCCTCTTATCCTCATGACTGACATTGCTTCCTGAGCCTAAGGACGATTTGCACTAAGCGGTGGGTTCTTCCAGGTTTCGGCGGCTTGCCCAGTCTCCTTGGGCAGCCTTTCGAGGTCCTCGCCCAGGCCTGCAAAAATCTCCGACTTGTTCTTGCGAAGGTGTTGGGCCAGGAGCAGACCGCCGACTATGGCAGCGACCAGGCCAAGAGGCCAATGCCTGGCGCAGGCAGTGTCGCCCACAGTCGCCGGTCCCGGGTTTTCGCCGGAATCGTCGGTGGAGAAGGGCGCGAGGCTCAAACTATCGGCACCGACTCACGGCTAGCAAAGGATCCTCCGGAAGCGACTTTCCGGGGGACCTTCTGTCCCTCCACCAGGTCAGCCCGGCTGTCTGGAGGCTGCCTCAACAAGGAGCAAAGAATTTTCCAGCCCCGTGTCGATTTCCCCTCGCGCCGTCCGACCTGTGGGTGAGAAGGTCGAAGGGCGGCCTTCCACAACCTAGGAGATAGAAATGGCAAAGTACATGTTAATCATGCGCGGAACCGACGAGTCATACGCCAACCTTGGGAAGGCCGACTTTAACGAAATCCTTGAGACCATGGGCAAATTCAATGACGAATTGATCCGCGCTGGAGTCCTGCTGGCAGCCGAGGGCCTGGATGATCCGAAGGAGGGCGTCGTGGTGGACTTTACCGGCGAATCCCCGGTGGTCACTGACGGGCCCTACGGTGAAACCAAGGAGCTGTTCGGCGGTTACTACATCCTCGATGTCGCATCGAAGCTGGAAGCCGTCGAGTGGGCCAAGCGGGCTCCCCTCACGGCGGGTACGAAGACCGAGATCCGCCGTGTGCCCGCCATCGACGAGTTCCCGCAGGACAACGAATGGATCCAGAAGGAACGCGCGTGGCGCGAGCAGACCGGACAGCTCTGAACCGGCCGGCTCTGACCCGGCCGGCTTTGACCCACCGGTGAGCAGCAACGAGGCAAGGGCCGCCGTCGAAGCGGTGTGGCGCATTGAGTCCGCCCGCATTGTCGGCGCCCTCGCCCGCTATACCGGCGATTTCCCACTGGCCGAAGACCTGGCACAGGAGGCGGTTGCCGAGGCGCTCGTGTCGTGGTCGGTGAATGGTGTCCCCGCGGAACCGGTGGGTTGGCTCCTGACCACCGGCCGGCGTCGTGCGATCGACACGTTCCGGCGCCGGGCCGCCCGGGACGAAAAGTATGTGCTGCTGGCCCGGGACCTCTCGGAGGAAGAGCCGGGAGCGGAATCCCTGTTCGACCCAGAAGCGATCGACGACGACGTGCTGTCCCTGATGTTCATCTCCTGCCATCCTGTGTTGTCCAAGGAAGCGCGGATCGCGCTGACGCTGCGGGTAGTGGGCGGTATGGGCACGGACGAGATCGCGAAGGCGTTCCTGATTCCGGTGCCCACCATCCAGGCGCGCATCACCCGGGCCAAGAAGACACTGGCCGCCGCCCACGTTCCGTTCGCTGTACCCGAACCGCACGAGGTGCCGGAAAGGCTTGGCTCTGTCCTCCAAGTGGTCTACCTGATCTTCACCGAGGGTTCCTTCGCGTCCGGCGGTGAGACATGGATGCGCACCGAGCTGGCCCGCGAAGCCCGCCGCATGGCCCGGGTGCTCGTGCGACTGGCCCCGGAACCCGAGGTGTTCGGCTTGCTGGGCCTCATGGAACTGACGGCCGCGCGGTTCCCTGCGAGGCTCGATGCGTCCGGCCTGCCAGTCCTCCTGGAGGACCAGGACCGCCGGCTGTGGGATCAGTCGGCGATCCGGCGTGGTCGCGCGGCGTTGGCCACGGCCGTGGCTGCCGGCCGGGGACTCGGCGCCTATGGACTGCAGGCCTCCATCGCCGAATGCCACGCGATGGCCCGCTCGGTCGCGGACACGGACTGGCAGCGGATCGTCATCCTCTACGAGGCACTGGGGCGATTGTCGCCGTCGCCGATCATCGAACTGAACCGAGCGGTAGCGGTGGCCATGGCATCAGGTCCGGCGGCCGGGCTGGAGCTCGTCGACGCGATCGCGAGCAGCGGCGAATTGGCCGGCTCGCACCTGCTGCCGGCGGTCAGGGGCGAGATGCTCAGCAGGCTTGGCCGACGCCGGGAAGCGCAGTCCGTGCTGCAACAGGCAGTCGCCCTGTGCACGAATACGGCCGAACGCGCAGCGCTGGAACGCAAGATCGACGAGCTGGCCGGCCAATAGGGCAGGGGTATCGCTGACGTCGTTAGAACTCACGACGTCGGGGAAAGGCGAAGCGGTCAAGGTCGTTCGCGGCAACCACCCTGGCTTCACCGGCGCGGGCCCGGGCCTGCTCGGCGAGAGGGGCAACGTCCCCGTAGCGTGAAGAAAAGTGGGTGAGGACGAGAGTCCCCGCGCCCGCCGATGCGGCCAGCTGGCCCGCCTGCCCCGCTGTGAGATGGCGGAACTGCGAGGCGAGCCCGGCGTCGTCGTCGCTGAATGTGCACTCGGTGACGAGCAGGTCGGCGCCCTCCGCCAGTTCCTCTGCGCCCTGGCAGGGCGCGGTATCCATGACGAAGGCGAAGCGTTGACCGGGCCGCAGCTCGCTTACCTCCGCCAGGCTCACGCCGCCCAGGCTTCCGTGGCGCAGGAGGCGGCCGACGTCGGATCCCGCAATCCCGACTGCCGCGAGCCGGTCAGGAAGGAGCGTACGCGCGTCGGGTTCCACAAACCGATAGCCGTAAGCCTCGATGCGGTGATCCAGTGCCCGGACCTCCAGGCCCGGGGCGATCGGCTCGGCAGCCCTGTGGCCGGGGCCCGAGTGTTCGCTGCCGCCGTAGGCAAAGCCCCCATGTGGATGCAGCCGGAGATCTATGCCCKGGGACGCGACGGACACGAGAGCTCGGACGGTGTCCTCGCCACTGGCTGGATAGTGCAGGTGGACGGGATGGTCGACCTTATCCAGGGCCATCCGGGAAAGGACGCCGGGCAGGCCGTAGCAGTGGTCGCCGTGCACGTGCGTGATGCAGATGCGTGTGATCTGGGAGACGGTGACTCCAGCGAGGATCATCTGGCGCTGCGTGCCCTCCCCGGGATCGAAGAGAAAGTCCTCGCCATCCCAGCGCAGCAGGTACCCGTTGTGGTTGCGGGTGCGGGTCGGGACTTGCGAGGCGGTGCCGAGGACGACGAACTCACGCATGAAGTCCAGTGTGCCACTCGCTGGTGATGACGGGATGGGACTCAGGCTCCTGTCAGGAATCCGGGGCGAGCGGAGCTGGCCGGGCGACACTGCTGACGGTGTCGCCCTTATCCTTGAAATATGAGTGACATCGCGCATTCAACCGTCACGTTTGATGGCCGCTTCGCCCGGGAGTTCAAGGAGATGGCCATTCCTTGGCGCGCGGAGGAGGCTCCCGACCCGCACCTTCTGGTGCTCAACGAGCACCTCGCTACCGAGCTAGGTCTCGATCCGGCCTTTCTCCGGAGCCCGGAGGGTCTGCTTCTGCTGATCGGCAACGCCATCCCCGCGGAGGCCAGTCCGGTGGCGCAGGCCTACGCCGGCCACCAGTTTGGCTGGTACGCACCCCGTCTCGGCGACGGGCGCGCACTCCTGCTCGGCGAGATCGGGCACGCGGACGGGCAGCTCCGCGACATCCACCTCAAGGGATCAGGACGCACGCCGTTTGCGCGAAACGGCGACGGCCAGGCAGTGGTCGGTCCTATGCTGCGCGAATACATCGTGAGCGAGTCCATGCACGCGCTGAACATCCCCACCACACGATCCCTCGCCGTCGTCGCGACGGGACGTTCGGTGCAGCGCGAAACGCTCCTGCCCGGCGCCGTTCTGACCCGGGTTGCCAGCAGCCACCTGCGCGTGGGCAGCTTCCAGTACGCCCGGTCCACTGGCGACGTCGGCCTGCTTCGCCGCCTCGCCGACTACGCAATAGCCCGTCACCACCCCGCCGCCGCGGAGGCCGGGAACCCCTATCTCGCGCTCTTCCAAGCGGTCATCTCCGCCCAGGCTTCACTGGTGGCCCAGTGGATGCTCGCAGGGTTCGTTCACGGGGTCATGAACACCGACAACATGACAATCTCGGGCGAAACGATCGACTACGGGCCGTGTGCCTTCATGGAAGGCTTCGACCCGGCCGCCGTCTACAGTTCGATCGACGAGACCGGACGCTACGCCTACCGCAATCAGCCGGTGGTGGCGGAGTGGAACCTTGCCCGGCTTGCGGAGTCTCTCCTGCCTCTTCTCCACGAAGACCAGGAGCAGGCGGTGGATCTCGCGGTGGGAGCACTCAGCGGGTTCCGCCGGCAGTACAGTGAAGCCTGGTCGGCAGGCATGAAGGCCAAGCTGGGGTTCCATGAAGGGCTCGACGATGACGTGACCTCGCCCCTGGTGGACGAACTTGTGGCTTTGATGCAGGAGTCACGGGCGGACTACACGTCGTTCTTCCGGCACCTCGGCAAAGCCGCCCGCGGCCAGGTTGAACCGGCGCGGGGCCAGGTTCTGGACCCGGCAGGGTTCGATGCCTGGGTAGGGCGCTGGCGCGCCCTGGCGCCGGATGCCTGCGCCATGGACCGGGTCAACCCCGTCTACATCCCGCGGAACCACCTGGTGGAGGAGGCCCTGGCTGCCGCTACGGGCGGAAACCTGGGCCCGCTGGAACGGTTGTTGGACGCCGTAGCCCAACCCTTCGACGAGCGGCCGGGTCTCGAGCACTACGCCGCTGCCGCCCCGGAAGGCTTCGGCCCCTACCGGACCTTCTGCGGAACCTGAGCCGCTGCGGCAGGTTGGGGCACGACGGAGGGAGATAGTTGGTCCGCACCGCCCCATCAGCTGGTCCGCAGCCATAATCTACGACAAAACGCTTTCATCCAACGCCGGGAGCTCATCATGGATACCGAATTCGCTGATGTCATCGATCATGACGTCACCACCATCACCTGCGTATGCGGCAATACCGTCAGCAACGAGGGATTGATTCAGGCCAACTCACAAGGCATCCCGGTTCACATCGGCGCAAGCACTCCCGTGCCCGCGGGGCTGGCTACGTGGCCGGAGGACCAGGATCTCTACACCCTGTGTTCCTCATGCGGCCGCGTTTACCACGACGTGGTCATCGAAGAGACGGGGACCGCGCCCGTTGCTTTCCGCGTCGATGTCACTGCTGGACCGATTGCAGAAGCAATCCGTGTCCACTGGGACCTCAGCACCTAGCCGCCGGCTGGTGCCTTGCTGGATCGGTGTCCTTATTCATTGGCCAATGGAAGCTCAAAAGTAAACGAGGCACCCTTGGACTCATTCTCTTCCGCCCAAAGCCTGCCGTGCTGGCGTGTGATGATCCGGTGGCTAAGGGCCAGGCCTATGCCACTGCCCGTGGATTTAGAGGTGAACACGCCATCGAAAATTCTCCCGTCCGGGATATGCGCGATGCCCTTACCGCGGTCCGCGACGCGGAATACACCTGATTCCGCGGTGGCGTACGTGGTTATGGTGACATGGCGCTCGCGCCGTGGCCATGTGGACATCTCGTCAATGGCGTTATGACACAAATTCAGGATCACCTGCCCGGTTAATATCTTTTCGCAGCGAATCCAGATGGGTGTATCGCTCTTGACAACCTGAATTTCCGTTTCGTGCTGCTGGCCACGGAGCTGAATGAAATACAGGCAGTCATCGACGATTTCATTCAGGTCGACGATCTGTTCGGATTGTTCAAGTTGGACAACGAAGGCGCGAAGGCTGGAGACGATCTGGTTGGCGCGGTCTATTTGCTTTCTGGCGTTTTCCAGACCGTACTCCAGGTCTTGAACAGCAGTGTCTGGATTGTGCAGCCGTCGGGAAACGCCGTCGACGAAGTTGGTGGCGGCGGCCAGGGGCTGCCCCAACTCGTGGGCGATCGCCATGGCCATGTCTCCCATTGCGTTGTAGCGCCCAAGATAGTTGAGGTGTTCGAGGTCCCGACGGTGTTGTTCCTCGGCCGCGACCTGGTCGGTGATGTCGTGGAGGAGCACAAGCGTCCCTTTGAGATCATGTTCCAGCTCGAGATGCTGGCAACTGGCTCCCACCCACACCTTGGTTTTGTCGGGGCGGGACAGTTCCAGCCGAACGCTCGTAGCAGATCCGTCCGGCTGGGGAGTGCCAAGGGCCTTTTCAAGTGCCTGCTTTGATCCGGCGGAACAGAGCTCCAGAAACCTGGTTCCTACCAGTTCGGCTGTGCTGAGGCCGAGCTGATCCGAAGCGGCCGAACTGGCATAACTGACGACCGATTCCGTGTCCATGACGAGGATCCCCTCCGCCATGTGACTCAGGAAAGCCTGCAGCCGCCCCTCAGTGCGTTGCAGGTCGGACTTGAGTGACTCCTCTTTTTCGATATCCCGGAACTGCACCATAACTGTGGGGTGGTCTGCGAGGTCGACCCTGACCGCAATGGCCTCGGTGAGAAAATCACGCCCGCTCTTAGAGCGGTACATCCATTCCGTTCGGCTAGTGCCGTGGTCGGCGGCATCTTGAAGCCATTGGACCCCCGCTGACCGCTGGAAGCGCGGGTCGGCGCTGCTCATGTCTGGCGCCTTCAGCGGTTTCAACTCGGACAACGTGAAGCCGAGCATGTCGCACGCCGCCTGGTTGGCCCACAGGATGTCCTTCGTGCCGGCGTCGTGAATGAGGATGCAATGAGTGAGGGACTGCATGAGTCGGGCGAAATCCGAGGGACTCGGGAACTGCTGTTCGCGTTCATCGCCGGGCATCGGTAGGGAAGTAGACACACCAGATCCTACTGCGCACAGAATCCGGTCCGACATAGGTGAATTCTTTAGGCCGGGCAAGTTTTATCACTTACCTAGGGAGTGAATCACCAATTGTTGCGTTACTAACCGGCCCATAGCTTTGGAACAGACAACGACGACGACCAACCCGTGGGAGCTCAACATGACGAATGTTCTGGATGCCGCATCACCGATCACTCTGGATGAGGTGCTGCTTACAGTCGAGCGCCGTCGCGAAGAGTTCAGTGCGCAAAAATCCGTACCGATGGATGTTATTGAGGCGTTCAAGAAGGCCGGCGTGTACCGCGCCGCGACCCCGCGGCGCTTCGGCGGAGATGCTTTGTCGCCGTCGGAATTCCTGCGCATCGTAGAACGCATCTCACAGGTTGACGCCTCAGCGGGTTGGGTGGCGAGTTTCGGTTCAGCCGTCTACCTCGCAGCCTTGCCGCTGGAAACCCAAGCCGATCTCTACAGTGGTGGCCCCGATGTCGTGTTTGCCGGCGGCCTCTTCCCCGTGCAGAAGGTTGAGCGCGTTGACGGAGGCTGGAATGTTTCGGGGGAGTGGAAGTTCTCCAGCGGATGCCGCGGGGCTGACCTCATTGGTGTGGGACTCGCCGGCGGCGAGGGGACCCAAGGCAAGCCACTCACGGCGCTGTTGCGGCCGGAACAGGTTGAGATCGTAGAGAACTGGGACGTGGTCGGCTTGCAGGGCACTGGCAGCAACGATCTGCGGGTGCATGGTCAGTTTGTTCCCGATGAGTGGACCTTCATCCGCGGCGGGGAGCCCACGGTCGACGAACCCCTGTACCGCTATCCCTCTATCGCGTACGCCGCCCAGGTGCTCGCCGCAGTGAACCTCGGCACAGGACGCGCCGCCCTGGATTACGCCATTCGTACCGGCAGTGGACGCGCGGGGATCACCGGCGCGCCCAAACTCGCCGACCGCGCCTACTACCGGATTGAAATAGCCAAGGCGGAAGCTGCGCTGCGCTCTGCCAGGGCGTTTTTCTACGAGATTTCCGACGAGGTCTACGCCACGGTCGAGTCAGGCGACAGTCCGACAGACAAGCAGAAGGCGCTCCTGCGCCTGGCGTCGACTCATGTCGCCAAGGTCGGCGCCGCCGCCGTGCAGGCCGCGTACACGCTCTCCGGGACTGCCGCCATTTACGACGCCAACCCCATGCAGCGCTACCTCAGGGACGCCTCCGTCGTGACCCAGCACGCCTTCCTGGGCGACGGCATCTACGACGGGGCCGGCGCCGTCCTCATGGATATTCCGCCGTCCATCCCGGCCTTCATCTGAACCTGCAGCAACAAGGAGAGAACGTGACTACAAACCCATCAGATCCACTGCGCGTACTGTTCTGCATCGGCATCAACCAGAACTTTTTCGATCTGCCCAAGAGCGGCATCGGTGCCGTCTGGACCGCCTTTTCGGGCATGATGTCCGAAATGGGCCGAATGGACGGCGTCAATGTCATCGGCAACATGGATGACGACTCGCACATGGTCGGTCCCTCCGATGGTTGGCCCTGGACCTGCTACATCCTGGCCGATGTCGACAGCCAGGAAACGGTCAAGGCAGCGTGCAATCTGTTCCGGACCACCATGGTGGGAGAGCACCCTTTGTGGCACTACGCCAAGATCGAGGCGAGGATCGGGCGCGCCCTGATCATCCGGGACGACGTCCCAGCGGCTGCGGGCTGACCATGGCACCTATCTCGACGTCGGAGCTGGCACTGCGCCTCACAGCTCTCGAAGCCACCGGGGCAGTCCGCCGCACAATGAGCCGCTACATGGACCTCTGCGATGTCCCTCGGGCCGCCTTTGCACCGGAGGCCCTGGCATCACTTTTTTCCGATAACGCCATTTGGGAGGGAACCGGTCCGGAGTACAGCGGCAAGTTCGGCCGGATCGAAGGCAAGGAAGCCATCCTTGCCATGTTGTGCTCATACCTCCCCCCATCACCGCACTTTCGGCGGAACATCCACCTTCTCGGCGAAGGCCACATCACTGTCGTCGGAGACACGGCTGCCGGGAGTTGGATCATGCAACAGCTGTCCGAGTACCAGGACGGCGACCAGGACCTGATACTAGCCCGGCTAATTGTCGACTTTGACATACGGGAAGGCAACGCCGCCATCAGCCATTTCCGGACAGAACAACTGTTCTCCCGCACGCCGTCCAGCGCCCACATCACTGAACCAGCAACACCCGACCTGCAAAACCTTAAGGAGTACCGATGACCGCCCCAACTTCAGACCGGGCCAGCGATTTCGCATCACTGGCAGCCGAGGACCGCGTCGCGGCCAGGCTCTACACCGACCCCGAGATTTTTGACTGGGAGATGGAGAAGATCTTCTACAGCACCTGGGTGTGGGTTGCCCACGAGAGCGAGATTCCCGACGCCGGGAGCTTCAAGATGTCACACATCGGCCTCCAGCCGGTCATCGTCAACCGCGACCGGAAGGGAAACTTCAATGTCCTTTTGAACCGGTGCCGGCACCGGGGAGCGAGCGTCTGCGAAGTACCCAAAGGCAAAGCCAACGGCTTCACCTGCCCCTACCATTCCTGGTCCTACTCCCTCGAAGGGAACCTGCGCGGCATCCCGTATCCCGACGGCTACGAGGGCGTTGCCGAGAAGCGTGACCTGCCCCTGCAGCGGCTTCGCGTCGAAAGCTACAACGGCCTCATCTTCGCCACCTTCAAGACGGACATCGAGCCGCTGGCGGACTTTCTTGGGGATGCCAAGCTTTGGATCGATCGCTTCATGAAGCAGGGGGCCGGCTTCCCGGTCAAGGTCCAGGGCGAGCACAAGTTCCGCTTTGACGGAAACTGGAAAATCCAGCTGGAAAACACCACCGACGGTTACCACTTCCCGATCGTGCACCGCTCCTGGATGGCCTCGGTGGACGCCGAAACAGCAGACATGCTGTCCTTCATGACGGACGAGGAAGCTGTGACCCACGCACTCGGCAATGGACACAGCGTTGCCATCATGGTCCCCGAGCACGTGGATCTGGAAGATGACGACGGCACGGAAGAACTCCAGGAGAGGTTCCGTCCCATCATCGACGAACTCTCCGAAACGATGCCACCAGAGCAGGTGCGCCGCATCGTCCGATCAATGCACGGCGCGGGATACAACCTGAATCTGTTCCCGAACCTGTCACTGTCAATGTCCTTCTTCCGCGTTCTGCGGCCGATCTCCGTGAACGAAACCGAAATCCAGCACATGGCGCTGGGCCTCGACGGCGGACCGGAGAGTGTCAACCGGGAACGTCTGCGCATCCACGAACACTTCCAAGGACCCTTCGGGTTCGGCACTTCCGATGATTCGGAAGCATGGGACCGGGTCCAGCGCGGAGCTGTAGCCAACCCCGAGATGCCCATCTTGGTCAACCGCGGCCTTGGCCGGGAGGTGGCCGCCGATGAGGGGTGGAAAACATCGCATGTCACGGACGAAACCGGCATGCGCGAGTCATACGCAATGTGGAAAAGGATGATGAACGATGACCGCTGAGACCATCGAAGAGGGTACCGGTATTGATAACCGCCCCGCACAGGAACCTTACGACCTAGGCCTGGGCAAGCTTGCCGATCCCCTGGTGGGGCGCGCCATCGAGCTGATCTGGCACGAAGCCCGGCTCCTCGATGACAAGGCATACGAGGCCTGGCAGACGCTCTACACGGAAGACGCGAAGTACGTCATCCCTGTCGATCCGGACACGGATGACTTCGAATCATCACTAAACATGGTCTACGACGATGCCAGGATGAGGCACATGCGCATCACGCGCCTGGTTCAGGGATACTCCATGTCGGCGGTGGCAGCGGCCCGCACCACCCGGACCATTTCACGGTTTACCGTGGAGGAGCAGACAGCGGAAACTGTGACGCTGCGATCCGCGCAGGTCCTGGTGGGCTTCAAACGTGAAAAATTCCAGGTACTTGGCGCCGATCTCACCCACCGCATCCGGTTCAACGGTGACGACGCCCGGATCGAGCTCAAGCTCATTCGCCTTGTCAACGCCGACGCCGCCGTGAACGCCTCCGGCTTCCTGCTCTAAGGACTTCGACCATGAATAAAGTCGCACTCGTCACCGGCGCAGCCCGCGGGCTAGGTGAAGTCATCGCCCGCAAACTCCATAAGGAAGGATTCCGTGTCGCCATCACAGGCACCACGGCAGACTCCGTCAAGCCCCTTGCCGAAGCCCTTGACCCATCCGGGGAGACTGTCTGGGCAGGCGCACTCGATATCCGCAGCAAGGCAGATTTCGAAGCTGTCCGTGATGCGCTCGGTGAAAAATGGGGCGGCACTGACGTCCTGGTCAATAACGCCGGACGTTCCAAGGTGGCACCGGTTCTGGAAATCACTCCGGAAGAATTTACCGAAAATGTGGACATCAACCTCAGGGGGACTTTCCTGGGCTGCCAGGTATTTGGTCCACATTTCAGGGAACGCGGCTACGGCCGCATCATCAACATCCACTCCCTCGCAGGACACAACGGCGGGACTGCCACCGGCGCCCACTACGCCGCATCGAAAGGTGGCGTGTCCACGCTCACCAAGGTCTTCGCCCGGGAGTTTGCATCCTCCGGTGTGACCGTCAATGCCGTTTCGCCCGGACCACTGGATCTTCCCGTCGTCTACGAAACCGTTGATCCGCAAAAACTCGACATCATAAAGGCAACCATTCCGGTTGGCCGGTTGGGGGATGCCGAGTTTATCGCGGACACGGTGGCGCTACTCGCCTCCCAGGGTGCGTCATCGGTCACCGGGGCCTGCTGGGACATCAACGGCGGACTCTACATGCGCTAGCCCCCGGCCAGCACATCACCAACAGAAAAGGAAAGGAGCGTTGCCCCATGGGTATGTTCAAAGTACGCGTAGCCGAAGTGCTGGAGGAAACCAGCAACATCAAGTCCTTCCGCCTCAAGCGTGCGGATGGGGCACCGTTCGGTCCCTACCCGGCCGGCGCCCACATCGACATCGTCGGCCCGACAGCCGTAATGCGCCAGTACTCGCTTTGCAGCCCGCCCGATGAACCCGACGACTATGTTGTCGCGGTCAAGCTCGAGGCGGCATCACGAGGCGGCTCGGCCGCGCTGCACGATCAGGTGGAAGTAGGCCAGGAGCTGGAAATCAGCACGCCTCGAAACCTGCTGTCGGTCGCGCGAGGGGCGGACCAGCACGTCCTGGTGGCGGCGGGAATCGGGGTGACGCCGATGATCAGCATCGCCTATCACCTTCACAGGATCAACGAAGAGTTTGAGCTGCACTACTTCGCCCGTTCTCGGGAGGAGGCGGCATTCTGCGACCTGCTCATGGACCGAAGCGGCTTCGGTGATCGGGTCTTCTTTCACTTCGGCCTTTCCCGAGACCAGCAACAAGCAGTCCTCGGCAGCGTTCTGGCGCCACTCACCAGCTCGTCTCATGTGTACACCTGTGGACCGCAGGGCTTTATGGAGCGGGTGCAAGAAACTGCCTCCGCCGTCATTGCCGAGGACAACATCCACATCGAGCATTTCCAGGCCGGCGAGGCAACCGACACAGACAAGGACACCGCGTTTGAAGTCGAACTGGACGATGAAGTCTACGAAGTGCCCGTCGGAAAATCCATCGTTCAGGTCCTTGCCGACAATGGCATCGAAGTAGACACGTCATGCAAAGAAGGCATCTGCGGCACGTGCATCATGGGCGTATTGGGCGGCCAGCCCGACCACCGGGACCAGTGCATGTCAAACAGCGAAAAGAAGGCCAACGACCAGATCGCCGCATGTGTCTCCCGAGCCAGATCTCCCCGGCTGACGTTGGAGCTCTTCTGACTGACGGCCCCTAGGACCGTCCCGCCACAGCGTTCCGTCCCGCCAGCGTTCTACGGCGTGTTGTTCCTGGGAGCTGACCTGCGGCCATCAGCGCCTGTCCAGCCTGCACCACAGTGAAGTCTTCCCCGCCGCGGCGGGGAAGACTTCACTGCTTTATCGGCTCCGCCCGGTCATCCGGGATCTTCAAAGAACTGACACGTGATGTTGAAGGATGTCGCGGACGAGCGTGGCAATGCTGTCGGCGCCGGTCTTCGCCTTGATCCTGGTCCGGTGAACGTCAATAGTCTTGACGCTGGTTCCCAGCTTCCGCGCGATGTTCTGACTTGGCAGCCCGTCAATAACGAGGGTGAGGATCTGCCGTTCGCGCGGGGTCAGACCCGCAATGCGTTCCTCAATTTCCCGACGGCTTTGGTCTGATGCAAAGCGCTGACGGGCCAGCTCGAGTGTCTCTTGGACAACGTCCAGCATGTGCTTGGGATCGTACGGCTTCTCGAGGAAGTTCACTGCGCCCTGTTGGAGGGCTTTGACGGACATCCGGATGTCGCCGTGTGCCGAAACAAAAATTATGGGCAGCGGGGAGGAGATGCTGTTGAGCGTCTCCTGCAGCTGGAATCCTCCAGTCCTGGGCATCCGCACGTCCAAGACAAGGCAGGCGGGGACGGCAGGATCATAGTTGGCCAGGAATGACGCGACATCGTTGTAGATGCGGGAACGGATGTTGACCGATTCCAGAAGCCATGACAACGAATCGCATAGCTCCTGATCATCGTCGACGATGTACACGAGTGCTTCCGGGGAATCCATGGTGGCGACCTTGCCGAGCAGTGAAATGGGCTTAATTGACGCTATCGACGGTCGGCCGGCCCAGTCAATACTCTCGCCGTAAGGATGTTACTTACCCGGCTAAAGCGATAACTGCCAACCAGTGGGGCAAATTGCCATACTTATTAACTCCAAATCCTCCTAAATTCTCATTACGCACTAATTGAAGGCCCGATGAGGGCCCCGTCGTTTGGAGGAATAAATGCCTGAACTAAGTCAGATCCAGAAGGACTTCCGGTCTGCCATGGCGCACTTGCCGGCGGCGGTGAATGTCATCACCACTGACGGACCATACGGTCGGGTTGGCATCACAGTCAGTGCAGTGTGCTCGGTAACCGATTCCCCTCCCACGGTCCTGGTCTGCGTGAATCAGAGCAGCGCAGCGCATGACATTTTCAACAGTAACGGTGAAATCTGCATCAACGTCCTCAGCGGCGAACATGAGGAATTGGCCCGCCACTTTTCCGGAGCCACTAAGGTGCCCATGGAGGAACGTTTTGGCTGGGATATCTGGGAGGAAAACTCAGGATCCGTGCCGGTGCTCCGGGATGCATTGGTCAAAATCGTCGGACGCATTAGCGATCGCTCCGTGCAAGGATCCCATTCGGTAATTTTCGTCCAGGTCGAACGTATTGAAGTCCAGGGGGAGCGTGACAGCCTCGTGTACTTCAAGAGGCAGTTTCATCGCCTTTCCGTGACCCCTGAGCTGGTGACTGTGTGACATCCCCGGACGGGCTCTTGGAGATGGTTTCGGACCTCAGGGCCGGTCGGACCAAGCCGAGCAGGGTCCTCGCCGATGCCCTCCAGCGGGTGGGGGCAAAGGAACCAGCGGTGCACGCCTGGGTGAGAGTCGACGTCGACGGGTCCGCCGCGCAGGCGAAGGCGCTGGAAACCGCGGGTCGACAAGGACCCCTTTGGGGGATTCCGGTTGCGGTCAAGGATCTGATCGACGTCGAGGGTCTTCCTACCGGCTGCGGTAGCCCGCTGCGCGGCCACGAGCCAGCAACTGCGGACGCGGATTGTGTGCGCTTGCTGAGGGAAGCCGGAGCTATCATCGTGGGCAAAACGGTGACAACCGAATTCGGATATTTCGCCCCGGGACCGACGCGCAACCCGGTGAATCCTGCCCATACGCCTGGGGGTTCCTCAAGTGGTTCCGCGGCCGCAGTGGCCGCCGGCATGGTGCCTCTGGCGTTGGGGACGCAAACCGCGGGTTCGCTTACCCGGCCGGCCTCCTACTGCGGCGTGGCTGGCTTTGTGGCCGCGAAGGACCAATTCTCAACTGCCGGGATAACCGGCCTTAGCCATTCGCTTGACTCGCTGGGACTGATCTCCAGGACCGTTAGGGACGTGCGGTACGCATGGGAATCCCTCAGCCGATTCGAAACAGTCGAACAGGATCAGCCCATAGGTCCGGTTGAACTTCTGCTCTGGGGCGGAAGCGGACTTGGCGAACTTTCCAAGGAAATGTCCGAGGCGCTAATCGCCGCCGAATCGACCCTCAGCACGCAACTCGGGTTCCACTTCTCCGTGTGGTCCGAGCATGGAATGGTCCGGGACCTCGCCGAGCAACACGCCACCGTCATGGCCAGCGAAGCGTCCGCAGCACGCACCGAAGAGTTGGCACACCACCATGAATTGAGTGTGCCCTTCGCCGAACTTCTCGCCGCCGGCCGAGCCTTGCCCCACCACGAATACATCGCCGCACGCGGGCTCATTGCGGCGTCCCGGCGGCAGGTTCTCGCCCTGCTTGAGCGCTTTGACGCGGTTCTGGGACCCGCGGCGCTGGGCGCTGCACCGCCAGGGTTGGAGGCAACCGGCAGCCCAATCCTCAGCCGCCCCTGGCAGGCGCTTGGCCTACCTGTACTGACCATTCCAGGCCTTACCTCCGCCGATGGCATGCCCCTGGGGCTGCAACTTATCGGGGCTCCCGGACGGGAACCCCGACTGTTTGACATCGGGCAACGCATCGAAGAAGCCTTGCGGCCGGCAGATGGCAAGCAAAGTGCGAGGCTGCCTCTTCAACGTTGACCGGCCGTGCCCCCGGGGCCGCGGAGGCCTTCTGCGGAATTACTGTCCTAATTTCCCCGCACCCCAATTTCCCCGCATCCCAATTAGAGGTAAATATGGCGTCCGCCGCTCCAGCCAAAACAGGCTCTATGACTCATGCATTACAAATAGGCAAAATGAACAGGCGAGCATGGATCATTACGGGCCTGCTTGTCCTCTTCCAGATAATCGCTTTCGCTGACAAGGCCGTACTGGGCCTGGTAGCCCATCAGGCTATCCCCGAACTCGGCATCAGCAACGTTCAGTTCGGCTTCATTGGAAGCGCCTTCTTCTTTCTATACGCTGTTGCTTCGGTAGTAATCGGCGTCTGGGCAGGCAGGGCACCTATTAAGTGGATCTTGCTCGCCCTCGGACTGAGCTGGGCCATTCTGCAGTTCCCCATGCTCTTTGGCGGTGGCGCCGCAGTGCTCCTGGTTACCAGAATCATCCTGGGCGGGGCCGAGGGACCCGCGACGGCGATGTCCTTGTCGTCGGCCCCCTCATGGTTTAGGCCGTCCGACAGGTCGCTTCCAAGCAACCTCATCGCGATCGGTTCCACCCTCGGACCCGTTATCGCTGCTCCGGCCCTGGCTCTGATCATCGCAAACTTCGGTTGGCGGTGGGCTTTTGGAGCACTCGGCCTCGTCGGGCTCCTCTGGACCGCCGTCTGGTTGTTTGTTGGGTCAGATGGTCCCTACGGTGCGAAGTTCGGGAAGAAGGGCGCGGGCGTTGAAACAGGCGACTCGTTTGACGACGTAGCCGTCTCTGACGCAGCAGCCGTCGATTCCGACTCGGGCAACGCCTCTGCCGTTGACAGGCAGCAACCCGTGCCATGGCGTTCCATACTGCTCAGCCGGTCTTTCCTCGTCGCCGTCTTTGCGGGCTTCACGAACTTCTGGACGCAAGGGTTCCTGACAACGTGGTCGCCGAAGTATCTTGCCGGAGTCGGCAACCTCTCACCCGAGATGGTTGCCCTCTTTTTCACTTTCCCCTGGCTCTTCGGCGCCGCTGTTCTGCTCGTCCTCGGAATTCTGGGCCGCTGGCTGATGCGTCGCGGTCATAGCGTCCACCGGGCCATCGGCATTCCATTTGGGGCATCGCTGACGGTCGCCGGTCTGTGCTTTCTCCTCCTACCGGCGACGTCCGGCGCTACATCTGTTGTTCTCCTGACTGTGGCAGCCGGCTGCAGCGTCATCTATCCCATGGCCCCGAGTGCCATGGCCTACGCCGTCGGCCCGCGCCAGAGGCCTGTGCTCATGGCGACGCTGGGCGGTATCGCGTCCATAGGCGCCATCATCTCCCCAACAGCCGTTGGCCTGTTCATGGACGCCGCCGGATACCGGACGCCGGAGCCTGGCAAGAAAGACACCATCGACATGATCGCCCATATGACAGACGGAGTGCACCAGTCGTTCGGTGTGGCCGGAACGCTGCTTGTCCTTGCTGGAGTGCTGTCAATGGCTTTCCTGAACCCCGACAGGACGGGCCGCCGGTTGCAGGGAAAGCTCGCGCGACTCGGCTAGAAGCGAACGAAAAGAAGGGCTCTGTTGGTTTCCCAACAGAGCCCTTCTTTCATTGTCGGTCAGCGCCACGCGGCGTCAGCGGTCCAGTACTCGGAGCCATTGGCGCTTACTCCGTGTTTCCACTCCGAAGTTCGGCGCAGCTGGGGTTCCACCCTGGCAGTTACCGCATCTGCAGCGGCAGGGCCGTCCTCGTCCACCTGCCAGTGGACCCAGTTCACTTCAAGACCGGCGTCGTCGTGCACGAACAAATCAACATGGTGCCACCCATATCCGAACGTGTCCGTGTAGCAAGTCAGGAACATCCGGTCGTGGTTCTTGGGATGCGGCATACAGGTACTCCTTTGCATCGTCTTTCCGACACCGTACGACGCAAAGTCCCTGCGCCAATAGGGGATAAACCCTTACTCGACGTGGTGATACTTCGTCTGTCGCCTTTCCGAGTAGGAGGAAAGAATTCTTCACATGGGAGGGACGACTTCCCTTGCCCGGACCCGACGTCGGCAAATGTGCCGCCATGACCCAGAGGAAGATGCCGTGAAGATTGAGCGCATCGAGACGATTCCTTACTCGATCCCGTACACGAAGCCGCTGGCGTTCGCGAGCGGCGAGGTCACGGACGCCGAACATGTGCTGGTCCGTATCCACACTGATGAGGGTCTGACCGGGGTAGCGGATATCCCACCCCGGCCCTACACCTATGGGGAAACGCAAGACTCGGTGCTGGCGATCATCAACAAAGTATTCGCTCCCGCCATCGTGGGCCTGGACCCGCTGGAACGCGGCAAGATTCACCGGATCCTCGCCAGGACCGTCCATAACCAAACCGCCAAGGGCGGCCTGGACATTGCAGTCTGGGACATCATCGGCAAGGCCGCAAGCATGCCCGTTTCGGCGCTTCTTGGCGGCTACGCCACGGAGATGAATGTGAGCCACATGCTCGGGTTCAAGCCGGCGCCCGAACTTCTGGACGAAGCACTTCGGGTCCGCAGTGAATACGGGATCACCACCTTCAAACTGAAAGTCGGCCGCAAGCCACTCATCCTGGATATTGAGGCTTGCCACACACTCCGAGATGGTTTGGGGCCTGACATTGACCTCTACCTTGACGCCAACCGTGGTTGGACCGCCAATGAGGCTTTCGAGGTCTTGCGGCGCACCGAAACCGTTGGGCTCTCCCTCCTGGAAGAACCCTGCGACGCAAAAGAAGCGCTGAGCCGGCGCCGGTTGGTCGACAAATCACCCATTCCCATAGTCGGTGATGAAAGCGTCCCCACAGCCGGTGACGTTTCACGAGAGTTGCTCTCGGGCGGATGCAACGCCGTGAGCATCAAGACCGCCCGCAGCGGATTCACTGAGGCACAGCAAATCCTGGGACTGTGCACGGGTCTTGGCGTTGACGTCGTGATGGGGAACCAAATCGACACGCAGATCGGCACCTTGGCCACCGTCGCTTTCGGGGCCGCCCACGAAGCGACTTCGCGTCGCGCTGGCGAGCTGTCGAACTACCTCGACATGTCTGATGACCTTCTTGCGGACCCCATCGTGATCCGCGACGGAAAAATTCCGGTCCCCCAGGTCCCCGGTCTGGGCGCCGAAATCGCCGACGAAAAACTCGAACGCTACCGACAGGACAAGTAGCGCCCGCTATTCCCACAAACGGAGGAAAACATGCTCTACCTGGTCAGAATGGACGTCAATATCCCAGCGGATGTCCCACCGGCGGCAGCGAACGCTGCCAAATCGGCCGAGAAGGCACTATCGCAGGCTCTGCAGTGCGACGGCCGGTGGCGCCACCTCTGGCGGGTCGTCGGCCAGTACGCGAATTACTCAGTCTTCGATGTGGCTGGCAACGACGAGCTGCACGAAATACTCCAGGGCCTGCCCCTGTACCCCTACATGGCCATTCAAGTCACGCCCTTGGCCCAGCACCCTTCCTCCCTCGCAGCATCCGAAAAATAACCACCCATTTCCGCTTCCACGCGGAGACGGAAAGCAAAGAAAGGACTTCAAATGTCTGTAGAAATTGAAGCAACGGCCGCCGATTCCGGGGCCAAGGCCACCGAGCGCTTCCGGTCTGACAAATCCTCGGCCTTGGCCGTGAGCACTGACCGGGTCAGCCGACTCGCCTCCCGTGCCATAAACGCCCTTGTTGAAACTGTTCTTGAAGAACAGGTCACCTACGAGGAGTACAACGCGCTGAAAACGTGGCTCATTCAGGTCGGCGAGACCGGAGAATGGCCGCTGTTCCTGGACGTGTGGCTGGAACACGCGGTGGAAGAAGTCGCCAACAGCGGCCGGGCAGGCAGCAAGGGCACCATCGAAGGCCCGTACTACGTCCCGGGATCGCCGGTCCTCGAGTCGCCTGCGACCCTCCCGATGCGCGAGGACGAACCAGGGACGCCGCTGGTCTTCCAGGGCAAAGTGACCTCAGTTACGGGTGCAGCCCTGGCTGGCGCCTCAATTGAAATCTGGCACGCCGATGATCTGGGCTTCTACTCACAGTTCGCCCCCAATATTCCCGAGTGGAACCTCCGGGCAACAGCGCTAACTGACTCCGAAGGTTCCTTCCAGATCCAGACGGTCCAGCCGGCGCCCTATCAGATCCCTACGGACGGTGCTTGCGGACAGTTGATCGAGGCTGCCGGATGGCACGCGTGGCGGCCGGCCCACCTGCACCTGAAGATCGCGGCAGCTGACCATCAGCTGATCACGACCCAGTTGTATTTCACGGCCGACAAGCACCTTGGCGATGACATCGCTTCGGCCGTGAAGCCCGAGCTGGTCCTCGACCCTCAGGACAAGGCAGACGGTACGGGCCGTGAAGTGACGTACGACTTCGTACTCGCACCGGCCGAGTAGCACCGTTCCAGCAGCACCGTTCCACCGGATGGCACCGTCGACGCGTTCCCCTTGTGGGGGACCGGGTGCCATCCGGTGAAGTGCTGTGTCAGGCTCTGACCGTTTCCCGGCTCTGTACTCTTGTGCGAGGATCCGCCGCGATGTCAGGGTCGAGACCTTGACCCCCGGGCGTCGTTGGGGCATCCGGAATTGTGGTGTTCGACATCCGTGCCGTGGACGCCGGGCATCCGCGGATACTGGCCAAACAAGGGCAGCCAGTCCAGCTTGACCACTACCTGGAGGTCCCCAAGACCAAAACCGGTCGGCCCATTGGGGGACGACTCCACCGTGCCGGCCCGGGGACGGGAGTCCGGTGCGTTCACCAGCGCCCACGAGACGTTCCAGACTGCCTCCCGCAGAGTCAACGGCGACGCGGACGATGAACCACGACGGCGCCGTGCGGAGCTTCTGTGCCAGGGGCCGTGGACGCTAAGAAAAGCGCAGATAACCAGCGCCCGGGCGCTGGACAGCCGCGTCGGAATTACGTCTGGGGGGTTCGAAGGAGTTTCAACACGGCCTCCAGTTGGGAAATGAGCTGGAGCCGCGTGCTGGTGCCCGGGGCGAGGGCAACGCTGATTTGCGCACCCAGAAGCATATTCATAAGGATTCCGGCAAAGTCGTCATCGCTCACTGTGGAGAAGATCTCTCCTGCAGCCCGGGCATCCCTCAAATGGACCAGGATTCGTTCGCGCCATAGTTCCATCGACCGTTCGTGGAGCGCGGACTTAGACGTATCTCCCAGGGCGCGTTGCCAGAATGCGATCACGATCCGGGCTTCGCTCTCCTTCTCTTCGTCCAGGGGGAGCACCTCGTGGCAGAACACACGGAGAGCGGCCAGACCGGTATTGATTCCGGTGGCCGTGTCGATTCGTTTGTTTGTTTCGTGAAAGACATGCTCGAAGGCAAAAGCAAGCAGATGCTCTTTACTGCCGAAATAGGGCTTGAGGGCACCGTTGGCGAATCCGGCCTCGGCCGCGATTTCCCGCATGGTGGCGCCTTCAATGCCGTCGCGGGCTATGAGCCGCCATGTGGCACTGACCACATCTGCGCGCCGCTGGTCATGATCGACAATTTTCGGCAAGGAGACCTCTCTCTACCCGATGCTTTTCCCGGGACTTCCTTTAGGGTAGTCGCACCCTGAGTCCGGAAGCCTTTCGACAGCCTTGCCCTGTCCGTTCAAACCGCGCCGTCCGTTCAAACGAGGAACGGGTAACGCGGATCGGCATCCTCCGTCCCACGACAGGGGACGGAGGATGCCGCACAGGAGCCCAGCTATTTATTTGCTAATTGACCCGAACTTCGTCGCAGTCCGGCGTCTGCTGATCATACTCGTACTCCTCCGGCGAGCCTTCGCCGCCATGGCCGATGTACGCGTAGACCGCCGGAGACTTGATCTTCAGGCGATGGCCCCACCACAATCCGGCGGCACCGGGGACAATCGCAATAGCCGGCAGCACCCACGACAGAACTGATGGGCCGGAGGATCCGATAAGAACATCGAAGTTCGCCAGGATAAGCACGAACACGGCTCCGAGGGCCAGCGCACTTAGCACCGGGGCAACGACGGTGGTCCAGAGGGAAAGCTCATGGGCGTTGCGGCGAAAGTATCCAACGACAGCCAGCGAAACCAGAACCAGGAGTAAAACGAGTCCGGCGGCGGCTGAATTCGAAAGCCACGTAAAGAGGGTCAGGACGGGAAAGAGCGGACCCAAATCGGATGCATTGCCGGCAACGGCGAACGCCGCGATGACGATCAGCGCGGTTATGGACTGGGCAATAGATCCGGCCACAGGCGCATGGGTACGCGGATTGACATAAGCCAGCCGCTGAGGAAGAACATTTTCCCTGGCCAGCGAGAAGACATAGCGGGCAACAGCATTGTGGAATGCAAGAAGCGACGCAAAGAGGCTCGTGAGAAACATCATCTGCGCAAGGTCTGCCATGAGTGTCCCGACGTTTTGACCGAGGAAAGCAAACAACAGCCCTGGGCCCAGTTCCCGGGACGCCGCCACGATTTGGCCGGGGCCGGTTGCGGTCATCATTGCCCACGCTGAGAATGCGTAGAAAACGGCGATAATGGCGACGGCTATATACGTTGCCCGGGCAATGGAGCGTTTCGGGTCTTTCGACTCCTCGCTGTAGATCGCCGCCGATTCAAATCCCATGAAGCTGGCAATACTAAAGGCCAGGGCAGCGCCGACGCCGGCGGTAAACAAATCGCCTGGCATCAGGCCCGTCGCCGAAACCCCTTCCGGCTGCACAGCAAATGCGGCAACGTCGAAGACGATGACTGCAAGAAATTCCAGTCCCACCATCACGGCCACTACCCGCACAGAGAAATCAACCTTGTTGATGCCGAGCCACGCGACGACCAGGAAGGCAACTCCGGCAGTTGCCCACCACGGGACATCCGCCCCGGTCTTTTCATTGATGAAGGTAGCCGAGGCAAAACCGAAGAGACCGTAGACGGCGATTTGGATGGAATTGTACGCCGTGAGGGCCACGAACGACGCCCCTACACCGGTCCTCTTGCCAAGGCCCTGGGCGATGTACGCATAGAACGCCCCGGCATTTCGGATTCGCGAACTCATGGCGGCGTAGCCCACGGTAAACAGGGTCAGGCAGGCTCCGAGCACAAGGAAGGAAAGGGGGACACCGAGCACCCCTGTCACCGCAAAGTTGGCGGGGTAACCGCCGGCGACCACCGTGAGCGGTGCCGACGCGGCAATGGTCATGAAGACCAGGGCCGGAACACCGAGAGTACGCCGGCTCAAGCCCGGCGGTTGGGCGACGGTAGGGATTGGTGAAGATTCGTGGGACACTTTCAGCCTCCGGGGAAATAGTTAAGGTGATGACGCAGGGGTCTCCGTTGACCGGCTCTGCATGGGGTTTTCCTGAAAAATAGCGGGCGGCCTACCGGTGGCCACGCAGTCCGGTTCGTCGGGAACGGGGACGCGCGATCACGTTGCCGTTCTTGGCCGGAGGAAGAGTCGGGTGGGCAGCCCGGCCTGGCGCCCATACGGGCGCCGGCCGGTGTCAGCCGTTGATGATCTGCGGCACGCCGAGGGCTTTGAGGCCTTCGACGCCGAATTCGAGTCCGTAGCCGGACTGCTTGGACCCGCCGAAGGGAATCATGGGGTTGACCATGCCGTGGGCATTGATCCACACGGTGCCGGCTTCGATCCTGGCCGCGACCTTGCGGGCTTCGGCCGGGTCGGCGGACCAGACTGAGGCGCCGAGCCCGACGTCCAGGGCGTTGGCCATGGCGACGGCCTCGTCCACGGTGGTGTAGCGGATGATGGGCAGGGCGGGGCCGAACTGTTCTTCGGCGACGAGGGGGTTGCTGTTGTCGATGTTGGCGACGAGGGTGGTGGGGTAGAAGTTGCCGGGCTGGTCCGGGTCAGGGTTGCCGCCGAGCAGGATCTTGGCACCGGAGTCGCGGGCCGCCTCGACGAGCCTCGCGACGATGTCGTACTGGGCCCGGTTTTGCAGTGGGCCCAGGACGTTGTTCTCGTCTAGGCCATTGCCCATGGGCATGGCGGCGGCGACGTTGGTCAGGGCTTCGCACACGGCGTCGTAGATGTCGGTGTGGACGTAGAGGCGCTTGAGCGCGGCGCAGGTCTGGCCGGTGTTGATGAACGCGCCCCAGAAGAGGCCTTCGGCGATGGCCTGGGGGTCGGCGTCGGGCAGGACGATGCCGGCGTCGTTGCCTCCGAGTTCCAGGGTGAGGCGTTTGACGGTGTCGGCGGAGGATTTGATGATGGCTTTGCCGGTGGCGGTGGAGCCGGTGAACATGATCTTGCCGATCGCGGGGTGGCCGGCCAGGGCCTCGCCGACGTCGCGGCCGCCGGAGACCACCGTGAGGAGGCCTTCGGGGAGTTCCTGGTTGAGGATTTCGACCAGGGCCAGGACGGACAGCGGGGTGTATTCGGAGGGTTTGATCACGACGGCGTTGCCCATCCGCAGGGCCGGGCCAATCTGCCAGACGGTGATCAGCATGGGCCAGTTCCAGGGCCCGATCGCGCCGACGACGCCGATGGGCCGGTAGTGCAGCTCGGCGCGGGTTTCGCCGTCGTCCACCACGGTTTCGGGGTCCAGCGGCGTGCCGGCGGCGGCGCGAAGCCAGGCGGCGCAGGCGCCGACCTCGAAGCGGGCATTCGGGCCGTTGAGCGGTTTGCCCTGCTCGCGGGAAAGCAGCCGGGCGAGTTCTTCGGCGGAGCGTTCGACGGCGTCGGCGGCCTTCATCAGCGCGGCGGACCGGGCATCGTGCCCCAGCGCCGCCCAGGCCGGCTGCGCTGCCTGGGCGGCGGCGACCGCGCGCTCCAGGTCCTCAACGGTGTGGACCGGCGCCTCCCCGACGGGCTGGCCCGTGGCTGGATTAAGAATTGTCCGGCTGGATCCTGCCGCGGCCGACGACGTTTCCACGGTGCTGGTGGCTGTGCTGGTGCTCATCGTGCTCCTTTTAGGGGGGAGAGAGGGGTTGCTGGTGTTGCGGGGAGGGTTTTGCTGGTGGCCGATTGGCACACTGCGCGCGGTCTCAGCGCGCTGCCGTCACTGTCCGGCACTTTCCGCCGTGTGACACAACACACACTAGAAGCTCCGTCATCTTTTTTCAACACTTGGCGAAAAAAAACTTGAGACTCCGCTCCGCACTTGTGGCCCGAGTCACAATCGCGTATTCTCTACAGTCATAGAAAAACATTTTTTCGAAGTCGAACCGGAGGATCCATGCGAACTTCAGTACTGCAAACGGCCGTCCGCCACCCGTTGGCGTCCCCTGACGAAATCCATGAAGCTCAGTCGCTGTTGAGTGCAAACGGCCTGCTCGGACCGGAGAAGCGGATCGCTTACCTCGGCCTTCTGGATCCGTCGCGGGGACAGGAAGCGGAGGACCGTCGGTTCCGCGCATTCATTCATGACGTGTCGGGCGCTGCGCCGACGGACGCGATCGTTTCCGTTTCGACCGGGACGCTGATCTCCGCTCTGGAGCTCGACACAACAGCCACCGGGGAGCTTCCCGTCCTGGAGGAGGAGTTCGAGATCGTCGAGCAGCTCCTGGCCCATGACGAACGGTGGCTCAAGGCCTTAGCCGCCAGGAACCTGGATGTCGCAAAGGTCCGGGTGGCTCCGCTGTCCGCCGGTGTCTACGAGTACGCGGAGGAGAAGGGCCGGCGGATCCTGCGCGGGCTTGCCTTCGTGCAGGATTTTCCTGAGGACAGCGCGTGGGCGCACCCGGTCGATGGCCTGGTTGGATACGTCGACGTCATGAGCAAGACCGTGACCCGGGTAATCGACACCGGCATCTTCCCTGTGCCGGCCGAGCACGGCAACTACACCGATCCGGAGCTGACCGGGCCGCTGCGGACCACCCAGAAGCCCATCAGCATCACCCAGCCGGAGGGGCCCAGCTTCACTGTCTCCGGAGGAAACCATGTGGAGTGGGAGAAGTGGAGCCTGGACGTCGGCTTCGATTCCCGCGAAGGCATCGTACTGCACAACATCGCCTTCCAGGACGGCGACCGCCTGCGGCCCATCATCAACCGGGCGTCCATCGCCGAGATGGTGGTCCCGTATGGTGATCCGTCGCCGATCCGGTCCTGGCAGAACTACTTCGACACCGGTGAATACCTGGTGGGCCAGTACGCCAACTCGCTCGAATTGGGCTGCGACTGCCTCGGCGACATCTCGTACCTCAGCCCGGTGGTCAGCGACGCATTCGGCAATCCGCGCGAGATCCGCAACGGGATCTGCATGCACGAAGAGGACTGGGGCATCCTGTCCAAGCATTCAGACATGTACACGGGCATCAACTACACGCGCCGCAACCGGCGCCTGGTGATTTCCTTCTTCACCACCATCGGCAACTACGACTACGGCTTCTACTGGTACCTCTACCTCGACGGCACCATCGAATTCGAGGCCAAGGCCACCGGCGTCGTCTTCACCTCCGCGTTCCCTGAAGGCGGCTCGGACAATATTTCCCAGCTCGCCCCGGGCCTGGGTGCGCCGTTCCACCAGCACCTGTTCAGCGCCCGGCTGGACATGGCCGTTGACGGGTTCACCAACCGAGTCGAGGAAGAGGACGTGGTCCGGCAGGCCATGGGCGAGGGCAACGAACGCGGCAACGCCTTCTCCCGCAAGCGCACGGTCCTCACCCGGGAATCAGAAGCCGCCCGCGAGGCCGATGCCCGCAACGGCCGGACCTGGGTCATCTCCAACCCGGAGTCCCGCAACCGGCTCGGCGAACCTGTGGGGTACAAGCTCCACTCCCAGAACCAGCCCACACTGCTGGCCGACCCGGACTCGTCCATCGCACGCCGTGCCGCGTTCGCCACGAAGGATCTGTGGGTCACCCGCTACGCAGAAGATGAGCGCTACCCCACCGGCGACTTCGTCAACCAGCACAGCGGGGGAGCCGGCCTGCCGGCCTACGTCGCCCAGGACCGCGACATTGACGGCCAGGACATCGTCATCTGGCACACCTTCGGGCTGACCCACTTCCCCCGGGTGGAGGACTGGCCCATGATGCCGGTGGACACCGTCGGCTTCAAGCTCCGCCCGGAGGGCTTCTTCGACCGCAGCCCCGTCCTGGACGTGCCCGCCAGCTCACAGGCGTCCTCCGGCTGCCATGGCGACGGCGACGCCGGCGGACACTGCCACAGCTAAGCGTCAGGAATCACGAAATGACCACGACGGCGGGACGGGTCCGGTCAGCCGGGCCCGTCCTGCACCCGCGAATCTGCGCGGCCCTGACGGCCGTGTCCTGCCTCGTGCACTTGTGGCTTGCGGCCTCGGGGCACCACGACGCCTGGCTCGGCGCTCTCATGATTGCTCTAGCCGCCGTCTGCGTCCCCTGTACGGTGCACATCTGGCGTCACAGCAGAATGGGAGCTCTCCATCAGGTCACCGTTTCGGCACTGGCTATGGTGTTCCTGCATACCGTCTTGCTGCTCGGATCGGGCGGCGCCGGTCACGCCCACAGCGGGGGACCGGCGTCGAAGGTTGTGGACACGTCCGGCGCTGCCGAACTCTTGCTGGTCATCGGCCTAGAACTCACGACGGCGTTGCTCGCCGCGACGCTCGTTGCCCGGCTGAGGCCGCGTGTCCTGACCGGGGGCGCACGTTAGGTGCCGGCATGCGGGACTTCCGTCCGCAAGGAATCGTTTGAACGCCCGGCTCCGTCAGTTGGCGTCGTGCGTTTCATCCAAGCACCGGAGAAGGAAGCGAAAAGCGCGCTGCAATTCTGCGGCGCTGTCCGGATTGAGTGCCACTTGGATCCCGGCATCCCGCATGCTCCCGGCAAGCAAGACGGCCAGTGGTTCGCTCGAGCCGCTGGGTACCTTTCCTGCGCGAGTAGCGATGTGGAGTTCGGCGCTGAAGGCCGTGAACACGCCGGTGGATCCGACGCCACGATCCTTGCTGAAACCCAAAAGCTGAGGCCCGGAAATGTTATAGAAGTAACCGATTCCCCTGTCCGCCGAAACTGCAAGCAGCGCTTCGGCGAAGGCCTCAACCCGCTGCGTCCAATTCAGCTTCTCGCCGCCGCGGGATTCGATCGCTGATCGGGCGTTGTCCAAAAATTGGTGGGCCACGTGCTGGTATGCCGCGGCCAGCAACTCTTCGCGGCCCCCAGGAAAGTGGGCATACAGGGTGGCCCGCGCCATTCCGCTGTCCGACAAGATCCTGCCTATCGTCACCGCGGAGAGGTCGCTTGTCCCGGTTTCGGCAATCACCGCCAGTGCTGACTGGATCAGGTCGTTGCGTGTACTTACCTGCCGGCGTTCGCGGAGACTGAGTCGTTTCGTGCTCTCCACTGACATGTGCCCTCCTCCGCCTTTGTGCCCCGCCATTGGCGGCTTTCATCTCACCCTACTGTCTTTCTTGAAAAAAGACTTGTGGTCTGAAAAATAGACCATTAGTCTAGTTTTATGACAGCTTCCCTTGCCCCCAGCGTGGCCCTAGTCCGTGAGGCCCTCCCGCTGTTTGGTATCGACACCTCAGCCCGAATTACGTTCATCAAGGAGCGGGAGAATCAGGTCTTCCGGGTCGAATCCGACGGGCAGGATTGCGCCGTGCGGATTCACCGCCCCGGTTACCGGGCGGCCGTCGAGATCGAGTGCGAGTCGCACCATCTACGTGGCCTTCAGGAAGCCGGTCTGCTCGTACCAGAGCCCGTTGAAAGCCTCCTCGGCGGTTACGCCGTCCCGGTGGACCGCGATCAACGGTTGGTCTCCGTCCAGCGCTGGCTCCCCGATGCCTTCCCTATCGCGGACTCGTTCCAGGTCTTTACGGGGGCGGGCACTTTGGACCAGGACGACATGCGTCAGCTCGGTACCGTGATGGGCCGCCATCATCTTCACGCTGAATCCACCACCCCGCCGGAATCCCTCCGGAGACCTGCCTGGGACCTGGACGGGCTTTTCGGCCCCGGTGCCCTTTGGGGTGATGGAACCCGGCTGCGGTCCCTCACACCGGAGGGCCGGCTGTCCTTGGCACAGGCCGCGGAGGCTGCCTCGCTGGTCATCGAAGCGCTGGGGAGGGACCGCAGCGTGTTCGGGGCCATTCACGCGGACATGACCTTTGAGAACGTCCTTGCCACCGGCAACGGACTTGTCATCATCGACTTTGACGATTTCGGCGAAGGGTGGTTCGGCTTTGACATCGCCACGGCCCTCTTCTTCGCCACCCCGCACCCGAACTTCGCCACCCTCGCGGAGGCGTTCCTCCACGGCTACGAAAGCGTCCGTGAGCTGGATCCCGCCGTGGGCGAGGCATTGGACGCATTCTTGATTGCCCGGGGCATGAGCTACCTGGGTTGGGCCGCGCACCGTCCGGGCGATCCGGCCAGCGATTTTGCTGAATCCCGGCTGGCCCCGTGGGTGGTCGAAGCGGCGAAAAGATTTACCGGTAGCGGTTCGACCGGGTGGCTACACCAAGACAATTCATCGACACCCCAAGGAGAGATCTGAAATGACCGCGACCCTGCTCGAACGCCGCTATCAAACGCTTGGACTTTACTCACCGCTTTTTTACGATGAGCCGCTGGAGTTTGTGGCGGCACACGACGTCTGGCTCACGGACGCCCGCGGCGAACAGTATCTTGACGCCTACAACAACGTGCCCCAGGTAGGCCATTGCCACCCGCGGATCATAGCCGCCATGGCCGATCAAGCGAGCAGGCTGAACATCCACACACGCTATCTGAACAACCACGTCGTGGACTACGCCGAGCAGCTCCTGGGCACATTTCCGCCCGAACTGAACAGGGTTTTGTTCACGAACAGCGGCTCAGAGGCTAACGACCTCGCTTTCAGAATGGTCCGGCAGGCTACAGGGGCCTCGGGCGTTCTGGTCTCGGACTTCAGCTACCACGGGCACACTTCGTATTTGGCCGGTCTCACCACGGGACTCCGCACAGGCGAGGCCCTGGCTGCCGAGGTCCGGCCCATCCGCATTCCGGACATGGACCGCACCACGCTGAGCGAGGCAGACCTCCTTGCCGCATCCCTTGCTGAAGTGGATGCCGCAATCGAATCCCTCGACCGTGCCGGTTATGGCCTTGCCGGCTTCCTCTTCGACTCCCTCTTCTCCACGGAGGGCCTGAACACCCTTCCGGCCGGTTACATAACCGGCGTCATCGACCGGGTCCACGCGGCGGGCGGACTGGTGGTCGCTGACGAGGTGCAGTCCGGCTTCGGGCGTACGGGAACGCACTTCTGGGGCCATCAGCGGATCGGTGCTGCCCCTGACTTCGTGACGCTGGGCAAACCCATGGGCAACGGTCATCCCATCGGGGGAGTGGTCACCAGCAGTGAAATGCTGGACCACTTCGGTCCGCACAACAACTACTTCAACACCTTCGCCGGGACCCCCGTTTCGGCGGTGGTTGGAAGCACCGTGCTCTCGATCCTCCAGGACGAGCAGCTTCCCCAAAAGGCCACAATTCTTGGGGCATCAATCAAGGAATCCCTGGAGAAGCTCCGCGCAGAGTTTCCGTTCATTGGACCCATCAAGGGAACCGGCCTTTTCTTCGGCTTTGAGGTCTTCGACGACAAGGTCCCGGAAGCACCCTCGGCAGACCGAACCAAACGACTCGTCGAGGCCATGAAGCGCAACCACGTGTTGATCAGCCGCATCGGCCGAGATGACAGCGTTCTGAAAATCCGGCCGCCGCTTGCATTCCGGAGCGAGCATGCGGACCGTCTCCTGGATGCACTGAAAATCAGCCTTAAAGAAGTCTGACCCCCGGGAACCAGTCGCGCAGGACCAGCAGGGAACGGCGTGGCGGTGTGCGTACTGCACAAACCCGCCACGCCGTTTCCGGCTCCGGGAGCTACCGCCCCGAGGCCGAGGCCGAGGCCGAGACGTGGACGGGGGCTGCGTTGCCGGTGGCGTCGGCGTCGTCGGCCGTGATGAGGATGTTGCCTTCCGAAATGGACTCGGACAGCACATCGTGTTCGACGGCGGTGGCCAGCGGCTTTTCTTTGACGAAGCACATCAGCAGTGCCGCGGCCAGGGCCAGCGGGACCATCCAGATGAAGATGGGCGTCAGGGCGTCGTTGTAGGAGGAGATGATGACCTCCTTGATCGGCGCCGGTAGCTTGCCGACGACGGCCGGGGTCAGCGAGTTTGACCCGCCCGGTGCCCCGCCGCCCTGTGCCGCGGCAGGGAGCCGTTCGGTGAGGAGTTGGGCCAGCCGGCTGGCGAACAGGCTGCCGACCACGGCGGAGCCGAGGGTGGCGCCGATCTGGCGGAAGAAGTTGTTCGACGCTGTTGCTGTGCCGACTTCGCGCAGCGGGAAGGAGTTCTGGACAATCAGGACCATGATCTGCATGCTCAGGCCGAGCCCCAGGCCCATGACGGCCAGGTAGGCGCAGATTTCCCAGAGCGGCGAGTTGGGTTTGAGGGTGGAGAGCAGGACCAGCGCGATTGCGACCAGGACGCCGCCGGCGATCGGCATCCATTTATAGCGGCCGGTCCGGCTGACCAGCTGACCGGAAACGACCGAGGCCACCAGCAGCGCGCCCATCATCGGGATCATGAGCAGCCCGGATTCGGTGGCATCGACGCTGAAGGCCATCTGGAGATAGGTCGGCAGGTAGCCGATGGCGCCGAACATGGCCACACCGATGAACAGGCCCGCGATCGTGGAGAGGTTGAAATTGCGGTCCTTGAAGAGGTGCAGTGGAATGATGGGCTCGGCCGTGCGGCGCTCGACAAGTACGAAGGCGACGGCACTGAGCACGGTGCCGGCGATCAGACCCAGGATGATCGGGTCGGTCCATTCGTATTTGCTGCCACCCCAGGTGGCGAAGAGGACCAGACAGGTCGTTGCGATCGCGACGAGCACCATGCCGCCGAGGTCCAGGCGCGGCCTGCCGCTGTGCCTGGGCAGTTTCAGGAAGAACACGGCACCGGCCAGGGCAAGCAGGCCCAGGGGGATGTTGATCCAGAACACCCAGCGCCAGCCGGGACCTTCGGTGAACCAGCCGCCGAGCAGCGGACCGGCGACGGAGGCGATGGCGAAGACGCCGCCCATCATACCCATGTACTTGCCGCGTTCCCGCGGGGGAACGACGTCGGCGATGACGGCTTGGGAGAGAATCATGAGCCCTCCGCCGCCAAGGCCCTGGACGACGCGGGCAACGATCAGCGTGCCCATGTCATTGGCCAGGCCACCGATGACCGAGCCGATCATGAACAAGATGATGGCGGCGATCAACAGGGCCTTGCGGCCCATCAGGTCGCCGAGCTTGCCGTAGATCGGCATGGTGATGGTGGAGGCGAGAATGAAGGCCGTGATGACCCAGAGCATGTCGTTGACGCCGTGGAGTTCACCGACGATGGTTGGCAGCGCGGTGCTCAGAACTGTCTGATTCAATGCGGCGAGGAGCATCGAGAGCATCAGGCCGACGAACAGCAGCATGACGTGCTGTTTCTCTCCGTGTTGCCCTGCGGCGGGGACTGCTTGCGTGGTCATGAAAGTTTCCTTTGCAGATGATGAAAAAGAGCCAGAGCGGGGCCGAGGTCTTCGGGGAGGCCTTGGGCCACGTCGGCATCGGGGTTTGTGGCGCTAAAACGGGCCGGGACACCTGCGAGCATCACCAGCATCCGCGCGGTCTCCTCGGGGCCAAAGCCTTCGGCCCCGGCGGACCATGAAGGATCGTTGGCCAGCAGCCCGGCCACTGACTCGCGGACCAGGGCCTCGGCTTGGGTCATGTACTCCATCATGCGTTTGTGCAGATTCGGATACCGGGCCGTGAGTTCGCGCAGCCGTGCCGAGTCGGTGTCTCCGATCGCCGTTCGGGCCACCGTCACGAGCAGCCGCGACACCTGCCCCAGGAGGTCGTCATCGGTGGACAGCCGGCCTGATAGTTCCGGGTCCAGGAAGGGCTCGCGAAGACCAAGGACCGCGTCCTCTTTGGTGCGGAAATAATTGAAGAAAGTCCGGGGCGATACCCCGGCGCCGTCCGCGATCGCTTCAACAGTGGCCTGTCCGGCGTCCCCCTGGAGTGCCAGGGAAGCAGCGGCTTCGTGGATGGCGGTCCAAGTTTCAACCTTCCTGCGCTCCCTCAGGCCGGGAGAAGGGGTTTCGCTCATACAACAATAATTGCACGACTGCAAGAAATGCACAACTGCAAGTTTGCGTCAGTGCACTATTTCGCCGCGCGGGGTAATCGGGAAGTGGATGCAACTTCCAGCCCCAGGACGCAGACAAGGGTCCCTAGAAGGCGTCCGGCCGCTAATCTCCCTTGTGGCTCCGCAGATTCTCCTGCACCTTGCCGAACAAATCCTTGACGGCCGACTCGGTATTGGTGAGCATGTCCGGCTGGACGTACACCAGTTGGGCGGACGGCAGGCTGTAATGGGACGGCAGGCCACCCGCACCGTCCACCCCTGCCAGCGCGATGGTCACACCGCCCTCCTTGCGGGCAATGGCGCCAATCCGGCCGAAGACCACGGTAAATTCGTCCGGCTGGAAGCTCACGGTCAGTCCGACATGTGTCCGGTTAAGGTCGCTTGCCGCGACGGCCTTCTCGTTCCCGGTCCCTGCATAGCTCATGTCCATCTCCCGGATAGCTGGTGGCGTTTGTCAGCGAGCAGTCTACGTCTGTGGCCGGGGCACGGTAAGGGCCTGCCGGCTGCCCGATGCCGGGCGGGGACCGTTCCTGGTGGAGAATGCGTTCATGACCAAAGACGATCTTCGGCCTGTCTACTTCCTTTCGGACAGCACTGGCATCACCGCGGAAACGCTCGGCAACACTTTGCTGACGCAGTTCCCCGCGAATCACTTTGACCGCATCACGGTCCCCTTCATTACGACAGTCGAGCAGGCCAGGACCGTGGTCGGCACTATCGACAAACTGGCCGCCACCGGCCTGCAGCCGATCGTCTTTTCCACCGCGGTCAGCAGCGACATCCGCCAGGTCCTGGCGACGTGCCAGGGAATCATCGTGGACCTCATCGGGACACACGTAGGGCAGCTGGAGCAGGCCCTCGGTTCCCCGGCCAGCGGCGAACCCGGCAGGGCCCACGGCCTGGGCAATGCGGAGCGTTATCAATCCCGGATGGCAGCCGTCGAATACGCCATGGAACACGACGACGGCCAGAGCCTGCGGGCGCTGGAAAAGGCCCAAGTCATCCTGGTGGCGCCGTCCCGCTGCGGAAAGACTCCCACCACCATGTACTTGGCGCTGCAGCACGGCATTTTCGCCGCGAACTTCCCGCTGGTGGACGAAGACTTTGAACGCGAAGGGCTCCCCAAACCGCTGAGGCCTTTCGTTGAGAAATGTTTCGGACTCTCCTCCAACCCCCTGCGCCTGAGCCAGATCCGCACCGAACGGCGCCGCGGCTCACCCTACGCGTCGTTGCGGCAGTGCGGCTTCGAACTGCGAAGCGCCGAGCAGTTGTACGTCTCCCACAGAATTCCGTACCTGAATTCAGCGACGGTGTCTGTGGAGGAAATGGCGGCCACCATCCTGCAGCGGATGAACCTCAAGCATTAGGGAAAAATTTCACAAGCCGGGTGTGGCGCACGTCATGTGGAAAGTGTGCTGGAGACCTGTCAATGTGGACAGAACTTGCGCCCATCAACCGGCCATCGCCGCGAGCGGGCGGCGCACTTGCATGCCATCATCTGCAAAGGAGCAGCAAAAATGACGACAGACATCCTGTGGTTCTCAGAACTCGGACTCAAGGACCTGGACCGGGTGGGTGGAAAGAACGCCTCCCTCGGCGAGATGGTGCAGAACCTGACCTCTGCCGGCGTCCAGGTCCCGGACGGCTTCGCCACCACCGCGGATGCCTACCGCAACTTCCTGGCGGATTCCGGTCTGGACCAGAAGATCGCCGACCGGCTGGTCGGTCTGGACACCGACGATGTCACCGCCCTCGCCGCAGCCGGGCAGGAAATCCGGGCCCTCATGCGTGAGACGCCCTTCCTGCCGGACTTCGAAGCGCAGATCCGCGCCTCCTACCAGCAGTTGGTGGACAAGCACGGCGGCTCTGAGGACCTGTCCTGGGCCGTGCGTTCGAGCGCCACGGCGGAAGACCTCCCCGACGCCTCCTTCGCCGGGCAGCAGGAAACGTTCCTGAACGTCCGCGGCATCGAGAACATCCTGCTCGCCATCAAGGATGTGTTCGCGTCCCTCTACAACGACCGGGCGATTGCCTACCGGGTGCACCACAAGTTCGAGCACGCCGAGGTGGCGCTCTCGGCAGGCATCCAGCGCATGGTGCGCTCCGACGTCGGGGCCTCCGGCGTCATGTTCACCATGGACACGGAGTCCGGGTTCCAGGACGCCGTCTTCGTCACGTCCTCCTACGGCCTCGGCGAGGCCGTCGTCCAAGGCGCCGTCAACCCCGACGAGTTCTACGTATACAAGCCCGCGCTGCAGGCCGGCCGGCCGGCCATCCTCAAACGCGGACTGGGCGAGAAGGCCCTCCAGATGACCTACACGGCCAGCCGCGAAATCGGCCGCACCATCGACTTCGTCCCGGTCGAGGCCTCCTTGCGGAACCGCTTCAGCCTCAGCGACGACGACGTCGAGCAGCTCGCCCGGCACGCCGTCGCCATCGAGAACCACTACGGCCGCCCGATGGACATCGAATGGGGCAAGGACGGGATCGACGGCGGCCTGTACATCCTGCAGGCGCGCCCGGAGACCGTGCAGTCCCGCCGGGCCTCCGGCAGCCTGAGCCGTTTCCGGCTCAACGGGACCAGCCGGGTGCTGGTCGAGGGCCGCGCCATCGGTCAGCGCATCGGCGCCGGCAGCGTCCGCATCCTCACGTCGATCGACCAGATGGCCGCCTTCAAGACCGGCGACGTCCTCGTCGCCGACATGACCGACCCGGACTGGGAACCGATCATGAAGCGCGCCTCCGCCATTGTGACCAACCGCGGCGGACGCACCTGTCACGCGGCCATCATTGCCCGGGAACTGGGGATTCCCGCCGTCGTCGGCACCGGCGCGGCCACCGACGTGCTTTCCGACGGCCTAGAGGTGACCGTCTCCTGCGCCGACGGCGAGACCGGTGTCATCTATGAGGGCCTCCTGGACTTCAGCGTCGAGGAAACCGAGATCACCCAGCTTCCCGAGGCTCCCGTCAAGGTCATGATGAATGTCGGCACCCCGGAGCAGGCGTTCACCTTCGCGCAGCTGCCCAACCACGGGGTGGGCCTGGCCCGGCTCGAATTCATCATCAACCGCCAGATCGGCATCCACCCCAAGGCGCTGCTGAACCTGGACGAGCAGCCGGCTGACGTCGCCGCGGAAATCCGTGGGCGGATCGCGGCGTACGACAGCCCGCGCGACTACTACATCAAGCGCCTGGCCGAAGGCGTGTCCACCATCGCGGCGGCCTTCGCGCCGGAACCCGTGATTGTGCGCATGTCCGACTTCAAGTCCAACGAGTACGCCAACCTCATTGGCGGACCCGCCTACGAGCCGCATGAGGAGAACCCGATGATCGGCTTCCGCGGTGCCTCACGGTATCTGGAGCCATCCTTCCGGGACTGCTTCGACCTTGAGTGCGAGGCCCTGTCCTTCGTCCGCAACGAGATGGGGCTTACCAACGTCAAGCTGATGATCCCCTTCGTGCGGACCTTGGACGAGGCCCGCGGCGTCATTGAACTGTTGGGGGAGAATGGCCTCACCCGCGGCGAGAACGGCCTCGAGGTGATCATGATGTGCGAGATCCCGTCCAACGCCCTGCTCGCCGACGAGTTCCTGGACTACTTCGACGGATTCTCCATCGGCTCCAATGACATGACCCAGCTGGCCCTGGGCCTGGACCGGGATTCCGCGATTGTCTCTGGCGGCTTCGACGAACGCGACCCCGCCGTCAAGAAGCTCCTGAGCATGGCCATCAAGGCCTGCAAGGCGCGCGGCAAGTATGTCGGCATCTGCGGCCAGGGTCCCAGCGACCACACGGACTTCGCCGAGTGGCTGGTCGAGGAAGGCATCGATTCCGTCTCCTTGAACCCCGACACCGTGGTGGATACCTGGCTCCGGCTCGCCGGCGCGACCGTCGAGGCCGAGGCCGGCGCCGAGGCGAACTGACAGCACGGCTCCGAGGGTAGGAGAGGCAGGACACCCGATGGGCAGCACGGACTACGAATTCCAGTCCGTGCTGCCGGGGGCTGGCAGTTCATGCGATCGGAGGCCCCTGGGCAGGGGCTGTGCACGGCACTGGGCCTCGACTACGCTTATCGGGCTCAATGTACAGACCCGCGACGAGAAGCTTAGGCGCCCTGCGATCCGGCGCTCAGCTTTCCAATAGCGCTGCTTTCAAGGTTCTCCAACAGGTGCCGCGGATTGTCGTATACCTCTGCGGCGCCGGCCTCCCGCAGCTCGGCTTCGCTGATTCCGCCGCAGGTCAGGGCGATGGCGGGAACTCCGATTGCCGCGGCGGCCAACACGTCCCAGACGGCGTCGCCAACATACACGACGTCCGCCGGGCTGAGTTCAAGCTTGTCCAGGCACGCTAGGAGGATGTCGGGAGCGGGCTTGCTCTCGTCGGCGTCGTTGGAACTGGTCCACGCATCGATGGACGTGCCGGCGTCCAGGAGGCGCCGGGTGACGTCCAGGTCGCGCTGCTGCGCCGAAGATGCCAAGCCCACGGCCAGCCCGGCGCCGGAGCACGCGGCCAGGAGGTCCCGGGCAGAGTCGAAAGGCCGCAGGGAAGGCCAGAAGGTGGAGAACACGGCGCCGTGCGCGGATTTGAAGCCTTCCTGCATGTCCTTGGTGCACCCGGGAACCAAGTGTTCGATGAGCTTGTCGCCGCCCATGCCAACGCAGCGGTGGATGGCGGAGATCTGGATGTCCAGCCCCTCCCGCCGGAACGCCTGCCACCAGGCAAGGGCGTGGAAATAGCTGGAGTCAATCAAGGTCCCATCGACGTCGAAAAGGACGCCGCGTTTCTTTTCGGATTTTGAGCCTGACGCCATTGCTACCCCACCTTTTGTTGAGGGCGGCCGCATGCGCCGGACCCGGCAAGGGCTCGCCCTATAACGGATTCTTCCAGTCCGGGGTCCGAAAGACCCGTCAAGCGTCCTCAGCGTCCACGATCAGAACGCCACAGTCACTCTCCGGAGAATCCACCAATTCCCTATGTCCGGCCACTTCAACCTCCTCGCCTCTGATGGAAGCGTGCCTAGTAAGACTACCTAATAGAGAAGTTGAGGGCCCGGCCAGGCTCGGGATCGCTAGGCTATGTCCATGGACGGGAGCGAGACATGACCCAACGGACCTACCCGCAGGGCGTCCCGAGTTGGATCGACACCGAGCAGCCTGACGTCGAGGCGGCCGCCGAGTTCTACGCCGGAATCTTCGGCTGGACGTTTGAGGACGCCATGCCGGCGGGAGCAAGGGGCCGGTACTTGATAGCAAAGCTCGACGGCGAAGACGTCGCTGGGATGGCCGGCACCCAGGGTGCCGCTGCGTGGAGTACCTACGTATCGGTCGAGGACGCGGATGCAGCGGTGCAGCGACTGGTCGCTGCCGGCGCTACGGTGCGATCTGCGCCTGCCGATGCGGGCGAGGGCGGCCRCAGTGCGGTCCTGACCGATCCGGAGGGCGCCGAGTTCCGCATCTGGCAGGCCAGGCGACGCTTGGGGGCACAAGTGGCCAATCAGCCAGGGGCCTGGAATTTCAGCGATCTCCACACGCCTAACCCCGGCGCGGCCATTAAGTTCTACGAAGACGCGTTCGGCTGGCAGGTCGACGACCTCGGCTTCGCCATGATGATCCGCAGGCCCGGTTATGGTGATCACCTTGAGGCGACAGTCGATCCCGGCATCAGGGCCAGGCAGTCAGGGCTGGCCGCCCCACCTGGCTTCGAGGACGCGATCGCCTGGATCGCGCCCACCGCCCCCGGCGAGCCGTCGCACTGGCACGTCTCGTTCACCGTTGCCGACCGGGACCAGACGGTGGTTGATGCAAAGCGACTCGGCGCCCAAGTCCTAAGCCAAAACGACACCGAGTGGACGCGCACGGCACTGATCCGGGACCCCCAGGGAGCGGAGTTCACCGCCAGCCAGTTCACGCCCCCGTCGGGATGAGCGATCCTTCAACAGGCGGTGCCGGGTCAGATGGCGGCAGCTATGGGGCGAAGCGTTGCGTTGCAACATCCCCGAGCGACTACGGGGAGACGTTCACCCGGTTGGCCCGGCAAGCAGCTTTCTGATCTCGGTGAGCTTGGCTTCGGACTCTTCGAGGCGCAGGCGGAGTCCGTCGACCGTCGCGGTGCCCGTGCCAGCCGCATCGACCGGCGGTGCGGGACTCTTGGGGGACAGGAAGAAGTTGGCCAGGTAGCCGGTGAATGTGCCGAAGATGCCGACTCCGAGGACAATGATGCCTGCCCCGATGATTCGGCCCGGTTCGGTGACCGGATACTGGTCACCGTATCCGACTGTCGAGATCGTGACGATCGTGTACCAGATGGCGTCCGAGGCGGTCGTGATGTTGGCCCCCGGGGCGTACTGCTCGACGCGGAGCATGGCGAAGCTTCCGAATTCCAGCACGAGAATGCCCATGAGCAGCAGTATGTACAGAGAGCTGCCGGCCCGATCCTTGATCAGCGCGCGGCTGATCGCGCGAATGCCGACCTCGCGGAGCAGGCGGTACACCCGGATCAGCCGGAAGATGCGCAGGATCTTGAATTGCGCGACAGGCACGCTGGCCAACAGGTCGGCCCAGCCGAAGTGCTTGAAGAAATAGGCGCCGGCCGATGGCGCGGTGATGATCCGGTAGAGGAAGTCAGCGAGGAAGATCACACTGAAAATGGCGTTCATCACGGTGAGTACGCTGTCGAGGTATTGGTCCTGCACGACATACAAGAGCACGAGATTGAGGATCGACAGGATCGAAAGGATACCGATGAAGATCTCGTATCCGGTGCTCTTCAGTTCACTTCGTTCCTTGGTCATATGAGGATTCTGGCACGCAAGTAGCGGCTGGCCGACGCTTTTTCGGGAGTAGGGTTTGCCTTGGCAGACGAAGGGGTCGGCAGATGAAAGGATCCAAATGAGCTATAAATATCGAACCGTCCGGGTTCGCGGCACTGACCTGGTTGGAACCATCGCGCGAAAACACGGGAGCGCGCCCGAGATCTACGAAACCTCGAAGGACCCGAGCACTTCAGTAGTTCCAGTGTTCTTCGAGGCAACCGGCGAAGTCCGATTCTTCGACAGGTCAGTGCTGGAGGACGTCGTGACGCCGGCCAGTTAGCCGGGCCCGGAGGGCCTCATGCACGGTCACCATCCACCGTTGACACTGTTCAGGGCCGCGAGGAGACTTTATTTTTGGGGGGCCTCTTCGAAAGGAGCCCCAAATGCCGTGGCATCTCGAGGGTACATATTTTGAGAATTGCAACTGCGACATGGTCTGCCCGTGTACGGCTTCAGGGCAGACCGCGCCGGCGGATAACGAACGATGCAACGTGGCCTTGGCCTTCCACGTCGAAACCGGCGAAGTGAACGGTGTCGACGTCGGCGGTCTGACAGTCTGCGTCCTAGCCGACACCCCGGCTCTGATGAGTGACGGGGGCTGGAAGGTCGGCGTTCTGATGGATGCCGCCGCCTCAGCTGAGCAGGCCGAAGCGCTCGGTGCAGTCTTCGGCGGACAGCTCGGCGGACCGATGGAGGGCCTCGCCCCCTTGATCGGTGAAATGGCAGGCATGGAATCCCTGGACATGGCCTACGCCGACAACGGGCGTGTCCACCAGGTCCGCATTGGCAGTGCAGTCGAGATGGTGGTCGAGGACTTCATGAATCCATTTGATTCCACCGGGCGAGGCGTGAAACTTAGCGGGGTCGGATTCCCGGCCGACACTCTGGCAGCCGGCACATCCAGCACCGCCCGCGTCGACGTGTTCGGGATGACTTGGGATAACGCCGGGAAGAACTCCTTCTCGGCCCCCTTCGCCTGGTCCGCTTAGGTGCCGGGCAGGAGCGGCCTGACAGTTAGCCACCATGCCGCAGAGTTGGCGTTGATCGGGTGCGCCGCACTGGCGTGGTATCTGACTTTCGTAGGCCTCGCCGACATGTCCACAGGCCCGGGAACCATGGGACTGGGGCTCTGGGGTTTCCTGGGCGTGTGGACGCTGATGATGGCAGCCATGATGTTGCCGGCGCTCGCGCCTCTCACTTCGACGTACCTCAGGTCCATCCGTGCCGTCCGCAGCCGCCGGGTCCGGGCCATCCGGACAACTGCTCTGGTCGGCGGTTACCTTTTGACGTGGATCGGATTCGGAGTCGTTGCCTACGCGGCCGCGGCGCTGTCTGCGCTGCTGGCTGAGGACGAGGCGGATATCGCACCTTGGGTCGGAGCTGGAGTGCTTGTGGCGGCCGGCGCCTACCAGCTGACCCCGCTGAAGGATTTCTGTCTCAGGCACTGCCGGTCGCCCATAGCATTCCTGCTGCACGTATCCGGGTACAAGGGCCGCCTGCGGGATGTCCGGGTCGGCATGTACCACGGCGTGTATTGCGTGGGCTGCTGTTGGGGACTCATGGTGGTGCTGATTGCTGTTGGCGTGATGAACCTGGCATGGATGGCGGTGCTCACGGTAGTCATCTTCCTGGAGAAGACGTGGAAATACGGGCCCGCCCTGAGCCGGATCACTGGAGTCTCACTGATTGTTTTCGCGCTGTTCGTCCCGGCCCACCCGGAGCTGCTGCCCGGGCTCCAGATGACCGCGCCCATGTGAGGGACGGTAGTCACGTTGAGTGCGAGGAGAGCGACCATGGTTGACACGGCAGCACGGACCCTCCGGGCAGGGGCCCGGAACGATCTTGTGACGGAACTGCTGGGCATCTGGCTCCTCCTGGCAGTCTTCCTGGACGGCTGGGCCCACCTGCACCTTCCCGGACTGGAAACCTTCTTCACCCCATGGCACGCAGCGCTATATTCGGGCCTCGTGGCCACCGCCGCGTGGACGGCAAGCGTGATCTGGAGGAACCGTCAGCCAGGGCGGCCGTTGACCCGGTCGGTACCGGCCGGCTACCGGGGCACGGTCACCGGACTCGTCCTTTTCGCCGTCGCCGGCGTTCTGGATCTGGCCTGGCATGAGATCCTGGGCATCGAAGTCTCCCTGGATGCGCTGGTGAGCCCCACACACTTGCTGCTGGGGTTCAGCCTCTTCCTCATCCTCGGCACCGGCATCCGTAGTGCACGGGCCGCCAGCGGCTCAGAGGCCTTCAAATGGACGCCGCCTGCAGTACTGTCTCTCGCCCTGATGACCGGCCTGGGGGCCTTCTTCCTCATCTACTGCTCGGCCTTCGTCCGTACCCCGCCGGCCGTCCCATATCTACAGACGCCGATCGGGAGCCCCGGGCACACCCAGGCGGAGCTGCCCCCGGCCCTCGGACTGGCCAGCTATCTGGTGACCACAGCGCTGATCATCGCCCCCTTCCTCTACACCCTCTCCGGATCCYGTCGGCCGCCCTACGGCATTGCCACCATCCTGGTCGCCGTGGTGGCGTGGCTGCCCCTGGCCATGTCGGGGCTGCGCCCGGCAGCGGTCGCCGGCGCGGCCGGGGCCATGGCTGCCGCGGTCGTGGCTGACGTGCTGCTCGCCCGACGGCCGGGGCCGTGGCTGAGGCGCCGGCTGCCGGCGGTCACCGCAATACTGGCGGCACTGATCTGGACAGGCCAACTGGCCGGCATCGCCGTGGGTTCATCGATTCAATGGCCCGTGTCGATGTGGCTGGGAGCCGTTGTGCTCAGTGCGGGATTGGCTGCGGCCCTGGCCTTCCTCAGCTCCTGGAATACCACGAGCGCCGGTACCGCCCAGGCATCCTTGCCAGAGGGCGTCTAATCTCCACTGTTCCCGGCGCCGGGAGTGGACTATTTTGGGGATAGGGAGTGCCCGGTGGCCGGTTCATTGTCGACGGCGGCGTCCGGCCTCCCCATCGAGTAAGGAAGCCCACCGTGGCCCACAACGTGGCCCAAAAGCTCATAGCATCCCATCTGGTGGCCGGGGAGATGATTCCCGGACATGAGATTGCTTTGCATATCGATCAGACCCTCACCCAGGACGCGACCGGGACGCTGGTCATGCTTGAACTGGAGGCCCTAGGGCTCGACCAGGCACAAACTGAAGTATCCGTGCAGTACGTGGACCACAACCTGTTGCAGGCTGACAGCAGGAACGCGGAGGACCATGATTTTCTCCGCTCGGCCTGCCGCCGGTTTGGTCTGTGGTTCTCGAAGGCCGGCAACGGGGTGTCGCATCCGACGCACATGCAACGGTTCGGCAGTCCGGGCAAAACCATGGTCGGCTCCGACAGCCATACCCCGGCCGCAGGTTCACTGGGGATGCTGGCAATCGGCGTCGGCGGCACCGAGGTAGCCCTGGCAATCGCGGGCGAGCCGCTCTACCTGAAGATGCCGGAGATCTGGGGCGTCCGGCTTACCGGCAAGCTGCCGCCGTGGACCAGCGCCAAGGACGTCATTCTCGAAATGCTGCGCCGGCACGGCGTGAAGGGCGGCAGGGACCGGATCATCGAATACCACGGTCCCGGCCTCGCCACCCTGAGCGCTATGGACCGGCACGTGATCGCCAACATGGGCGCCGAACTCGGTGCAACCAGCACGGTCTTCCCGGCCGACGACCAGGTCCGGGCCTTCCTGCGCTCCGAACAGCGCGAGGGCGACTTCACCGAACTCCTCGCCGATTCCGATGCCACCTACGACGTGACCGACGAGATCGACCTCTCCACGATCGAGCCGCTCATCGCCCTGCCCAGCTCACCCGGCAACGTCGTTCCGGTGCGGGAGGTTGCAGGCAGGGCGGTGACTCAGGTCGTGATTGGGTCCTCAGCGAACCCGGGCTTGCGCGACTTCGCCATTGTCGCCGCAATCACGAAGGGGCGGCAGTGCCACCCCGGACTGTCTTTCGACGTCAATCCGAGTTCCCGACAAATCCTGCAGGACCTCACGAAAATGGGGTCCACGTTTGATCTGATCAGCGCCGGAGCCCGGCTGCATCAGAGCGGCTGCATGGGCTGTATCGGTATGGGCCAGGCCCCCGCGAACGGAAGCAACAGCCTGCGCACAATGCCGCGCAACTTTCCCGGCCGCTCGGGCACGAAGGAGGACTCGGTCTACCTCTGCTCACCGGAGACGGCCGCGGCTGCCGCACTCACCGGAACGATCACCGACCCGCGGGACCTGACAGAGCTCTTCGACCTGGAATACCCCGAGATCGAACTTCCCGACGTGTCGAGCGTGAACCTGGCAATGCTGGAGAAACCCTTGGCGCCGGAGGAAGCGGCACAGGTAGCACTGGTCAAGGGCGAAAACATTTCCTCGCTTCCCGTATTCGGCCCCCTCGCCGACCGCATCGAGGCACCAGTCGCCTTGGTCGTGGGCAATGATGTCTCCACGGATGAGATTCTGCCAGCCGGTGCACGGGTTCTGCCCTACCGCAGCAACATCCCCAAACTCGCCGAATTCACCTTCGACCAGGTCGACCCCACCTACCCCGCCCGCGCCGCAGGAAGCCGCGACTCGACGGGCCACATCCTGGTCGGCGGCACGAACTACGGCCAGGGATCCTCACGGGAACACGCCGCTATCACCCCGCGCTTCCTCGGGCTGCGCGCAGTGGTGGCGGTCTCGTTCGCGCGGATCCACTGGCAGAACCTGGCTAATTTCGGCGTCCTCGCACTCGAGTTCACGAATGCCGCCGATCACGACCGCATCGAACAAGGCGATATGCTCGCGCTGACAGGACTCCACGACGCCCTCATGACAGGCAAGGAGATCCTCGTGCAGAACGTGACCCGCGGCGAGGTCTACCCTGTGCGGCACAGCCTCTCCAGCCGTCAGGTGGACATGCTCCTGGCAGGCGGCCTCATCCCCTGGCTGCGCGAACGGAGAGCGCGGGACGCCCTCGACCCGGGCTAGCGCGTGAGACCGGTGGATGATGATGGTGACGTCCTGAAGCATTGGAGCAGAAATGAGGGACCGACTGTTGCTGATGAGGCGGGGTGATCCCCGGTGAGCGGATGGCCGCGTCCGGACGAGCCCTCCGGCGAAATCACCCTCATACTCGATCAGCGCAGCACCCTCGATCCTAAGGCCGACCTCCGCGACGGGTTGTCCGCGGTCGCCCGCCAGGGCCTCCACCTTTGGGTCGCCAATGATGAGACAACCAGCCTTGAGCGGCTCACGCTTGAGGCCGGCGGCCGGGCGCGCGCCCATCGCAGCTTCGATCTCACCCACCTCCTTGAGCTGCCTGGGGACAGCGGTGAGATGGACATCGAAGGCCTGGATGTCGAAGGTGACACGCTGTGGCTGGTCGGATCGCACAGCGCGGCCCGCAAACAGGTCAAGAACAACGCCACGCCCGCAGAGGCGCAGGGATCCCTGGCGACGGTGCAGGTCAGCCAGCGCCGGCGGGTGTTGGCCCGGCTCTCCACCAAGACCCTCCTCGAACCCGGCGGCCGCCCGACGGAGCAGCAACAGCCCGCCGTATTGGGCCTTGGCCGGGGCGCGGACCTGGTGGATCTTCTGGCCGATGACCCCCACCTGGGGAGCTTCATACAGACCTCGCATACCGGGTCGCGCCCGATCCCGGGCAAGGACAACGGTATTGACTGCGAGGGCCTCGCCGCAGCCGGGAACCGCGTGTTCATCGGATTGCGCGGGCCTGTGCTGCGCGGCTGGGCGATGATCATCGAGCTCCAGGTTGGTGACGGGACCCGCCTGGAGTCGCAGCCGATTGGCCCCGGCAACCGGCGCTACCGCAAGCATTTCCTCCACCTGCATGGTTTGGGCGTGCGGGACCTGTGCCGTCACGGCGAAGACCTGCTCGTCCTGGCCGGACCCACTATGGAGCTCGACGGGCGCACAGCGGTGTTTCGCTGGCGGAATGCGCTGACGTCCCAAGCCGAGGCCGTCCTTCAGAAAGGCGACCTGCACTGCGAATTCGACGCGCCGTTCGGTGAGGGTGAAGACCATGCCGAGGGGATCACCGTGCTCGACGGCGGCAGGGCTGCCTTGGTCCTGTACGGGACGCCGGCCGGCAAGCGCAAGACCGGACACCACGAGATCAAGGCCGACGTCTTCCGCCTGAGCAGATAGCACGTGCCACTTATCGGATCCGTTTCCTACTGCTCCCGGCTCACCTTGCCGAGCCAGGTCTGCAGGAGGGGAACGACGACGTCGCTGTGCATCGCGCTCAGGTGATCAAGTGCCGGGAGTACTTGCACGTCCCACCCGGCCTCGATGAGCTCGCGCTCATGGGCCGCAAGCGGTTCGCCGATTCGCACCGTCACGTCTCCCCAGCGTGGTCCGTAAACGATTTGATCGGCGGAGCCGGCGAACGCAAGCCGGGGCAGATCCGGCGCCACGCCAACAGTTGAATCGTCGAAGCCTTGGAGCGCTTCGTACAGCGTGACGAACTGCCGGGTTTGTGCTTCGTTGGTCTGTATTCTGGCGGCATCCCAGTCGCCTGGTTCGACCGGGACGTTGACCGCCTGCGATTGTTCCGGGGATCTGGCAGCCGCCGTGTGGGCCGCCTCCGTCACCGCCAACATGCTTTCATACGGGCCCTCGAGTGGCGGGAATCCGCCCATGACGAGCGCCCAGAGCCGATTTGTGCGGATCGCCAGCTGTAAACCACACAGGGCCAGCCAGGAGTACCCGTAGTACCCGAAGGTCTCGGCGTGTGCCGCATCAGCGATAGCCAGCAAATCTGCGGTGACGTTCTCCGGGGTGAGAGTAGCCGGCGCCGGGTGCGCCATCCGGTGCCCCTCGTAGTCGGCCACGACCACCCGATAGGACTGCGAGAGACCCGCCACAAGATTGGGCCCGAGGTCAGGGTCCGCGCCCCAGTCGAGCATCGTTTGGGCTTCCGACGCTGAACGCGGCGACAAATTCGCGGGGATGAGAAGCGCCCGGCCTTCGCCGCTGACCAGAATGGGAATTCTCGTGCCGTCGTGCAAAACGGCCTCAGCCGTGTGGGCCACCAGGATCCTCCTCCTCGGCATTACTCCAGTGGATAAAGTCTGGCACCGGGACGCTCACTCCGGAACGCCCAGCAGCCACCGGCCCGCGGCGATTCCGCACCGGGACAGTACTTCTTGGCGTGACGTGCGCTCCGGTAGGGTGGTGAACCCGACGCAACCCTTCGACCAGAGTGGGGCTTTCATGGCACCGAAGATTTCCGGCAGGATCGATAAGAAATTGTTCGGGCTCTACCTCTCGGACCACGTCGCGGGGGCCACCGCGGGGCAGGGCCGCATAGAGCGCATGGCGCGCGACTTCACGGACACTCCCTTCCACGCCGAACTTGCGGCGCTTGCCACCGAGATCAGGGAGGAGCGGGAGTACGTGCGCGGACTAGTGGGGGATTTTGGCCTGCCGCGGCGAACTCCGCGGCGGGTGGCGGCGTGGGTCGCGGAGCGTGYCGGCAGACTCAAGCTCAACGGGCGGGTGGTGAGCCGCTCGCCGATGACGCTGGTGCTGGAGTCCGAGGTCATGCGGTCGGCGGTGATGGGAAAACTGGGGCTGTGGCAGACGTTGCACGACCTCGCCGGCGATCTGGGACTGGACGGTTCCAGGTTCGACGGACTGGCCACCAAGGCACGCGAACAGATCGCCACCCTGGACCGGGTCCATGAATACGCCCGCCGGCAGTCGTTCTACACGACCCCGGGCAGCTGARCAGGCCTGGCCGCTCCGGGTCGATCATTCACGTCGTGCCCTCAGCCTGATCTGCACTGGCGCGCGCCGGCAGGGGAGACGAGAATGGGCTCGTGCTCCCTCCTCGCCCGGGCGGGGACGGCGACGCGATGAACGCCGCCGCCCGAAAGATTCAGCGCATCTATCTGACGTTGACGCTGGGCAATACCCTTGCGGCCTCGTTCATCTGGGGGATCAACACCCTCTTCCTGCTCGATGCCGGACTCAGTAACTTCGAGGCGTTTGCCGCAAATGCCTTCTTCACGGCCGGCATGGTGCTGTTCGAGGTGCCCACCGGGGTGGTTGCCGACGGTTGGGGGCGCCGCGTGTCCTTCCTGCTCGGAACCGTGACTCTCGCCGTCTCGACCTACTTGTACTACCTGCTCTGGCAGTTTTCCGCCCCGTTCTTGTGGTGGGCTGTGGTGTCGGTCCTGCTCGGCCTGGGCTTCACTTTCTTCTCTGGAGCGGTGGAGGCCTGGCTCGTCGATGCCCTGCGCTTCTCGGGGTATGAAGGCGGGATGGAGGCGGTGCTCGGCCGGGGCCAGATGGTCGCCGGTGTCGCGATGCTCGCCGGTTCCGTCGCCGGCGGCGTGATTGCGCAGGCCACCAATCTGGGCGTGCCGTTCCTGCTGCGCGTGGGCGTGCTGCTGGCCATGTTCGCCGTCGCCTTTGGGCTCATGCACGACGTCGGGTTCACGCCCGAACGCTCGAGCCATCCCCTTCAGGCGACCCGGGCCGTACTCAACGCCTCGATCGAGAACGGCCTGAAGAATCCGCCCGTACGTTACGTGATGCTGGCCGCGCCGTTCACCGCCGGCGTCGGGATCTATGTGTTTTACGCCCTCCAGCCGTACCTGCTTGAGCTTTATGGGGACCCTCACGCGTATTCCATCGCGGGCCTCGCGGCGGCCATCGTGGCCGGGGCACAGGTGCTCGGCGGCTGGATGGCTCCGCGGGTCCGGCGCCTTTTCCGCCGGCGCACCACCGTATTAATCCTGAGCAGCATCTTTGACACGATGATCCTGGTGGTGCTCGGGTTCACCCACGTGTTCTGGGTGGCCCTGGTGTTGCTGGCGGTCTGGGCAATGGTGTCATCGGCGGGCATCCCGGTGCGGCAGGCGTACCTGAACGACATGATCGCCTCGAAGCAACGGGCCACAGTGCTCAGCTTCGATTCCCTCATGGGCTCAAGCGGTGGCGTGGTGGTCCAGCCGCTGCTCGGCCGGGCGGCCGATGTGTACAGCTACGCGGCGTCGCTGGCGATCGGCGGCGTGATCGAGTTGATCGCGGTGCCGTTCCTGCTGGCGAGCCGCCGGCAACGCCACCAGGCCGATCAGGCCAACGCCCCGACCAGCACGAGCACCGGATCCCAGCCGGCGTAGGACGCCATCGGGAAATATCACTTCGGCCACGCTCCTTACTTGGCGGGGCCTTCCGGGCCTACAGTTGGGCGTGTAGACCGTCGACAGGAGCGCCTCAGTGATTACCCTGCAGATCGAACACCAGGTCCGGGATTTTGCCATGTGGCGGCGGGCTTTTGACAGTGATCCGCTGGACCGCGCCGCGTCGGGCGTGCGGTCATACCGGATCTCGCGCCCGCTTGACCAGCATGATTATGTGATGCTGGAGATGGATTTCGATACCCAGGCGGCGGCGGTGGACTTCCTGGGCCGGCTGCAGAACGATACGTGGAAAACGGGTGTGACGGCGCCGGCGCTGGTCGGTGAGCCATCGACGAGAATCATCGAAACGGTCGCCGTCGAGAATGTGGTTGCCCCTGAGCGCGACCTTCGGTAGAAGGCCTGCTCCGGCGCGCCATCACTTGCCCGCCCCCGGCAGCCCCGGTGGAGTGCCAAGTGGCTGTTCGCGGTTCCGGAGGTACTGCAACAGCGCGGTTTCCGGATCCCAGGGATGCTCGTTGACGTGACCCCGCAGACGCACCCGGTGCTCTTCCAGTTCCGGCCCGTCGCTGTTGAGAAGGCTGTCAATGATTTCGAGTACCTGCAGCCGCAAGGACGTGCCGGCACACTCATCAGGCGCGGATCCGGTGGACAGCGCGCTGGCGGTGGACGGCGTCTGTTGGGCCAGGTCCCGGGAGGCGGCCGGACTGGCGGCCGCCTCCCGGGATCCGGCGGCAGGATGGTTACTGGACACGGATTGCAAAGCCGGTTGCGGTGCCGCCCAGCGGAGACTCAACGCTCACACTCTGACCGGCCCGGCCTGCAACAGTCGATGTACCTCGCAGGGCAAACGCTCCCGTGGCGTCCACTATGGCCGTGCCCAGGACCGTTCCGTCCAAGCCGCCGAGGTGTATCGTCACCGACTGACCGGCCGGAATGGAGCTGGTGCCGTCCACCCGCCATTCCCGCTTGCTGGCCGTGTAGCGGGCGGAGGTAACCACCACAGCGTCGGCGCGCGGGGTGACCGTCACCTGGGCATCGCTTGAGGACCCGTCAGGGCTTCCAACCGTCAGTTTGAAGGTCAGCGCGCCCGAACCCGCTGGGTACTTGTACAGCGGGAACGTAAAGGAGGGGCGGGCGGAATTGGCGCCGGTGAGGGTGACGCTGGCATCACCCGGGCCCACAAGCTGCGTCCAGGAATACGTAGCCGCGCCGGTGGAACCGCTGCCGTCCAGGGTGACCTTGGCTCCGCGTTGCACGCCTTGCTGGTTGGGTCCGGCGTTTGCCGCCGCCGGGACGGATGCCGTGACCGTCACGGTGACAGTTGCCGTGCTCGGCCCGCCCGGCCCGTTGACCGTGAGGGAAAAGACGTAGTCTCCCGGCGAGGGGGCGGTAAAGCTGGGCCGGATCGCGTTGGGATCGCTCAGGACAATTCCGGACGGGCTGGTCCACGAGTAGGTGGACACCGGACCGCTGGAGGCGGACCCGTCCAGGTCTACCTTCTGACCTTCGTGGACCGTTTGGTCGGCGCCGGCCTGGGCCGCCACTGGAATCGGCGCGCGGGCGCTGCCGGTCACCTCGACAGGCAACACCACTTCGCCGTTGGCGTCCGATCGAACGGTGACAGAAACAGGAGGTGCTGCGAGAGGGCCCGAGGCCAGGGAACCCGATGGGAGCTCGCCGAACCCGACGGCGGTCAGGGTCCGCCCACCCGCCGTATCGCTGGACACGGCTTCGATGGTCAGCACCCCGCTGTCGGTGTTGAAGGTGGCCTTACCGCTGACCCTGTCAACGACGTCGATCTTCTTCACCGACGCCGGAACGTCTCCCGAGTTCGTGACAGTGACCGAAGCCGGCGGCTGGGGTCCGTCAAACGCGATCCTGGCGAAGTACTTGCCGCCGGATCCCTCCAGCGCCGTCGGACTGAAGACTGCGCTGCCGGCGGACGAGTCCGAGAGCTGAATTGATTGCGGTCCGGATTCGCTCGATGCAAAGACGTCCACGGTCCCTGAAGTGAGCGATGACCTGGAATATGTCGCCCGCTCCGGGGCCACACCGCTGTTGGTCGCGAGTTTTCCCTGCACCGTGAAGAGGTCGGTTTCTAAGCAGTCCGCCACCGGTCCGGAAACGGAAGGGCATGCATCCGTGGTTCCCGGATTGATGCCCGGGCCCTCGATGCGGAAGACATTGGTCCCGTACGGGCTGCCGGTGATCTTGTGGGGGGTGGTGCCATCGCCGACGTACGTGTTCTTGCCGTTGGCGTCGGGCTTCAGGGCCGGATCGGTGGGGTAGGTATCCCAGGTCAGGAACGGTCCGATCCGTCCACCCAGGGCGCCCGAGAAGTCTCCCTTTCCGCCGATGCCGATGTCCTCGGTGTCGAAGACGATGCCCGGCTTCGATGTCCGGACGGTTTTGGTGCCCGCGGGGGTGGTGAACTTGTAATCGACGCCGTCCCTGACATTGGTGATTTTCAGCCGAAGCCGGGCGAAGGTGACCTGGTCGCCGTCGGCAACCGGTCCGCTGCCGAACGCCTGTTCCAGGGCGATCACGGCGAGCGCTTTGCCACCACCCGCTGTGTCCATCGTGCCGGTGGTCAGAGAATAGAAACCCTCGTCCGGGTAGTTGTCCGGGAACGAAACCGGCGCGGCTTCATCGGGCAGCGGCCCGCGGGCCGGGCACAGCGGATCGGCCTGCGCTATGCACTTCTCCAGCCTGAGCCCGGTACGGTCGCGATACCAGACCGGGTAACCGTCCGTCGCGTCGACGGGGCCGGCCTCCGCGAGCCCTGGCCCGTTGACTCCGGGAGGGCCGACGGCGGCCGAGGCCAGGCCAGCCAACGAGACGACCGCAAAAATCGCCATAAGGAACGCAAGTATTCGTTTCATCACGACATCCATCCTGTGCTTTTCTCGCCCCACCGCCGTGGCGGGAGGAACAGGGGTGCGCCGGCCGGCGCACTGTGTGAGCGTCACGGTATGGACTGGGACTTGTAACAATCCTGTGATGACGGGAACCTGCTGCCGCGGGCCGGTGCCCAGACGCCGCTGGTTCCAAGGGTTTCCCTAGGGCGCTCCGGGGAAGCTGGCCCACATGTCAAAGTTAGCCACGCTGAAGCGCGCGAAAATCCTCGTTCCGGTAATCCTGCTCGTCCTTGTAGCGGCTCTTGTTGCCGGCGTCGTCTCCGCTGCACCGCGAAAACCGCCCGCCCCGCTGGGCGCCTCGGCCGGCATCACCGGGGGACTGGCGCGCATTAACGGCGTCGTGCCGGTCGAGAGCGGCGGGGAGCTGCCGGCGGCCGCCTCTGCCGCGCTCGCCGATCCACCTGCCGAGGGGCTGCACCGGGTACGCCTGCTCGTGGAGCTGACGGCCCTGGAAGCAGGCGGCCTCGCCTACGATCCCGCTGACTACTCCGTGTCAGGTCTCGGAACAGGGACGTGGAAAGCGCTCTGGTTTTCTCCCGGTCCCGCAGACGTCCCCCAGGGGCAAAGCCTCAACGCCACGCTTGTGTTCGAGCTTCCGGACCGGGCCGTCGATCTGGCGCTGGAGCTGCCGGGCGGGCCCGGGCTGTCATTAGGGGCGGCGCACCACCGGGAACGCGGCTGAGTACCCGTCTCAGATCAGCTGTACCGCCAGGAAAACGAGTAGCCGATACTCGTGCCGTGGCTGGCTCAATGGAAAAAACTTGGGGTGCACCATTACCGTCCGAATTGCAGGTCTGCCATGCTCCCCACCCCGACCCAAGTGAGTGCCGGTCCATCAACCACGGAGGGGGACTCGCGGTCGCAGGGCGTCCTCGATGTCCGAATTCTCGGTCCACTGCGAATCCGGCGCGGCGGCGACGTCCTCGAAGCAGGCGAGCTTGGCGGCCCTAAACCCCGGCAAGTCCTTGAAATACTCTTGCTCAATCTCGGCACCCCCATATCAAAGGACCGCCTCATCGACGTGCTGTGGTCCGGGCGGCCACCGGCAGAGGCGCTGCCGACGCTGGAAAGCTACGTCAGCGTCCTTCGGCGCCATTTGCAGCCCGGCCAGGGCAAGTCCGGTCCGCTGCGGACCGTCACAGGCGGATATTTCATGGATCCTGCCCTCGTAGACCTGGACGTCAGCCGTTTTAATGACTTATTGCGCCGGGCCTCGAGGTGCGGGACCGGCGACGCCCTGGAGCTCCTGCAGGAAGCCCTGGGCATGGCATCCGCGCCCCTGCTGGGGGATGAGCTGACGGCACCCTGGGCTGAGGAGGAACGGGATAACCATGAGCACCGGGTCTGCAGGGCCCGGGCGCAGGCCGCCGAAATGGCGCTGTCGCTCCATCAGCCCGAGCGCGCGGTCCACTGGGCGAGGGAGGCGCTGGAGGGCGATCTCCTCAACGAGAGGGCCTGGCAGTACCTCGTCTTGGGGCTGGAGGAATCAGGGCAGCCGCTCGAGGCGCTGAGGGCATTTGAGCAATGCAGACGCACCCTGCACAAGGAAATGGGATGCACCCCGGGCGATACCCTGCGTGCCGCACACGCCCGCCTCCTGCGGCTGACCGGCGGTGCGGCAGCACCGGCTCCCGCGGACCCGGCGGGCCAGGCACACGCCGCCGGCACCCCCGCCGGCGGGGCCACCCTGCGGATCCTGACCATCGATGACCACAGGACTTTCGCCGAACTGCTGACAGGCGCGCTGGACCGGGAGCCGGACCTTCGCAGCGTCGGAACGGCGGCGTCCGTGGCGAGCGGCGTGCAGATGTGTCGTGAAATTGAACCCGACGTCGTTGTCATGGACTATCACTTGCCGGACGGCGACGGGCTATCGGCCGCGGCCAGCATTCTCGAACACAGCCCGGATACCCGCATCATCATGCTGACAGGCGATCCGTCCCAGGAAGTCCTGCGGCAGGCGGCGGGCATAGGAATATGCGGGTTCCTTCCCAAGGACGGCTCGTTGGCCACGATGCTCGACACTCTCCGGCACGCCCGGGCAGGAAACATGGTGGTGCATCCCTCGTTGGTGGCGCAGATCGGAGCCCCGGCCTCAACTGCCGCCGCTTTCCCCCCTGGGCCACCCCTAAGCCCCCGAGAGCTGGACGTTCTGCGTTTGATGTCCGAGGGGCATGAGGTGCGGGTGGTCGCCAACAGGCTGGGCATCTCCGTCCATACCTGCCGCGGCTACGTCAAGACCATCTTTTCCAAACTGGGCTCGCACTCTCAAAGTGAAGCCATGGCCGAGGCCGAAGTCCGGGGCATCCTGCGCGTGAAGTCCGATGTCCAGGCCTGCTGAAGCTGAGGACGGCGCCAAGCCGGAGGACTTCCCGGGCACGGCTGAACGCTTCCAAGTCCGGGCCGCAGTGGCGAAATTCCTGCTGATGGGATTTCTTGCGTTGCTGATTGTGGCAACTCCCGTCGCGTTTTGGATCCGGGCGGAGGCGGAGCGGCACGCCCTGGACAATGCCCTTCTCCTCACCCAGCGCGTGGCGGACTTTGCCGTCAAACCGCTCGTGAACCAGGCTCTGCTTGCCGGGGACACGTCAGCGCTGGACGCACTGGACAAGGCCTTGCAGCCATGGCGCAGCGACGCCTCGGTGCTGCGAATCAAAGTGTGGGACAGCAGCGGCCGAGTCGTGTATTCGGACATTCGCTCGCTCGTGGGCCAACGCTTCGACCTGCCTGACTGGGGCCGGACCCTTTTGGCCGGCGGGCCGGGGACGGCTTCCCTGGAAAGCCAGCAGGAACTGGAGAATGAGTACGAGCTGGCCTCGGGAGAACTCGTGGAGGTCTACGTCAGCTCCTCGGCCACCGACGGCACACCACTGATCTTTGAGGCCTACTACGACGATGACCCGGTGCGGGACGAGCAACAGGCAGTCCTGTACAGCATGATCCCGCCTCTTCTGCTCGCCCTGGCGGCACTGCAGCTTGCCCAGCTGCCCCCGGCCGTCCGGCTGGCCCGCGGGATCCAGGACCACCAGGTCTCCCGGAACCGGCTGCTTAAGCGCGCTGTTGAGGCCTCCGACCTGGAGCGCCGCCGGATTGCCCGGGACCTGCACGATGAAGTGATCCAGGACCTCTCCGGGCTGGGCTATGCCCTCGAATCCGAGGAGCTCCACGGTCCACTCGAACAGCGGCCGTTCCTTGGCGGAGCCCGGACAATACTGCAACAGAGCGTCCGCGCCCTGCGGGCCATGACGCAGGAGCTGTATCCGCCGGACCTCGAACAACTGGGGCTCAGGACGTCTCTGGAACGACTCGCGGAACCGCATCAGGAACGCGGCCTCACCGTTCATCTGCTGGTCCCGGACGACGTCCCGCTTGGCCGTGGTTCGTCCGCGCTGTTGTTCCGCGTGGCCCGGGAAGCACTCTCCAACAGCGCTAAGCACTCGGGCGCAACCACCGTGGTGCTCTCGCTGCGGACCGACCAACACGGCTCGGAAATAAGTATTTCGGACAACGGCAAGGGCTTCGACAAGTCAGCTGGGGCCGCCGACGGCCATTTTGGCCTGCGGATACTCCAGGACACCATCCGTGAAGCGGGCGGAGCATTGGAAATTCTCAGCGTCCGGGGCACAGGCACCACCGTGACAGCGCGGTTGGGGTCGCGGCTTGCGGCGGCCCGCTGACCCGCGCCCGCGCTGTCAGGATTCTTCCAAGGTCGCGGAATCGGTCTCAGGTTATCTCCAAGCAGAGTCCTGCAAAGTCGGGTATCCGAACACAAAGGAGACCGGCTATGTCCATTTCACGTCGTCAAGTTTTGTTGATCGGGGGTCTGGGTGTCCTCGGAGCCGGTGGCGCCTTGGTGCCAACGGGTTCGGTCGAAGCCAAGTCGGCCAGCCGAATAAGTTCGTCCGACATGCCGACCCCATTCCGGGCGTCTTTTGTCCAGGCCCCGGTTCTTCAGCCCTACGCCACAGGTACCGACCCTGCGGACGGTCTGCCCATCAATTACTACAGGCTGACCCAGAAGGCAGCCATGGCCAACATTCTGCCCCGGCTGAGCACTCCCATCCTGGGGTACAACGGCGTGTTCCCCGGACCAACGATCAGCCTGGATCAGGGCACAAAAGCCGTACTGAGGATTCGGAACCAGCTGCCGGCCGAGCACGCGCTCGACGGGCATGCGCTGTCCACGTCCACGCACCTGCACGGTTCGGCTTCGAAGCCGCAATTCGACGGGTACGCCAGCGACATCACCCATCCGGGTTTCTACAAGGACTACCACTACCCCAACTTCCAGCCGGCCCGCACGCTCTGGTACCACGACCACGGCGTCCACTTCACGGCCCTGAACGCCTATTCAGGGCTCGCCGCGCAGTACCACTTGCACGATCCCGTGGAACGGCAGCTCCTCCCGCAGGGCAAATTCGACGTCGCGCTGACGGTCAGCGATGCCATGTTCGCCGCGGACGGATCCCTGGGCTTTGACGACAACAGCCACTCTGGCCTGTGGGGGGACGTGATCCTGGTCAACGGCAGGCCCTGGCCGGTCATGAAGGTGCAGAAACGTGTCTACCGTTTCCGGGTCCTGAACAGTTCCATCTCCCGCTCATTGCGGCCCACGCTCAGCACCGGTGATCCGGTCGTGGTGGTGGGTACCGACGGCGGCATGATCCCTGTGGCGCAGCCCGTGGGCAGCTGGCGCCATGGCGGAGCGGAGCGGTACGAGATCCTCGTCGACTTCCGGAAGTACAAAACCGGGCAACGGATTGAACTGCGCAACCTGTCGAATAGGAACAACGTGGACTACGACTTCACCAACAAGATCATGGCCTTCGACGTCACGGACGAGCCGGTGGACACCTCGGACCCCACCTGGAACCGGATCCCGACCACGCTCGCCAGCAGCGAGGCCATGTCGCTGAGGCCAGGGCAATCCGTGAAGACGCGCAAGTTCCGGGTACAACGAAATGACTCCACCAACATGTGGACCATCAATGACGACAGCTGGCAGGACGTCATCGCCAGCGGATACAAGAAGGTCATCGCCGATCCCGGCCTCAACTCCGTGGAAATCTGGGAAATCGAGAATAAGTCCGGCGGCTGGTTCCATCCCTTCCACATCCACCTCGTGGACTTCCAGATCCTCAGCCGCAACGGGGCGCCGCCCCTGGCCCACGAGCGCGGCCCCAAGGACGTCGTGTATGTCGGCGAGGGCGAGACCGTCCGGCTCCTGATGAAGTTCACGCCGAATCGGGGCCTCTACATGATGCATTGCCACAACCTGCCGCATGAGGACCACGACATGATGGCCCAGTTCCGGGTGGGCCTGACGGAAAGCGACTGGGACGCGGACGACCCCATGACAGCGGCCAAGGCTGCCTGGGACGAAGAGCGGGATTGAACGCGGTGGAACCGACCGGCCGTGGGCGCCGAGCGCGGCGCCGCCGCCCGCGGTCCAGGTTCGTGGTGAGGGCCTTGATCTCTGTCGGTGCTGTTCTTGCTGTTCTTGCTGTCCGCACCTGGCTGGTGGAACCTGTGACAGTCTCCTCGGACAGCATGGCCCCCACGATTCCCGCGGGCTCCGTCGTGTTCCTGTACAAACCGGCAGCAGCAGCGGGCTGGATCGGCAATGGCGTCGTCGTCGCTTTTACCAGCCCGGTCGATGGCCGGACGGCGATCAAGCGCGTGATTGCGGGAGCGGGCCAAACTGTAGCCATCCGGGACTCGGAACTGTACGTCGATGAAGTTGCCGTCGTCGAGCCATTCATCGATCACAGCCGGATAGACGGCACCTACTTCGGGCCCGAGACGGTTCCCGCCGGCAGCGTCTTCGTCCTGGGGGACAACCGCGGCGTGTCAATTGACTCCAGGGACTTCGGAGCGGTGCCGTTGACGGCGGTCCAGGGCACCCTGCTGAGCGGCCAAAAGTAGGCGCGTCCCGAACGCCGGGGGTGACGTCCGCTGCCGTAACTGATGCGCTGCAGTCATGCGTTTCGTTGCTGCCCCTGCTGCCCCTGGACGGAGTCCCGGGCGCTCCGCGGAGACACCGTGACGGTAGCGACACGTTCCAGCCCGGGATGCAGGTGGTCGCCGTCATCCACCACACCGGTCTGCCACGATAATTTCAGCCCTTCCGGCACCACCTCCAGGTAGGCCAGGTTGTTTTGGAACCACGGCCCCCGGACGCCGGACCAGTGGAACGGCGGGTCCGGGACCTTGGCCGAGCGTGCAACCAGTGCGCCTACCGGCGTGGCCAGGCCGTAGGACATGATGGCCGCGAAGGACCTCATCAATCGGGGCAGCGGGTTGCGGATGGGGGAGCAGACCGCCTGCAGGATCCGGCTGCCCGAGGCACGATCCACCTCCGCAACGTAGGAGTAGTGGACGTCCCCGGAGAGGAAGGTGATGGTTTCCGGTGCCGGGCCGCGTTTGCCGTCGGCGACCTCGCTCGCCATGGCCGCCATTTCCCGAAAGCTGTTTTGGAATGCGCCCCAGTGCTCAAGGTCCAGCGCCTGCCGCAGCTTCTCGCCGGCCCGGGCGGCACGTTTTCCCCACGCACCTTGAGAGACCGCCTCATTCCACGATTCGACGTAGTGCAGGCCCATCGGCAACAGGAAAGGCAGCGACGTCGCCACGAGCACGTGGCGGAAGCCGCCACGCATCCGGCTATCGACCCAGGCCATTTCCGGCGCGTCAACCAGTGCCCGGTCGTCCGGCGTCAGATCCCGGGCTGCGCGGGAATCGACCACGATCAGCCGGGTGTCCCCGAAATCGCGGCAGTAGCTCCACCGGTAGGATTTCGGGTCCCGATCAGCCCGGTCCGCGAAGCTGTCCAGCTCCGCGCCCACGTCGATCTCATCCTGGCCTGTGTGCCGGACGATCCGCTGCCAAACAGCATCCTCCGCCCGTTCCTGCGACGACAGGTTCCCCAGATGCTGGTAGACCCAGTACGAGGCCAGTCCGGCGACAATCCGATCGTGCCACCATGAGGTGGCTTCCATTTTCTTCTTCCAGCTCAGTGAGGTATTCCAGTCGTCGCGAATGTCGTGGTCATCGAAGATCATGGCGCTGGGAAGGGTGGACAGCAGCCACCTGTTCGCTGGGTCTGACCAGGCCAGATAGTAAAGATGGGCGTACTCCTCGTAGTCCTTGAGCTCTTCGCCGGGGGGTGCCTTGATGTCGCGTCGGGCGCGGATGAACTCCTGCATCTGCTCGCTGGTCAAATCGGCGTACACCTGGTCTCCGAGGAACGCCAGCAGATCCGGCCACGGCAGGTCACCGCCGGCGGCCATCCTCAGTGCGTAGGCGCGCAGTGAGTCGACGCCGTGGGTCCGGTTGCCGGACGCATCGTGCGGCACGCTGGTCCTGCAGGAGCCGTAGGCCATCCGCAGCGGCTTGCCGGTGGCCAGTGTGGCGATCATGGACGGCGGGAAGCCGGACGAGGGATCGGGCCAGGCCTGTGTTCCATTGACATCAAGGAAATAGGGCGTGACGGTGCCGGGCTCCAGTCCGTCCAATTCCACCAGGGCGTAGTGGTGACCATGAACTGCGAACGTACGCGCGGCCCAGTCCCTACTGCCGGCACGGATGGAAACCCGGGCAGCAGCTTGAGTCTCCACCCAGACACTCGCTGACGTCTCATCTACGTACCGCACCATAGGGCCAAGCACCAAGGGGGAGGTGGTCATGAATTAGTTGTACCCGCTCAGGCCGGTTGCGGCCATGGCGTCACGGAAATGACAGCATTGGTGGCCCTTAACGTGGTTCCTTACGGGCCTGTCCTTCGGCCGGGCTGCTGCCGGAGTCGCCCGGGCCCCGGGCCAGCTGCTCCTGGAGCCTCTCGATCTGGGCAGTGAGTCGGTCAAGCTCCTCGCTGCCGATGAGTTCGTCCGCTTTCGTTCGTTTATGGGTTGCGGCGGCCACGCTTTCAACAAGCCAGGAAGACAGCGACGCAGTGACCATCCCCAAGGCGGCAAACCCGCCGACCATCAACGCGGCCGCAGCCCACCGGCCCGGAACGGTTACGGGGTAATAGTCGCCGTAACCGATCGTTGTAATGGTGACAACCGCCCACCACAAGGAGTCGCCCATCGTGGTGATATTCGCGTTCGGAGCGCCCCTTTCGAAACTGAGGACGCTGAGGGCGACGGTGTAGACCAGCAGGATGGCGGAGACAAGGACGTAGGCCATGACGCGGGTCCGGATGGCAGTGCCCGGGGCCCGGTCCATGACTTGGCGCAGCTTGAACGGACGCAGGAGCCGCAATGGCCGCACCACTGGAAGCACCACCATGAGCAGGTCCAGGGGGTGACGGACGAACCATCGGCCCCGCTGGGGCGCCAGAAGCAACTTCACGATGTAGTCCACGCCGAAGGCAAGCCACGTCGACCCAATGACAAATATCAGAGCGCCGGCATAGGGGTCCGGCGGTTCGACAATGACCAGAACGGAGTAGGCCGCCAGAAAAATAAAGGCCGCACCGACGAGGGGCCACTCGGAATGCTTTTGCCAGGTTTCTTGCCTCATGGCTGAATGCTAGGACTTTGCACCGCGGATGTCCTTACGAAATTGCCACCGCAAATGTAGATCAGCACTGAACAGCCCCACGAGGCGTAAGGAACAAGCCAGCCACCAACTAGTAGCGAGCCACCCGCACAGCGCTGACAACCGTCTCCGGCAGCGGTACATTGGGGGTCTCAGGTGCCGGCCCGCTCTAGGCAAACAGATCGGCAAGGCACGTTTCCAGCACCGGCGGAGGCGACAAGCCATGGCGGAAGATCAGGGCAAAGACGGCGCTCGCCAGGACCACGCGCATCACCACTTCATCCCCAACAAGGTGGGAACAGTGGAGCAAAGCGTCCTGCAGCGAATTGAGGATTTTAATGATCCGCGCCAGGAATGGCGGCGCCTGTTCTCGGAGTTGTACGGCACTTTTCTGCTCGTGRTCGTCGCGGCCGGGGGCGGCATGATGAGCCAGGCGTTCCCCGGTGTCATCAGCCGCACGGCGGCTGTGGTGGCCCCGGGCCTGATGGTGATGGGCGTCATTTTGTTCATGGGCAAGATTTCGGGCGCCCATCTGAACCCGGCGGTCAGCATAGCGTTCGCGCTCCGTGGTGACTTCCCGTGGCGCCGGGTGCCGGGCTACATCGTTGTTCAGCTCCTCGGAGCGACGCTGGCCTGCCTGCTGCTGCAGGGCGTGATCGGTGTCTCGGCCACCTACGGTTCAAACTATCCGGCATCGGGGTATACGTCCGGCGCCGCGTTCTTGATGGAGGCACTGCTGACGATGGTACTGGTCAGCGTCATTCTGGGAACCGCCTCCGGCGCCCAGAACGTCGGGCTGTTTGGGGCGTTTGGGGTAGGCGCGTACATTGCGCTGGCAGGCCTGTGGGGCAGCCCCATCTCCGGCACTTCGATGAATCCGGCACGAACGTTCGGGCCGGATCTCGCCGGTGGAAATTTCAGCGACTACTGGGTGTATGTCGCCGGGCCGCTGCTCGGCGCGGCGGCCGCCGTCGGTATCGCGTTCCTCCTGCGCGGACCGGGCGGCGGCAAGTCGGGTTCCGGCGCCGCGCAGGGAGACCTCTTCACCGAGCCCGCGAAGGAAGAGAAGCCGTAGCGGGCCATGCAGCCCGGATCAAAGCCACCCCTTGCGGAGTCCAACTTCTACCTCACCGAGAGCGGTAGGCCAGATGGATAATTCTGCAAATAACCATTCTTGGATTTGATGTCAGCCCCCGAGCCGGACGGTTATGGCTCTCCCTGGCACGTCAGGGAGGAAACGATCTAAGGACCACGGCCGCCAATTGCTCAGCCGCCCAGGAATTCTTCGGTCACCCGCGCAAGCTCGTCCGGATGGGTCCAGATGAGCGCGTGGTCAGCAGCGTCAATCATGACAAGGCGCGACCCGGGGATACCGCTGTGGAGCATTTTCGCGTGATGGAACGGTACCGCGTGGTCGTTGGCAGCCGCGACGATGAGCGTAGGGCAGTCGATTTCGGCCAGCCGGCGCCTGCTGTCGAACGCCATCGCAGCCGTCCAAGCGGCGGCCATCACCCTGGCGTCCTGGCCCGCCATGAGCCCGGTGAGCCAGGCAGTACGTTCGTCGCCCAGTTGAGGAGCGGCCTGTGCGACCACCAGCTTTGCCAGCCGCCGCATCCCGAGGACCTGGAGCGCAGGCGGCAGGACGTGGCCTTCAACCCACTCGCGCCACGTGGCCATGTTGAAAGCGTAGGTGCAGACGAGCACGAGCCGGTCGCATCGCCCGGGATAGTCCAGGACCAGTTGTTGGGCGATGGCACCACCATGCGAGTAGCCAAGCACGGCCGCGGAGTCGATGGCGAGATAATCGAGCAAGCGCGCCAGATCAGCAGCCAGGAGCGTGGCCGTGTAGGGCGGCGGAAGTCCCCGGCTTCGCCCGTGGCCGCGCAGATCCGGAATGATCAGGCGATGCCGGGCGGAGAGATGCCCGACCACCGGGTCGAACATCTCGCCGGTGACCATCAACCCGTGCACGAGCAGCAGGGGACTGCCAGATCCGTGCTCGGTGAAGTTGATTAGGTCTGAGGATGCGGAGTTCATGTAACTGGTGCGGTGTCCTCCCCGGAATGTGTGTGGGCCCCCGTCTGTCCGCGGGCTCATGGCCCGAGTGTTACACCGCCTCTTCTTCTCCGGCAACTACAAAAGCGCATGTTCGCAGGGCTCGCCCCCGCATGCTCCCCGAAGCATTTCCTGTCGCCGCCGTCATACCGCTGGCCAATTCCGCCAGAGGCATGACACTCAAGTAGATTTGGGGGGAGTTGAAGCAGCTTTTTGGGGCCGTAGAACAGGGGATGCGTGTGAGCAGGCTGATCGGAAGTTCGGGCGGAGCCGATCCAGACTTCCCGGCAAAGTCCCTCACGGGTCCGGCGTATCCGCAGCTGCGGCTCAACAGCGCTGCCCTCGACCACAACATCAGCGTMATGGCGGCGTGGTGCCTGGAGCGGGGCGTGGAACTCGCCCCGCATGTCAAGACAACGATGTCGGCACAGATCATCGAGCGGCAGCTGGCTGCCGGCGCGGTTGGCGTAACGGTCGCCACCGTGGATCAGGTCGCCTCGGCACTGCACTGGGGACATCAGGACGTTCTCGTGGCCAACGAGATCGTCGACAGGTTCGGACTAACGCGTGTCCGTGCATGGCTGGAGGAAGATCCCGCCCGTGAAATCCGCTGCTTCGTCGATTCGGCAGCGGGGGTCAAGGCGGCGGCAGAGGTCTTCGACGGCGGGGCGGTCGACCTTGAGGTGCTGATCGACGTCGGAACCCCCGGCGGGCGCACCGGTATTCGCAGCCTGTCCGAGGGGCTGCGCCTGGCCGAACTGGTCCGTGCCACGCCGGGACTGAGGCTGGCGGGGGTCGCCGGGTACGAAGGCGTTGTGCCGAACAGCAGGGCTGAGGACACAGTCGCAGCCGTTGACCGGCACTGCCGGCTGGTGCGGGACGTCTACCTGGCAGCGGCGAAGTTCTTTGAGACCGCCACTCCCGTCTACTCCATGGGCGGGTCCGCGTTCCCGGACCGCGTCGTTGAGTTCCTTCCCGACCACGGCCAGGTGCCCGGAACACGAACGCTTCTCCGATCAGGTTGCTACGTGACCCACGACCACGGCACCTATGCCGCCGTCAGCCCCGTTCCGGGACTCATTCCGGCGCTGTCCGTTCGCGCGGTGGTCCTGTCCACCCCCGAAGACGGGATGGCCGTCGTCRGTGCCGGCAAACGGGACCTTCCCTACGACGCCGGACTGCCCAACGTCCTCTCGGTCCGGACGGCGGAGGGAGCCACGAAGCCTGGCGCGACAGCAGTGGTGCGCAATCTTTTCGACCATCACGCGGTGCTCACCGGGGTGACCGGGCTGGCTGTCACCGACACGGTGGATTTCGGGATATCCCATCCCTGTTCCGCGTTTGATCGCTGGCCCGACTACGTCCTCACGGACTCACACGGTCACGACATTGACGTGTGGCACACCGACTTCCGCCGATCGTCCCTGGCACCTGGCAAAGACTAGGCCTTGGCCCTCAATCCTTGAGCTGCCTGGTCAGCACTTCGAATTCCTCGACGCCCAGGATCTGCATGTGCTGCTCGGCGCTGGTCTCGGTGCGGATCCTGGCTGCGGCCTCCTGGCTGCCGGCGAGGGCTTGCTCGTCCGCCCACAGCGTGATTGACAGTGACTTGCTGTCCTTCCCCAGCAGGTAATAGATGCCCAGGCATCCGGGCAGCTGGAGCACCCGGTTGACGGTGTCCTCTGACGGTGCCCCGGAGCTGTCCGGGCCGGGCTGATACGTGCTGACGCGAGCGAACATGTCCATCCTCCTGAATCCGAGAGCCGGAGCGACTGCCGCTCAGGCCCTTGAACGGGGGACCGGTACTTCACGATGGGCGGCCCTGGAGGGCGTTGGCCTGCGCTCCTCCCACCAGTAAGGACCAATGAGCCTGGATGCACAAGGCCGGAATGGTTTGCCCAGGTCTGGCCAGGTGCTTCCCAGTCCAGGCCGGGTCAGGCGGGGTCCTGGCCGGGTGCTGGCTGGGTCAGGCGGGGTCCAGGCCGGAGCGCTGGCATGGTGCCTGTGCCTGTGCCCGTGCCTGAGCGCGTGCCGTCTCGACGTCGTCGGCGCTTTCGAGATCCCCACGGGCCCGCAGCCCGGCCACCACGCCGTCAACATCGGCGTCGGACCGGTTCTGGCTGAGTTTGTGCTTCGCCTCAATCCGGGTGATGAGAAGCTCGACGCCGACGATCGCGCGCAGCTGGCCGGCAATGTAGCGCTCAGGGGCATCGTCGACGGTCCAGGGCCGCTCGGAGCCGGCCTCATTGTGGTTGCTCAGTCGCCTCACGTGGTTGGCGAGCCAGGCCGGATCGTCGTGGATGACCAGGGTGCCGTAGACGTGGGCCGTGGAGTAATTCCAGGTCGGAACTACGCGTCCGTGCTCCGCCTTGGACGCGTACCACGACGGCGAGATGTAGGCGTCGGCGCCCTGGATGATGGCGAGTGATTCACCGAGGGCGGCTTCAGACCATTGGGGGTTGTTTCGGGCCAGGTGCCCGTGCAGCGCGCCATGCTCACCGGCCGAGGGGTCGAAGACGAAGGGCAGCAGCGTGGCAAGCATGCCCTTCGCGGTCGCGGTGACCAGGTTGGCCGCGGACGGGCGCGTGAGCAGATGCCGGACAGAATCAGGGCTGACTGCGAAATGTGCGGGGATATACACGGGAACTTCCATTTCGGATCGCGGATTGGTCTCGGGCCGGGCGCCTGGGGGCCGGCAGGGTCAGGGGGAGGGGGGATCAGGTCAGCCGGGCTGGTTCACTTTCACGTTGGCCTTCACTGTGTCCCTCACTGCCCCTAGCTTCCGCTTTGATTCCCGCCGCCGCCCTCGCCGCCGGCCGGGAGCGGACGGCCAGGCCTGCGCAAAGAATGACCGCGGCGCCGCCGATGATGGTTGCCCAGGTCAAGTCTTCGCCCAGTATGAGCCCGGCCCAGCAGATGCTCAAGACCGGCTGAACGAGTTGGATCTGGCTGACCTGCGCCATGGGGCCGATGGCCAGGCCGCGGTACCAGGCGAAGAAGCCGAAGAACATGCTCACGACGCCCAGATAGGCGAAGGCCGTCCACTGTGCGGGAGTAGCGGAGGGGGGTTGGCTGGCCATGGAGAACGCCGCTATGCCCGCCATGAGGGGAGAGGCGAGAACGAGGGCCCAGGAGACGGTCTGCCAGGAGCCGAGTTCGCGGGCCAGCAGGCCGCCTTCGGCGTAGCCGATCGCCGCCGACACGACGGCGCCGAACAGCAGCAGGTCGGCCAGTTGCAGTTGTCCGATGCCGCCGGACTGCGCAGAGGCGAAACCAATTGCCGCAATCGCGCCGGCGCTGGTGATCACCCAGAATGCCTTAGGCGGCCGTTCGTGGCCGCGGATCACCGCCATCGTTGCGGTCGCCGCGGGGAGTAGCGCGATAACCACCGCTCCGTGGCTGGCGGGAACGGAGGTGAGGGCGAAGGAGGTCAGCAGCGGGAATCCGACCACCACCCCGCTGGCCACCACCGCAAGGCGCGCCCACTGCACGCCCCGGGGCAGGCGCTGCCGGGTCAAAGCGAGGGCGAACGCGGCGAGAACAGTCGCAACAACAGCCCGGCCCGATCCGGTGAATAGCGGCGACAACCCAGCAACCGCCACCCGGGTGAAAGGCAGCGTGAAGGAGAAGGCGGCGACGCCAACCAATCCCCACCGCAGTCCGGTCGCCGGCCGGGACGATAACGGTTGAGTGATTTGCTGAGTAGCGCTACTATTGTCTTTCATGTCCTACGATAGCACCTCACCGATGGCGGCGCGGCTCCGGGAGTGGATTGCCGCCGCCGCGCCGGGCGCCCGGCTGCCTTCCACACGGTCCTTGGTTTCCGAGTACCAGGCCAGCCCCGTGACCGTACAAAAAGTCCTGCGAACCCTCGCCGCGCAGGGCCTGATCGAGAGCCGCCCCGGAGTCGGGACGTTCGTGCGGGCAGTCCGGACAGCCCGACCTGCGGACTACGGCTGGCAGACGACGGCGCTGGGATCGCCGCGGGCGCCGCTGCGCCCCGTCTCCACCGCGATGCGCAGCGCACCGAACGACGTCATCGCATTCCATTCAGGCTATCCGGACCGGGAACTCCTGCCCGAGCGGTTGGTGCGAGCGGCCCTGACCCGGGCAGCCCGGGGCGAGGCGGCCTTGTCGCGTCAGCCCGCCGCGGGCCTGCCCGACCTGCAGTCCTGGTTCGCGCACGAACTCCGGGCCTCTACCCCGGCCGGGGTCGCCCCGCCCACACCGCGCGACGTGATCGTGCTCCCCGGGAGCCAGAGCGGGCTCAGCTCCGTGTTCCGGGCGCTGGTCGGCAGTGGGCAGCCGCTGCTGGTGGAATCCCCGACCTACTGGGGGGCGATCCGGGCCGCGGCGCAGTCCGGTGTCCGGGTTGTTCCTGTACCCAGCGGTCCCGAGGGCCCGGACCCCGAGGACCTGGCCCGCGCCTTTGACGAGACCGGCGCGCGGATGTTCTACGCGCAGCCGAACTATGCGAATCCCACAGGTGCGCAATGGCCTGCCCGCCTGCGCGAGGAGGTGCTCGACGTCGTGCGCGAATACGGCGCGTTCCTGGTGGAGGATGACTGGGCACATGATTTCGGCATCACCACCGATTCCGTGCCCGTTGCCAGCCTCGACGATTCCGGCCATGTCGTCTATCTCCGCTCGCTGACCAAGAGCGTCTCCCCGGCCATACGCATTGCCGCGGTGATCGCCCGCGGCCCGGCGCGTGATCGCATCCTGGCTGACCGGGGAGCGGAATCGATGTATGTCAGCGGCGTTCTCCAGGCGGCCGCCCTCGACGTCGTGACGCAGCCGGGATGGCAGACGCACCTGCGCGGGCTGCGGCTGCAGCTCCAGTCCCGCCGTGATCTACTGGTCAGCAGCCTGCGGGAGCATGCCCCGCTGGCCCACGTTGAGCACGTGCCCAGGGGCGGGCTCAACCTGTGGGCCCGCCTTCCTGACGGGACCGACGTCGATCAGCTCGTTGGGGACTGCGAGGCCGCGGGGGTCATCATCGCCGCCGGTACCGAGTGGTTCCCGGCCGAACCGGCCGGACCGTTCATTCGACTCAACTTCGCCGGACCCAACCCGGGTGCTTTCCGGGAAGGTGCGCGGATTCTTGGCCAGGTGCTCGAGCGCACTGTCGGGCGGTAGGCGCGGCTGCCACACTATGCGGGCGTGAGCAGCGCCTGGGGTGCCGCGAGTGTCACGAGACCCCGCACTGCCCGGGAGAGCCCGGCGTCGAGGGTCACAAAGGCGTCTGCCTGAAGCCGGGCCAGGGCCACGTATTCGGCGTCGAGGGTGTCATCCCAGCCGAGTTGCTCGGCGAGCCTCCACGCGGTGCTTTGCAGGACGCGGTCGCCGAGGAGCCGGATGCGAAGGCCGCGGACGTAGTCGAGCTGACGATCCGCATCTCCCTGCGTAACGTCGCCCCGCCGGACGGACTGGTAGAGGAGTGAGAGTACCTGCGAGCGAAGGAGTGTCGGCGCCACGAGTTGGTGATCAGCTGAGACCGCCGACCTTTCGCGGGCGAGATGAAGGGCCACGTCCGGGCCAATCACGAATCGGGTCATGGTTACGGGATCCTTTCCTGGGTTGAGCAGCGGTCATCTGGCGGGATAGTCACGCCATCATGATGGCACGAGGGGAAACTTGAAGCTTCAATCAAATGCGATTATGATGGTTCCATGACTCAGACCACTGACCGCCCCCCGGTTCTCTTCCTCAGCCACGGCGCGCCGCCGCTGGCCGACGACGCCACGTGGACCCGCGAACTCAATGACTGGTCCGGCACCTTCGGCAAACCCAGGGACATTCTCATGGTCTCGGCCCACTGGGAGAACGCCCCCGTGACGCTCAGCGCCACCCGGCGGGATCCCGGCCTGGTCTACGACTTCGGCGGCTTCCCGCAGAAGTACTACGAGGTGGCCTACGACGCCCCGCAGGCGCCTGAGCTCGCTGCCGAAGTGGAGAAGCTCGTCGCCGGCCACGGCCACCACGTGGAGCGGGATGAAAGCCGGGGGCTGGACCACGGCGCCTACGTTCCGCTGAAGGAGATGTACCCCGACGCGGACGTGCCGGTCGTGCAGATGTCCATGCCGACGCTTGATCCGCAGGGGTTGTTCAACCTCGGCATGTCGCTGGGGCCCCTGCGCGAGCGGGGCACACTGATTGTCGGATCGGGATTCACGACGCACAACCTGCGCTGGTTCAATCCCGCCGGGGGACCGGACACCGCCCCTCCCGCAGCCTCCAGTGAATTCGACCATTGGGCAGAGGAGGCCATGGCGCGCGGCGACGTCGACTCCATCCTCGACTTCCTGAATAAGGCACCCGCGGCCCGGGAAGCGCACCCCCGCAGCGAACACTGGGCTCCGCTCTATGTTGCCCTCGGGGCGGCATACGGCTCCGGAGACATCCAGGCCAAGACCGCAATCGACGGGTTCTGGTTCGGGCTGTCCAAGCGTTCGTGGACCCTGACGTAGCGGCCGCACAACGTAACACGGGGAATGAACCGGACCGAGGTCCGGTTATGCCCGCCAGCGCCGGATCGCCGGCGAACCAAAACAGGACGTGGACTTCACCACTGACGAGGAGCGCAACATGACGATTGCAGTAACGGGTGCCACAGGACAGCTGGGCCGGCTGGTCCTCGACGAACTGCTCACCAGGCAGGAACCGGGTTCGCTCGTGGCCATCGTGCGCGACGCCGCAAAAGCCGGGGACTTGGTTGCCCGTGGCGTCCAGGTGCGCGTCGCGGACTATTCCGATGCCGAGGCGCTCGCGGCTGCCCTCACGGGCGTTGACAGGCTCCTGCTGGTCTCCGGCAGTGAGGTGGGCTCCCGTGTGGCGCAGCACGCCAACGTGGTCAACGCGGCCAAAGCCGCAGGCGTCGGGTTCATCGCCTACACGTCCGTCCTGGCCGCCGACACCACCGAGCTGATCCTGGCGCCCGAGCACAAGGCAACAGAGGAGCTCATCCGCGCGTCCGGGCTCGACTTCACCTTCCTGCGCAACGGCTGGTACACCGAAAACTACGCCCAGACCGTGGCCACGGCCAAGCAGACGGGCGCCGTCGTGGCCGCTGCAGGTGAGGGCCGGGTGGCCAGCGCCACGCGGGCCGACTACGCGGCCGCGGCCGCGGCGGTGCTCAGCTCCGCCGGGCACGAGGGCCGCACCTACGAACTCTCCGGCGACTACGCCTGGGACTTCAAGGAACTGGCGACGGCGATCACCCAGATCACGGGCAGGGAAGTTGTCTACCGGCCCGTCTCGGCACCGGAGCTGGTTGAGGTCCTGACGACTGCCGGCCTCGACGAGGGCACCGCGGGATTCCTCGCCGCCCTGGACACGGACACCGAGGCCGGTCTGCTGGCCACCGTCACGGGCGAGCTGTCCCGGCTGATCGGACGGCCGACGACGCCGCTGTTGCAGGCTCTGGCGTCCGTCGCCGCGAGCTAATACGCACTGTACCGGGAGACCGGAGTAGGCATAATGAAGGCGTGGATTCCCACTACGCCCTCGGGGGATAGACGCCCGGCGGGTGCGAGCCTCGACTGACAGGACCCATGGAAACTCCCGGTGATTTTGAGCAGGCCGGGGCCGGCGAGTGGTCGGACGGCCCGCTGGTTCTCGGTGTGCCGTGGGAATTCGAGGAGCGGCTGGTACGGGCCGCGGCCGGGCTGGCCGCGATCATGGGGGCGCACTTGATTTGCGCGTTCGTGGACCCGGCGAGCTATCTCACGGAGTGGGAGCCCGCCGGAGTCCTGGATGGCACCTCCCTGGATCCTGCCCCGAATGTCGAAGCCGAATACCCAACGTCGCAGCTGCTGAGCGGCCTTGAGGGCATTCTGGGCCCTCCCGGCGGGGCATGGTCCTTCCGGGTACTGAACGGGGAAGTGGCCCACGCCCTGGGCCGGCTGGCGCAAAGCGCGGACGCGGCTGCGCTGATAGTCGGCGGGCAGCGGCCCGGGCGGATTGCCCGGGTGGGCCGGCTCCTGGAGGGGTCGGTCGGTGTTTCCCTGACCCGTCTGCAGGCCAGGCCCGTGCTGATCGTTCCGCATGCGGGTCGGTGACCCAGCCGCCGGCCGTGCGGCGGTCCAACAAAGGCGGACTAATACAGGCGGTCCCCTTAACTAGGGGCCAGCGGCGCGGGTTCATCCGTTCTGGGTGACGGCCCGGGACCGCCGCCGCCATAGCGTTGGATTACCGCCGGTGTGCGAGCGCCCGGGATGCGTCGATTCCGGCAGCGGATCAGGCCCAGATCCATTCGCTGGAGCAGAACGGGCTGCCGCTGACGGCGAAACTGCACGACCGACAACGTCAGCGAATCGAAGTGAGTGATGGTAGACCAGAACAAGCCAGCAGCCGTCACGTCAGAGGCGCGGGCGCTCTTCATAGGCAGCGCCGCCTTTCTCGTCCTGGGCGGCATCGCGCTTCTGCTGATCGGGCGGGAACCGGTGCCGTTGTCCGGACGGGGTTCGGTCGGTGACATTGCGGCGATCGGCACGGCAGTGGTGGGCGCCGGGGCGGTGGTGGCAGGTTGCCTGCAACGCCGTCCGGCTGTGCCACCGGAGGCCCGCGGGGGAGGCCGGATCCGCACGTCCATCGACATCGCCGCGCTCGCGCTGGCGCACGCATGCATCTTCCTGCTCGGCTGGCTGGCGCTCTTTTCGCTTTTCCAGCAGGCGTTCATCGGCGCTGTGGTCTACCCCTTCGCGGCCGCTGTCCTTGTCGGCACCACGGGAGCCATCAGCGCCTACAGCGCCTACCTCTCCGCGCTCAGCATGACCGCCTACCGGCTCGCCGCCCTCCTCGCCGGCTTCCTCGTCACCGGCCTCCTCACGAGCATGCTCACCGCAGAGAACCCGCTGTGGTGGCAGGAGAACCTCAGCGCCCTCGGCATGAGCTCCGGCGTCTCCGGCGTGGCGTTCAACTTCACCCTTATCGTCGCCGGCGTCGTAGTCTCCACGCTGGCGGGATATGCGACGGCGACTCTCGCGGCGACCGCGAAGTCCCCGTCCGCGCTGCATAGGGTGAGACTGCTCGAGGGCGGGATCGCCCTCATCGGCGTCTTACTGGCCTGCGTGGGATTGTTCCCCGTCGATGAGCGCTTCGGGCTCCACACCCTGGTCGCTTCCGGCATGGCGGTGGTCTTCGCGTCGCTCATTGTCCGCATCCGCACGCTGGTGCCCTCCATCTCAGCGACCTTCGCTGCGCTGGGGTGGCTCTTCCTGGCAGTCATCGTCGTCGCCGCGGTGATGTGGTTCCCGGTGGGCTACTACAACCTGACCGCGGTGGAGCTCATCGCCGCGTCGCTGATCTTCGCCTGGCTCATCATCCTGATCCGCAATCTCGCAGCCGTCGATGCCGACCAGCTGGAGGCGAACCTGTCGGTCCGGCCCCTGTCAGCGCCGGCTGAGCCTGCGGACCGGCCAGTTTCCGCAGCAGACAGCGCGGCCACCGAACCGTAAGTGCCGCCGGCCCGGGCGGTGCCTGGTTTGGGAGCGCCGGTGTTTAGGAGTGGCCTAGGAGTGCGTGGGTTCTTCCACCAGCGCGGTGGCGATGCTGTCGGCGTCGTCGAGTGCGGAAAGGAAGCGTTCGGCGTCCAGGGCCGCGGCGCAGCCGGTGCCGGCGGCGGTGATGGCCTGGCGGTAGCGGTGGTCCACGGCGTCTCCGCAGGCGAAGACCCCGGTCAGGTTGGTGACCGTGGTGGGAGAGTCCACCTGGATGTAGCCGTCGGCATCGAGGTCTATCTGGCCGGCCAGGAGCTCGGTCCGGGGCACATGCCCGATCGCCACGAAGATGCCCGTGGCGGCCTGCTGCCGGGATTCGCCTGTGCGGGTGTCGGTCAAGGTGACGCCGGTGACCTTGCCGTTGCCGTGGATCGCGGTGACCGCGGAGTTCCAGGCGAAACGGATCTTGGGGTTGTCCTTTGCCCGCTGGGCCATGATCCGGGAGGCGCGTAGTTCGCCCTTGCGGACCACCACGGTCACTGATTTGCCGAAGCGGGTCAGGAACGTAGCCTCCTCCATCGCCGAGTCGCCGCCGCCGACCACGATGATGTCCTGGTCGCGGAAGAAGAAGCCGTCGCAGGTGGCGCACCAGGACAGTCCGTGCCCGCTGAACTGCTTCTCCTCCGGCAGGCCCAGTTCCTTGTACGCCGAGCCCGTGGCGAGGATGACAGCGGGGGCCTCATGGGTTTCGCCGGCCCCGGTGACCACACGCTTCAGGTGCCCGGAGAGCCGCACCTCGGTGACGTCGTCGAACACCACCTGCGCGCCAAACTTTTCGGCCTGCTGCTGCAGGCCGTCCATCAGCTCGGGGCCCTGGATGCCGCCGGGGAAGCCGGGAAAGTTTTCCACCTCGGTGGTATTCATGAGGGCGCCGCCGGCGGTGACAGAACCGGCGATGACGAGCGGCTCGAGCCCGGCACGGGCTGCATAGATCGCCGCGGTGTAGCCCGCGGGGCCGGACCCGATGATTATCAGCTTCTCTGTTGTCGCGGTTGCGGCGCTCACGGTCGGGCTCCTTCGGTGGCGGTTACTTGGCGGGGGTCAAGGATGTGATCAGGGCCTCGACGCGGGCCCGGTAGTTGGGCGGACGTGTCGCAGGCATGTGCTGATCATCCCGCCCTGTGGGACGCTTATCAACGCTCCCGGGTTGCTTCGGAGTCCAGACACGTCCAACGCCGCACCTGGGCTTGCTCGGGCAGCTAGGCGGAGACCAGCGTCTGTGTCAGGATCGTTCCGCCAACTCCGGCCAGGACAGCGCCTGAACCCCCGACGACGATCCGGCTGGTTCGGGGCCGTGCGAGGAAGCCGGTGACCTTCTTGAGCGCGCTGAGCACGAGCACGTACCAGGCCAACGCGATCACGAGAAAAATGCAAGCCATCAAGGCGTGCTGGGCGAGGGGCGGCAACGGGGCGAGATTGAATTGCGGGAACAGGGACAAGTAGAAGACGGCGACCTTCGGGTTAAGCAAGTTGCTCACCATTCCCTGCACGAAAGGCGAATTCCCGCCACGCTGGCGTCCTGCCGCCAGCGCCGGGGGTTGGCTGGGTTTGGGATTTCTGGCGAATGCCTCTGCGAGCGCCCGGGCACCAAGGTAAAGCAGGTACGCGGCCCCGGCGATCCGGATTCCGGTCCCAATGGCCTCCGAGGCCCCCAGCAGCGCCGTGACGCCGAGCACGGCCAGCGCGGCAAGAATTGTGTTGCCCACCATGATTCCGGCCACGGCTGTTGCCGCCGCTCGAGGGCCGCGGGCCGCATTCCTGAGGACGAGCGCAAAGTCGGGGCCGGGCACCAGGACCACAACGAGGCAGGTCAGCACAAAGGCCGCCAGTTGTTCTAGCATCTGGGATTTCCTCCGGGTCAAGCTCTGGCGGTGGGGGGTGAAAGTCTGTCCGGCAACGAAACCCCGGCAGCCTTCTACGTTAGGCCATCCCGGGCAGGACCGGAGCGCAGCCCCGCCTCGTCCCCGGCGGAGGGGGCCGAAACCTCACCCGCTGGGCATGATTCGGTCTTGACGCCGGACAGCTAACTTTGCAGCAGCATCACATTACGGTGGGCTCTGGTGGGATGCGCCTGCAGGACCATGCCCAAGCGTGAACTGCCCGGTCTACTCCAGAGGAGGCGACATGTCCGGTTGTGTGGTGGACCCGAACGAGGCAACGAGCGTGAGAGGTGGCCCGCGATGACCTCTCCTGACGACGCCGGCACTGACGACGCCGGCACTAACGACGCCGGCACTAACGACGCCGGGAACGAACCGGTGCAATTCAACCAGAAACTCGCGCTGCTGCTGGCGATGGCCATGTTTGTGCTGGTCGTCGACACGTCGATCATGAACGTCTCGATCTCCGCGGTGGTCAAGGACATCGATAGCACCGTCAGCGACCTTCAAGCGACAATCGCGCTCGAAGCGCTGGTGTCGGCCGCCTTCATCCTGATCGGCGGCAAAGTGGGCGACCTGATCGGGCGTAAACGCGCCTATATCCTTGGCCTCTGCGCCTATGCCATGGGCGCCATCGCGATGACGCTGGCCCAGAGCATTGTGCCGATCCTCATCTTCTGGGCATTGATTGGCGGCCTGGGCGCTTCGCTCCTGCTTCCGGCCATGCAGTCCCTGATCCACGGCAACTTCGACGGAGCGGCCCGGAAGCGGGTCTATGCCGTCGTAGGGGCATCTGCGGCGATCGCCGCCGCCGTCGGACCCCTGATCGGCGGTTTCATCACCACGTTCCTCTCCTGGCGCGTGGCCTTCCTGCTGGAAGCCGTCATCATCGCGGTCGTATTGTCCGGAATCAAGCTCGTTAAGGATGTGCCGTACACGGGGCCACGGGAGTTCGACGTCGTTGGTTCGATCCTTTCCGTCGTGGGCATGGGCGGCGTCGTCCTCGGCATCCTGGTCTGGCAGGAGGGCGGCGAGGCTGTTGGCGCCCTCATCATCATCGGCGCCGCCGGCCTTGTCAGTCTGTTCTATTGGCTCGTGCGGCGCGAGCGTCTTAACAAGCCGACGCTCCTGGACCCGGGGCTTCTCCGGTTACATGCCTTCCGGCTGGGCGCCACGCAGCAAATGCTTCAGCAGATTGCCCTCGGCGGCACCATGATCGTGCTGCCGATCTACCTTCAGATGGTGCTTGAATACAACGCCCTGCAGGCAGGGTTGTCCATTTCGCCGCTCTCGCTCAGTATGTTCGGTATCGCCATGCTCGCTGGCCGGAGGGCGGGGGCGCGACGCCCGGCCAGCATCATCCGGTGGGGCTTCATCCTTCTGATGGTGGGACTGCTCGCGATCCTGCCGGTCGTGCCCCGCGCGGACTCCGGTTGGTGGCTCCTGATCCCGCTGGTCATTGCCGGCTGCGGTCTGGGGCTGTTGGTATCGCAGTTGAACAACTACACCTTGTCCCCGATCTCGGACGAACGCGTCAGTGAGGCCGCCGGCRTGAACTCGGCAGCGGGCTCGTTCGGACTCTCTTTCGGGCTTGCGTTTGCGGGAGCGATCATGCTTGCCTCGCTCTCGATCATCTTCACCAGCCTGGCAACGTCGAGCACCGTGCTCCCGCCCGCCGAGCAGCAGCAGGTTGCGCAGGTCCTTGAAGAAGACGCGCAAATAATGAGTAACACCGCGCTTGCTGAACTCCTCGCCGGTCAGCCGCCGGCGATCCAGGACGAGATCATCCGGATCAACACCGAGGCCCGGCCGATCGCCTTGCAGATAGGCCTGCTCATTCCGATACTCGCCAGCATCACTGGCCTGCTCATCTCCTTCCGCATGATGCGGCTTCCCGATCCCAAGCCCTCCGGGGGCGAAGGCGTGGTCCTGGGCTGAGCCTCCCGACGGCCGCGACTTGGGCCTGATCTGCGCGGCGCCTCCGGTCAGAGTTGCAGGAGGCTGTAGCCGACGATCAAGAGCCCGATCGCCAGGGTGACGATCGCCGCTATCTTGCGTCCGTGGCGCTGCAGCCAGTCGTAGAGGGCGGTCAAGGGCGCTTGGGCGCGCTCCGGAGAGTGCAGCCACATGACGACCGGAACGACGACGGCGGACTGGGCCACGGCGGCGTAGGCGAGGACCAGCAGGCTCCCTTCCAGCGGCGGCAGTTCCTGGACACCGATCACGGCACCTGCCGTGACGGCCAGCAGGATTGCCTTGGGACGAAGGTTCAAGCCCAAGCCCAGGACGACGAATTCCCAGGGCGGGGCGGAGTGGAACCGTGACTTCAATTTGCCAAGCATGGCGTTCTCCTGCGTGCTCTTGCTCAGGAGGAGGTACACGGAGTACGCAATCAGAAGTGCACCGATCACAATGGCAAACTGGGCCACTAATTCGTCCTTGCGCAGGCGCGGCCTGACGGGCAAGAATTGCAGCCCGACCGCCGACAGGCCCACGAGCACAATCGAACCCGCAAGGCTGCCGATCAGGAAGGGAAGGGCGCCGCGGCGTGGATTTGGCGAGAGCAGAATCATGATCGTCACACTGACAGGCACGGTGCTCATCGCCCCGGCGAGGGCGAAGAGCACCAGGCTGGTGATGGTGCTCATCATGCGGCTCTCACCTGCCTCGGGCAGCACCCTGGCGGCACGTCATGCCTTCGGTGCGCTGCTGGTGTCGGGACGGCCTGGTCGCGGCCGTCCGCGGCGGGCGCGGATCGCCTCGTCCTCTTGCTTGAGGAGCTGTGCCACATCCTTCTGATCGCCCGTCATTGGCCGCCACCACGCGATCTTAGGATCGGAATCGAGCAGGATGGCGCGAACGAAGAGCGTCAGGGGGACGGCGAGGATGGCACCGGTCGGACCCAGGACCACGGCCCAGAAGAGGACGGAGATGAAGGTCAGAGTCTCGCTGAGCGACACAGCGTTGCCCACGTACTTCGGTTGAATGATGGACTGAATGACGCTGTTGATCCCGCCATAGATGACGATGATGGTCACGACGGTCGGCCAGCCACCGGTGAGGAATCCAAAGAAGAGCGGCGGGATGATCGCGATGAAGTAGCCAATGTTGGGGATGAAGCTGCAGATGAAGGACAGCAATCCCCAGAGCAGTGCCCCGGGGACTTGAAGGATGACCAGGAACAGCCAGTTGAACAAGCCTTGGGCGAGCCCCAGGACCGTGGTGGCGACCATATAGCGGCGCACGCCGGTTCCGTAGCCGTCAAGAGCGGCGACCAGTGCCGGCCGGTGGTAGTTCAGATGGGTCAGGATCACCGGTACGCGCGAGCCGTCCATTGCCATGAGGATGAGCATTGTCAAAATGATCACGAGGCTGGCCACCAGGCTCGCGATGCTCCCCAGGAGGCCGCCGAGGAACCCCAGGATACCTCCCGGAGTAACCCCGTTCAGGACTTCCTGGGCTTGCTCAGGGCCAAAGCCCAAAGATTCCAGCGAGCTGGCAATCGTGGCGCCGAGCTGCGCCATTTGGGGGGCGTATTGCGGCAGCAGCGCGGAGAACTGGGCGAGCGAGGCAATGAAGACTACAGCAAAGGCGGTCAGCAACCCGAAGACGGCCGCGATTGTAGTCCCAGTGGCAAGTCCCCGGGAAATTCCTCGAGCCTGCATCCAGCGGCGGATGGGATGGACACACAGCGTGAGCACGAACGCAAAGAACACCGGGGTGACAATTCCCCGTATCGCACCAAGGCCGAAAGTCACGACGGTCGCGCCAGCTAGGGCGAGCAGGATGGTTACGCTGCGGGGGAGGGCCGGACGTGGATCGGATTCCGATGATGCCGGCTCCATTGAGCCCTCCTTGCTTCAGCCTGGTTCCACCTTAGAGGCGGGGAAAAGTGCTGTGTAGTGAGTTCATTGTGGCTTGTTCCCCGGCTACTAGGGATCCCCAATCTGAGTCAGACGACTGCTTTGCTCTTAATCCGGTTGAACTCCTCCGGAGTGATGGTTCCAGCGTCCATGAGCGCCTTGGCCTTGGCGATCTCCTCGGTCGGGCTCGTTGTGGCCACTTGGCGAATGTAGGCATCTGTTTCAGCCTGGCTCTGGCGGGCCCGCTCCATTGACCGCTCCGCCATTCCCTTGCCGCGCGCAATCATGTACGCCAGCACGGACAGGAGCGGTACAAAGACCAGGAAGAGGATCCAGACGGCCTTCCACCATCCGCTGAGTTCGTGGTCACGAAAGAGGTCGCCGATCACCATGAACAACGCCCAAAGGAAGGCGAAGAACGCATAGAAGATGAACAGCCACCAGATAAAATCCCAAAAGTTCTCGAAGAAACTCATTTTGGCTTCCCTACTTTCATTTGGCGAGCGTTGTTTGTGGACGAGGCTCTGGGCGGGGGATGAGATCAAATGTCCGAGTTTCGGGCGGCCGTCCTAGCACTTGGCTTCATTCGAGAGGTCGCTGACGGCGGCCTGCACGTTTGCGGCTTCGTCCCGCAGGGAGTCGACTGCCTGGGTCAGGGTGGCGGTGTCGGGAACGGCGTTGACTGCGGCAGCAAACTTCTGTTGCGCAGTCTTGACGGCATCGACCCGTGCTTGGGCCGCGTCACCGGCCGCCGCGAGGAGATCGTCATAGGCTTTCTTGACCTGATCCCGGGCCGACTGGATCTGCGCCACCGTGGCACCTGGCTTCAGCGTGTCCTTGAAATTCGTCAGCGATGCGGAGAACGCATCGGAGGCAGCGCAGACCGGTGAAACGCTTGCCGTCGGGCTCGCGCTGGGGCTGCTGCTAGGGCCCGAGGTGCTGCAGCCGGCGAGCAGCGCGACCGCCGCCCCGAGCGCGATCATTCGCGCGAGGACTGCTTGTGGTTTCGACATTGGAGGCACCTCTCCATAGGCTTTCGCCTGGCAGCCCAATCACTGGCAGGTACCACCAGTGTTGGGTGAGGGGCCCGCATGCGCGTCACCCGCCGGGGGTGATCCTTGGGCGCTGCTCTCCGCGCCCGGCGGGCCGCTGACCAGCGGGGACGCGGTGGGGGGACTGTCGTGCGTTGGGGGACCCAATTTCCACCACCACCCAGCTGCCCGAATCACCCCGGGGTGATGATGTGCCCGCTCCGCCGCCGTGATGGACTGCTGTCCAGAACAGAGGGAGGATGCCATGTGCCGTTGGCTAGCGTATTCGGGTTCGCCGGTGCTACTGGAGGAGCTGTTGTACAAACCCACCAACTCGCTCGTGATGCAGAGCAAACACTCACGCCTGGGAGCCACGACCACCAACGGCGACGGCTTCGGCGTGGGCTGGTATGGTTCAGCACCGACCCCCGGGGTGTTCCACAGCACGGAGCCGGCCTGGCACGACCGCAACCTCCGCGAATTGTCCGCCCAGGCATCGTCCGGCCGCGTCTTCGCGCACATCCGTGCCACGACCGGCTCGGCAGTCCAACAGACCAACTGCCATCCGTTCCGTCACAACCGCTGGCTGTGGATGCACAACGGGCTCCTCACGGATTTTCCGACCATGAAGCGCGACTTGGCCTTCGCCGTCGAGCCCTCGCTCTTTCCGCTGATCGAGGGAGCCACAGACTCGGAGCTGTTCTTCTTCCTCGCGCTCACCTTCGGTCTGGAGCAGGACCCGCGCGCTGCGGTCGCTGCCGCGGTGGGGCTCATTGAAGAGGTCGGCCGGCGCCACGGCATCGATTTTCCGCTTCAGATGACTGTGGCAACCACCGACGGCGACACCACCTGGGCGTTCCGCTACTCCAGCGAAGGCCGGTCGCGATCGCTTTTCCACAGCACCGACATCGCGACCCTTCGCGCCCAATACCCGGACAACCCGTTGCTTCATGACCTGGCGGACAACGCGCGCCTGGTCGTCTCCGAACCGCTGGGGGACCTGCGCGGGGCGTGGCGGGAAATACCCGAGGCTACCTGCGTGGTGGTGCACGGCGGCGGGGAAGACCTGTTCGACTTCTCGCCGACCGCTCCCTAGTGCCGGCTGCGGCTGCCCCATAAGTGCCGGCTGCCACTTAGCGCCTGCTGCCCGGCGCGTGGCCGGCGGTCCCCGCCGGGCCGTCACCTCAGGCGCCAGTCCCTCCGGAGTCGGGCAAGCGGGGGATGGGAGTCGTGGGATACGTGTCATCGGGAGGGCCGCCCGCAGTGACGGACTCACCGCCGGACTGGACACCAGACTCACCCCCGGGCTCGGCACCAGACTCGCCGCCGGGCTCCTCGACGCCCGGCACGCCGGCTACGGCCGGCCTGCACAGCAGTTCGACCACGAGAATGACAAGCAGGGCCAGGACGGCCGTCCATATGGCGACGGCCGCCGTCGGATCCTGCCAAAAGATCAGCACCAGCACGGCGATTCCGACGACGGTGGCTTCGATGATCCGCCGGTAGCGAGCCAGCCAGAGCTGCCATGGCTTGGCCTGGCCGCCGCCGATCTTGCCGGTGATGTAGTCGCCCGCAGTCGCCAAGCCGTGCCGGACATACTCGGCAGGACGCGAGTGGCCGCTCAGGAAGGCTGCCAGGGCAATCAGTAGTCCGACGACGAAGACAAGGCGCAGGGTGTTGCGCAGCGGTACCAGCATTGCCTCGACCAGGCTTTCGGCCGCCGCGGGGGAGACGGCACTCGACGGAATCGAGTTCAGGACGTAGCTACGCCCGATCACAAGGCACAGCGCCAGCACCGCCATCGACACCGCCACTGCCAAGCCGACGCCGCTCGTCGTGCTCCGTCTCCGGCCCCGGGGGGCAACGGCAATGGCACCCACGGCGCTAAGCAGCGTCAGCCAAGCCAATATTGGGCCGAGTCGATCCAGTGTCCGGATGGTTTCCGTGGCACGGACCAGTTCCGGAGACTGGAACAGGGCGATCTGCGCGTCAACTTCCGGGATCCTCGAGGCGATGTCCACCCCTTGTTGGACAAGGAGAGTCTTGACCCGGGCAATGATCTCTTTCGTGGAAATCGACACGGTGCCGTTCTCGTCAATACTGACGGCGCCTCCCGTGCTTCCCGTGGCAAGGTTGACCAACCCCTGGTGCGCGACCCGGTTCACCTGGATCCAAAGGTCCTGGAACTGCGGCGTCGCCACGAATCTGGCAACGGCGGTATGGATCAGCGTCTTGGTCTGCTCCGCAATCATCGGCGCCAGCCCGGTAATCACGGCCGCTACGCGGGGCGCACTTTTGCTGAGCTCGTTCAATGCATCCCGTGTGATGGTCTGAAAGTCCACAGCGTCGGTGATCTGTTGGGTGACCTTGTCGGCGATTTCGGCCTGGATCGCAGGGTCGGAGGCCAACGGTGCGACAGTGGCCACGTAGCGGTCGGTGTCGATGACTTCGCTGCGTAGGTATAGGGCCGGAACGGTCGCGAATGCCAACAGGCCAGTGAGAACCACCAGCACGATTGCAACAATGCGTCGAGCCAGCCCCGGATGCCTTACAGATTGCCTCGGGGGAGCCTTGCGGGCAGCGTCCTGTTCCTGCTGGAGTCGGGCAACCTCGGCCCGTAACCGCAGGATTTCTTCCTGTTCCGGGCTAGCGGGGCCAACGGGCTGATCGTTCAGCGACATGAGGGGATCCGCCTTAGCTTTTTGTTCCGCGGCTGGGCATTCACGGCTATTTTCATTGTTCACTCGGCACGCCGGTCCAGCCCCACCCACACAGGGTGATCTGTCACGCCGTGGAAACGCCCGCCACGGACGCCGCTACGGGGTGGACCCGCGCGTCGGACGTGCAGATCGACGGACCGATCCCGGCACTGCCAAGGAGGGCGTGTGCCCGCTCCTTCATATCCCGCAAACTATTTGGCCGGCCGGCACGTTTTCATCCGTTTCGGGTGATGACGGCGGCTGGTTCAGGATTCGCTGCCCAGACGCTGCCCGGCTGCGAAGAATGCCACCTTCGCGATCAGCAGAAGGGCCCCGAGATCGGCAATCATTTGGACGGACACCACCGCCCTCGCCAGTTGGCTTACCGGAGTAATGTCCCCGAACCCGACCGTGGCAAACGTGGAAGTGGTGAAGTAGAGGGCGTCCGTTCGGCTCAGGGGCTCGCTAAACGACGTAGCGGACGTGATCGACATTGATGTGTACAGCAGCGCGAAGAGACACAGAAACATCAACAGGGTCTCGGCGACAGCCGCGGCCGCCCGGACTCTCGGGATATGCGCCACCAGTATCAGCCGCAATTGAATCGCCAAGGCTGCGAAAAAAACCAGTACAACACCCGCCAGGCGGATCCAGGCGCCCGCGGGATCGGCGTCATTGAATCCCCCCACGGGAACAACGAAATACAGGGAGAGGACCACAACCGAAAATGCGACCAGACGCGCGATCGCGAAAATAATGACCCGCCTTCGGCCGGCCTTGTCGAGGTCATGAAGGAAAATCGGGTCTGTCGGGCTGCCGTGCTTCGAAGGCATGACTGATGATACCGCCGGGTCTGCAATTCGTGCCGTGCCGCATTCGGGTCGCCAAAATCGCCGTTTTGCCGCGCTACGGAGTGGCGCACAAGGGGTCTTTGCGCCCTGTTGGTGCCCTTTTGCGCCCACCTAGCATGTGGAATGTGAGAGATATGCTAAACGCCGAATGGGTTCCGGGTCCACAGTTCAAGATCCGCCCACCTGTGCGCGGCCTCGGAGCGTTGGAGCGTCCACGTCTGGAAAGCGCCTTGTCCGCGGCCGCCGATTCGCATCGCCTGACTCTCGTCGCGGCCCCGGCCGGGTATGGCAAGTCCACGTTCTTGGGTGATTGGGTCCGCAAGTGCGATCTGCCCTGCGCCTGGCTGTCGCTGGACCGGTTCGACACGCAGCCCGCGAGGCTGTTTCACGGCGTCGTCGGGGCGATCCAATCGGCGGCCAGCAAGCTGCCGCTGCCCGGGACCGACGCCCTCCTGGCTCTTGACCCGAGCCTTGCCCACGACCGGGCGGCCTCCTACGACCTTCTCCTCGGGGCACTCGAGCACCTCACCGAGCCGATTGTCCTGGTGATCGACGACGTCCACTTGGCCGGACCGGGGCTGGCGAACGGAATCGTCGGCGTGCTCGCCGCGTCGGCGCCCCCCTCGCTGCGGCTGGTCCTCTCGGGCCGTGGCCATACGTCCATCCAGCTCGAAAGGTTCCGGTACGGCGAGGGACTGGGTGAACTTCGCGCCGCCGAACTTGCCTTCACGCGCGAGGAAGTTGCCCAGTTCGCCGGTGCGCTCGGTCAAGATCAATCGTTCGACGCCGGGTCGCTCTGGAAGATGACCGCCGGCTGGCCTGTGGCCGTCCACGCCAGCCTCGTCTCGTTGGCGCAGTCCCGCAACGCGCCGCTTGCAACGCCAGGCTCCGCGCCTACGCACGTCCCGCTCGCGGACTACGTTGCCGAAGAAATCCTCGACCAGATCGAACCCTCGCTGGCCGAGTTCATCCTGCGGGCCACTACCAGCGACTGGCTCGGACGCCGGCTCGCCGTCGAGCTCGAAGGCCGTCCCCACGGCGGCGTGCTGCTTGAGGAATGCCTCCGCAACGGGCTCTTCATAGAGGAGCACGAATACCGTGCCGGAGAATCCATGTTCCGGTGGCATTCCCTCTTCGCGGCGCAGTGCCGCCGGATCCTGCAGCGTCGCGACCCGCTGCTCGCCGAGCGCCTGCACCGCGTGGCGGCGCGGTATTACCAGGACGCCGACGTCGTCGAAAGCGTCGCCCAGGCGCTGCAAGGGCGCGCGCCCCGGCAGGCTGTGATTTCCCTCGGCGCCCATTGGCTCGAGTTCCTGCTCGGAAACGATGTGCAGACCCTCGAACGGCTGTGCCTGGACCTGCCCGCACCGTGGGGCGAGGATCCGGAGATCCTGATGATCCGATCGGTCTGCCGTGACCTTTCCGGCGACAGCACCGCGGCGTCCGAGCTCACCGACCGGGCGCTGTCGCGGACCTTCGTGCTGGACGCGATTCGACGCCGGAGGCTGGACAGTTACCGGGCACTCTACGAGCCGCTGCCTGCCGACGGCCGGCCGGATCTGCGCACCGAGGCGGACGATGACCGGTCCACGACGGACATTTCCGGAGATGGCCGTTCCGGCTCCTTCTCGACAGGACTCTTCCTGCTGGCCCAGGCGGAGTTTCGGCTGCACCGCACCGGCGAACTCGCGACGGCGCTGCTCCAGGCAACGGGAGCCACAGGCACCCCGGAACAGCTGGAAGTGGTAGAAATCTGCGCCCAGGCCGAACTCGCCTTGGCGCACGCCATCGCCGGTAACCTCGTGAGCGCCGACGAACTTGCCACGTCGTCGTTGGAGCGGGGAGAGGCGCTCGGTTGGGGTTCGCGGCAACGGATGGCTCCGGCGTGGCTGGCACGTGGCATTACGTGTTACTGGAATGACGATCTGACGGCTGCGCGGACCTGCCTGACCAAAGCCCAGCGATTGGGCAGCGAACTGTTCCCGACGGGGCCGCTCAGCGCCATCTATCGGGTCTTGGTCGATTGCGGTACGGGCGATCTTGCCGGGCTCGCCGACTCCAGCGCGGCGCTGGAGTCCTTTCACGGGCGGGGACGCTACGCCGGGTCGTGGAATGCCCTGGACACCATCGCGGTGGCGAAGATCGCCGAAGCCAGGGGCGACCGGGACGGTGCCTTGCGGGCCGTCCAGCCTCTGGGCGCGGGAGGGCATGGCGCCTTGGCGGATACGCTGCTGGCGGAGTTGCTGCGTCGCGAAGGGGACATTACTGCTTCCCAACGCTGTGCCGAGTCATTGTCGGATCGCCGCGGTAGCTCGTATATCGACACCTGCCTGAGCCTGACCGAGGCGATCATGGCCCATGGAACCGGAGATACTGCGGCGGCACACGAGCGTATTGAACATGCACTCTTCCGTGCCGAGCCCGAAACAGTCCTGCGTCCTTTCGCCGAGCGGAGAGAGGAATTGGCGGATCTGCTCGTGCAGCACGCTGTGTGGGGCACCGCGCACGAGTCCTTCATCGCAGCGCTGATGGCGCGCGAGGCGCAGGGTGAGACCCACCTTCGTGCGCAGTCCTACTGGAACCTGACCGAACGCGAACGCGAAGTCCTTTCCTATATGCGCTCCATCATGACCGCGGCCGAAATTGCCGAGGCGTTGTACATTTCCGTGAACACGGTCAAGACCCACGAACGGTCCATTTACCGCAAACTCGGGGCGGTAAGCCGGCGCGACGCGCTCAAGACGGCCGCCAAGCGCGGCATCGTCTGAACAACGCGGCAGCCTTGGTGCACTGCGCGGCGGGGCGCCGGAATTTCACCCGGACCGGGTGAGGCAGCGGTTCGGCGGAGTTCGGGGATGAGATGGCAAAGCCGCCTTGAAGATCATGCGCCGGTCAATTCAGTACGGCGGTTTCTTCTCGGGTGGGTCAGAGGCCCCTAGGCGCCGCAAGCAGGCAGTGAAAGTCTGGAACCATGAAAAAAGTTGATCCCTTTGTGATCGTGATCGGATTTGACGGCTCGAAGCAATCGCATGAGGCCCTGGCCTGGGCTGTTGAAGAATCCCGCTACCGCAATGCTGAACTCCGGGTCGTGACGGTCTGGAACAAGGCGCCGATGGCGTGGTACCCGGCGATGCTGGAAACCGCGGCGGGCGAAGTCGTGGCCGAGGACTCCCCGGAGCAGCAGGCTGAAGCGCTCAGCGCCGAGGCTGCGAAATCCGCAACCGGTGTCAACGTCGTGACACGGACCGTCAAGAACGACTCGGCGGCGTCGGCATTACTTGAGGCCGCACGGGAAGCCGACCTGGTGATCGTCGGCTCCCGCGGCCACGGCGGCTTCGCCGGACTGCACATCGGATCGGTCTCCGCCCAAGTGGCCAGCCACTGTCCGTGCCCTGTCCTGGTGATCCGGCCGAAAACCTCCTGAGCCCCGGTGTGACCCGGGGCGCGTCACCAGGCGCTATGGCATGACCTTGTAGAGGTCGATCACCGTCTCTTCGGGCGGAGCGGCGAATCCGCCCTCAATACCTGCCTGCATCCGGGGCATGAGGATCGTGTCCCGGAATTTTTCCCAACTTTCCTTCGATTCGTGGACTGCCATGATCGTCCAGCCACCCGCGGACGCCCCGGCGGCGTGGAAAATCTGGCCCTCGGGCAGGATCCCCGCGCCCGGATGTACGACTGCAAGCGACGCCTCGTACTGTTCTTTGGTGCCTCCCGGGAAATAGTGCACGATTCCGTAGGGCGTGGTCTCCATAACGACTCCTAGGCTTGTGGATGGGACTGGACAAGGCCAGTCCTAGACTCCGCCACCGGGCAAGTCAAGTGGTCGCGCAAGCAAGCGAAGGCCCGGCACCCAAGGCTCCGTTCTCAGCAGTTGGCGTGCTGAGTTCAGCCGTCAGACAGGGTCCGGACGTCTTCGGCCAACGCAGCCCGGTAGCCAAGGTTTCGGGATACTGCCCTCGCGGTGGCCATCACGGCCGGAGCCAGCACGTTGGGCGGGGTGGTCCCGTCCGGAACCACGATCGACAGCGCGGCCACCACCGCGCCCTGGGCATCAAAAACGGGCGCCGCAACGGAAACGGTCAGCGAGGGCGCGGACCTGCGGATCATGGCAATTCCCGTCCGGTGGACGTCGGAGAGGGTGCGCCGCAGTTGGCCCTCCGGCATGACAGCCACGCCAGGTTCCGTCTCCGCGGGTTCCTTCAGGATCTTTTCCTGGAAGGCGGCATCCGCGCCGGCCATCAGAACCAGGCCGACAGCCGTGGAGCGCAGGGGGAGCCGGCCGCCCACCCGGTAGGCAACTTCCGTGGCCTGCTTGGAGGAGAGCCGCTCGACCAGGACGGCCTCGTTCTTGTCCCGCACGGCCAGCAACACGTGATGGCGCGTCACCTCGAAAAGGTCCTCCAGGTAGGGCAACGCGATTTCGCGGATGCCATGGCCCCTCGGGGAGAGGGACGCTATTTCCCACAGCCGGACGCCCACAACGTAGCGGCCGTCGTCGAGCCGTTCCAAAGCGCCCCAGGCGACCAACCGGGCAATGAGGCGCAACGCCGTCGGGGCGGGCATCTGCGCATAACGCGCCATTTCGGACAGGGTCAGGGCCCGACGGCGGTCCGTGAAGACAGCGAGCAGGCTGAGGGCCCGGTCGATCACCGGTTCGCCCTGTTTGGGCCGCTTGCCGCGCGCGGGAGCGGGGGTTGCGGGCCCGGCTCTTTCCGGATCCCTTTCCGGGACTGCTGTCATTTCAAACCGTTCCTAGTTCGTCGCCAGTGACCCCCACCACAATAGTGTTTCGCCCAATGAAACTCCTAGCCGGTGCTCCATGGCTGCGGCACTGTTGAGGTGGGGCGTCGACTGCGCCGGCGTCAGTTCAAACGGACTCAGTCACCCTCCTCCGTGCCAGGTTGCCGAGGAACTTGGCGCTCTCCTTCGGCGTCCGTTCCTGCGTGGTCCGGTCGACGGCGATGAGGCCGAACTTCGGCCCGTAGCCAAAGATCCATTCGAAGTTGTCGAAGGCTGTCCAGGCGATGTAGCCGCGGACGTCGATGCCGTCGGCCAGACAGGACTCCACGCCGGCTACCGCCGTGCGGAGGTAGGCCAGCCGCTGGGCGTCGTCGTCGGTCGACAGACCGTTCTCCGTGACGATGACGGGGATGCCAGCGATGGCGGCCGCCTCCCGGATGGTCGCTTCGAGGGCCTCGGGGTAGATTTCCTCGCCCATCTGGTTCGTCGCGGCTCCCTCGGGGGCCGGCATCACTCCGTCCGGACCGAAGACCGTCCGGCCGTACGTTTGGATCCCCACGAAGTCGTCGTCGCGGGACGCCACGAGGAATCGTTCGTTGACCTCTCGACGGATCCTGTCCGCCCGATCTTGGCCGCCTTCGGCTGCCTGGATGTCGGTGTTTGCCAGGGTCCACCCGACCGGGAGCTCCGGCCTGATTGCTTTGATGGCGGCCCGGCCCTGCTGGTGTGCCGCGAGCTTGATGTCGAAGCCGGCCTCGGAGACGGTGAACTGGAAGGGTGCCACGCGGCTAGCGTCGATCCCGAGCCGGTCTGCTGCGGCCGCCCACAGCGGAACCTCTGCCCTGCGTTCGGGGGCCTCGCCGCCCAGGCCGAGCTCCTTGAGCAGCCACGGGAGGTTGGGCTCGTTGAGGGTGCAGGCGACGCCGATGAGGTCGCCGAGGTGCCTCATGGCCCGGTCGCAGTAGCGGGCGAAGAGTTCGGGGGTCTGTGGGTCCTCCCAGCCCCCGGCCGCCAGGAGCCATCTGGGCGAAGTGAAGTGATGGAAGGTGACTACGGGCGTGAGCCCGTACTCGTGGCAGGTCTCCAGCATGCGGCGGTAATGGTTAAGTTCCGCCACCGAGAAGTAGCCTTCCTCGGGCTCGATGCGTGCCCATTCCAGCGAGAAGCGGTAGCTGGTGAACCCCAGGCCGGCAATCAGCGCAATGTCCTCGCGGTATCGGTGGTAGTGGTCGACGGCGTCCCCGGACGGTTCGGCGAAGATTGTTCCGGGGAGCCTCTCCAGGAACCAGCAGTCACTGTTGACGTTGTTTCCCTCGACCTGGTGGGCTGCCGTGGCGACGCCCCACAGGAAATCGTGCGGGAAGGCAAAAGAGTCGGTCATCTGGTTCCTTTCGATCTGAGCGCCAAGCGACTGTGCATGGGCTGACTGTCCATCCTCCGCGGTCAACGCCAGGGGAGGGGCGGCCGTTTTCATTGGTTGAAAGGCTCATCGCTGCTCCGGCGGACATTGCGCGTCCATTCGAGGGCCGTCCGGAGTGACCCCGACCACAATACTTTTCCAATCAATGACATTCTCGTGTTTCCGTTTGAGGCGTCGCCGTGATCCTTGAGTGAGCCGGTCACCGAGACCCATCTGACGAGAGGGGCACCGGCGCAACGGCCCGGAAGCCGGTCACGGACGATCGGCATACAGGCCGCCAAGCTCCTCCGGATGTTGACCCCCGTTTGCTTAGAAAGAATGCGAAGGCGCACTACATGAAACTTCTGAACTCCACCGCACGACGGAGCGCGGCCGTTCTGGCCGGAGCGCTTCTGCTCAGCCCGCTGACCGCCTGCGGCGGCTCCGGCCAGGCTGCCTCCGCCGTCGACAAGAGCACCCTCACGATCGGCGTCGAGAGCGACAGCGCGTCCTTCGGTTTCGACCCGCTGCGGGTCTCCGACGCCCAGCGTCAGTTCTTCGAAGGCCTCTACGACAACCTCATGACCCTCCAGCCGGACGGCTCCGTCGGTCCGGGCCTGGCCACCGGATTCAGCTACAACGCCGACAACACGGTGCTCACGCTGACGCTCAAGCAGGGCGTGACGTTTACGGACGGGTCCACTCTCGACGCCGCCCTCGTGAAGGCCAACTTCGACCGCCGCACGGATCCGGCCCTCTCGGCGTACTCCGCCATCGCCAAGGGTGGCGCCCAGGAAGTGACGTCCGTGAAAGTGGTCAGCCCCACCCAGGTGTCCCTGACCTTCGCCAAGGCGCAGCCGGGATTCGAGAAGAACCTGACCTCCACCCTCGGCATGATCGTCGGCAAGGCCGGGGCCGCGGACACAGCCAGCCTCGCCGCCAAGCCGGACGGCTCCGGTCCGTACACCCTGGACTCCGGAACCACAGTGAAGGGCAACAAGTACGTCCTGCAGAAGAACGACAAGAGCGCCGACGCCGCGAAATACCCGTACACAAAGATCGTCTTCAGCGTCATCCAGGACCCGCAGGCCCGCGCCAACGCCATCGTCTCCGGTCAGGTGGACGTCGCCCAGCTGACCTCACCCACCGTTGACTTCGTCAAGGCCAAGGGTGTGGGCGTCTCCCAGATCGGCGGCACGGTCCAGACCATGGTGGCCTTCGACAAGACCGGCAAGACGTCGCCGGCCTTCGCCAGCGAAAAGGTCCGCCAGGCGTTCCAGTACGCCATCAACCGGCAGGCCCTCGTCGATGCCCTGCACAAGGGTGACATCGCGGCGTGGAACGCCCTGCCCAAGGATTCAGCCGGGTTCACGGACACACTGAACTCACGGTTCGCCTACGACCCCGCCAAGGCCAAGAGCCTGCTGGCTGAAGCCGGTTACGCCAACGGCTTTGAATTCACTATCGTCGCGAGCGCCACCACGCAGACCGACCTCCAGGCGGTCCAGAAGGACCTGGCCGCCGTCGGCGTCACCATGCAGGTCAAGATGGCGACGTCGACAGACGAGGCGTTCGCCGCCGTCGCCACCACCCCGCTCGGCTACGCGCCGCTGGGCTGGGACAACCCGGTGGGCCTGATGTACGGCGCGATCCTCAACGGCTTCACCAATGTCCAGAAGGCCACGGACGATCAGCTCAGCGCCGCCACCGGCGAGGTCGCCGCCGCCAAGGACGATGCCGCCCGGAAAGCGGCGCTGACCAAGCTCAACACCCGGCTCGTCGAATCCGGCTGGATGATCCCGCTCTTCGAATCCCTCACCAACCAGGGCTACAACACCAAGAAGGTAAAGGCGGTGGAGTTCGCCGGCAGCAACGTCTACCCGCTGCTCTCGTCCTACGCCCCGGCCAACTGACCACCCCCTGCCCAATGGAGGTCAACATGGCGATTTACGTCGCAAAGCGCCTGCTCATGGCGCTGGCCACCGTGCTGGTGGTCGCGGTGCTGGCGTTCCTCTTGGTGCACGCAATGCCGGGCAGCCCCGGAGCCGTGTCCCTCGGCGCCGGCGCCACCCAGCAAGCCATTGACGAGGTCAACGTCAGGCTCGGCTGGTCCGATCCGCTCGCCGTCCAGTTTTTCCGCTGGCTCGGCAGCGCCGTGCAGGGGGACTTCGGGGTGTCCCTGATCGACGGCCGGTCCGTGAGCGCAGACCTGGCCAGCAGGCTGCCGGTGACGGCGGCCCTCGCGGCCGGAGCCACGCTCCTGAGCGCCGTGCTCGGAATCGGCCTTGGCGTCACCGCCGCCGTCCGCGGCGGTCTGGTCGACCGGATCGTCGGAGCCGTCTGCGGCCTCGCCGTGGCACTGCCGGCCTTCTGGATCGGCATCATCTTCGTGTATCTCTTCGCCGTTCAGTCCTCGGTCTTTCCGGCCACCGGCTACGTCCCCTTTGAGGTCTCACCCCAGGATTGGGCCCTGTCCCTGGCGCTGCCGGTGATCACCCTCGCCGTGGGCGGTGCGGCATTCATCGCCCGCCAGACCCGCGCGTCCATGCTGGAGGCGCTGCAGCAGGAACATATCCGGACCCTGCGGGCGACGGCAACCCCCACCTGGAAGATCCTCTACATCCACGCCCTGCGCTACGCCAGCCTGCCGATCGTGGCCGGCATCGCCCTGCAGTTCATCGGACTGTTCGGCGGTTCCGTGATCGCCGAGCAGCTCTTCGCCATGCCGGGCCTCGGCCAGGCAGTCCAGACCTCCGTCAGCACCCACGATGCCCCGTCCGTGCAGGGCGTGGTGGTGGTCGCCACCGTTGTGGTGGTGGCCGTGAACCTAGTGCTGGAACTCGCCACCAAGTTTCTCGATCCGAAGTTGCGTGCCTCATGATCCCCAATGTCGCTCCCGCCCCCGTCCCCGCCACCGCGAATGCGGAAGATTCAGACTCAGGCGGAGCAGCACCGACCAACACCGCCAGGCGCCGTCCCGGGCCCGCTCCCAAGGCCGCGTTCGCCCGGATTCCGGCCCACCGCCTGTTCGCGGCACCCGGTGCCGTGGCAGGAGTGCTCTGGCTGGTGGCCCTGGTGGTTGCCTCCCTCGCGGCGCCGTGGTGGCTGCCGTACAAGACCGAGGACCAGGATTTCGCCGCCATCTTGTCCGGTCCCACCGCCGTCCACTGGCTGGGCACCGACGAACTCGGCCGGGACCTCCTCAGCCGCATCTTCGCCGCGGCCGCCGGCACCCTGGGGACGTCGCTCATCACGGTGATTGTAGGCGTCGGACTCGGCACCATCCTGGCGATGGTGGCAGCCGGCGGAGACCGGACAGAAGGAGTGATCAGCCGCGTCACCGAGGTCATGATGTCCTTGCCCGGCACGGTGATCATCCTGGCGGTCATCGGTGCCGTGGGCACGAACATTCCCGCCGTCATGGCGATCCTGGGCGTGCTCATCTCGGCGGGCATCTACCGCGTGATGCTGGGCCAGGCCACCGCGCTGCAGTCACAGCTCTATGTCGACGCCGCCAAGGTGGACGGCGTGAGCACACTCGGCATTAGCCTGCGGCACGTGCTGCCCGGGTTGAACAACACCATAGTGGTGCAGTCCGCCCTCATCTTTGCAGTCGGCATGCTCATCCAGGCCGGCCTGGCGTTCATCGGCTTCGGCCCGCCCATCCCGCAGCCCAGCTGGGGCGGCATGATCCAGGGCGCATCCCAGCACGTCTACGACGCACCCTGGCTCATGGTCCCCACCGGCGCGGTCCTGGCGCTGACGGTCCTCGCCGCCAATGCGATCGGCAATGCCCTGGCGAAGGCCCCGAATGCCACGCCAGCGCACCTGCCGTCGGCAGCGGCGCGCCGCCAGCGTGCCAGTGTTGTTGCCGATGCAGGTGCAGCAGCGGGCGCCGCGGCTTCGGCTGCCGGCACGGGAGCCATCCCGGTGAAAGGCCAACTGAGCGTCCGCGGACTCTCCGTAGGGGTCGACGGCGGAACTCCGCTGGTCACGGGCGTCTCGTTCGACGTCGAACCGGGAACCGTGCTGGGCCTGGTGGGGGAGTCCGGCTGCGGTAAAACCATGACGGCGCTGTCGCTGCTGGGGCTGCTGCCCGCCGGGGTGTCCGCCACCGGCGGTCAGATCCTGTGGAACGGCAAGAACCTGGCCGCCGCCACGGAGCGCGACATGGAAGGCATCCGCGGCCGGGACATCGCCCTGATCTCGCAGGAACCCATGCGGGCCCTGGACCCCATGTTCACCGTGGGCTACCAGCTCACCGCGGCCATCCGCCGGCTGCGGAAGGTGGGCAAAGCCGAGGCAGGTGCCGAAGCCCTCGGCCTGCTCGAAAAGGTGGGCATCGTGGACGCCAAACGCATCCTCAAGACCTACCCGCACCAGATCAGCGGCGGCATGGCTCAGCGCGTTGCCATCGCCCTCGCGCTGTCCGGCCGGCCCCGGGTGCTGGTGGCCGATGAACCCACCACAGCGCTGGACGTCACTGTGCAGGCCGAAATCCTCTCGCTGCTGCGCTCCCTGGTGAAGGACACTGGGATGTCCGTGGTGATGGTGACGCACGACCTGGGCGTCGTGGCGGACATCTGCGACAACGTCGCCGTGATGTACGCCGGCCAAGTGGTGGAAAGCGGCCGGACCGCCAGCATTCTCGACAACCCCCGCCACCCTTATACCTTGGCGCTGCTGGCCGCCGACCCGCACGCCAACACCGCGGCGGACATGCCTGAACGGCTGGCCACCATCAGCGGCCAGGTTCCGCAGCCAAAGGACTGGCCCACCGGCTGCCGCTTCATGGCGCGGTGCCAGTTCGCCGGCTCCGCGTGCGCCGCCCCGGTGCCGCTGCTGTCTTCCGGCTCGGGGGACGGACTGGTCCGCTGCGTCAAGGCGGACGAACTGGCGGTGGAGGGCCTGGAATGGCTTGCCACCGAAGTGCCCACTCACCGAGTACTGAAAATCGTCGAAAAGGACCTGGCATGAGCATCGAGACGGCAGAACGGCAGGACACGGCGCCAGTTGCGCCGGAGCAGCCCATGCTGGAGGTCAAGGACCTGCTGGTCCGGTACGGCCGCGGCCGGAAAGCTGCAGCAGCCCCGGCAGCGGTGGATGGCGTCAGCTTCTCCATCCGTCCCGGCGAGACCGTCGGCCTGGTGGGCGAATCCGGCTCGGGGAAATCCACTATCGGCAAGGCGATCCTTGGCCTCCAGACGAGCGCCGGCGGCACCATCAGCTACCAGGGTAAGGACATCACCCATGCCGGTGCTGCAGAGCGCCGCGCCCTCGGCGGTGAACTGCGGGCGGTCTTCCAGGACCCCAACTCCTCGCTGAACCCGCGCCAGAGTGTCGGTGCTTCGCTGGCGGAACCGCTCCGGATCCGTGGAGTTACCGCCGCAGTGGCGCGCGAGAAGGCCGAAACCATGCTCGAACGCGTGGGGCTGCCACGCGAGGCGGTGGACCGCTACCCCAGCCAGTTCTCCGGCGGCCAGCGCCAGCGGATCGCCGTTGCCCGTGCCCTGATCTGCGAACCGAAGCTCGTGGTGTGCGATGAGGCCGTCAGTGCCCTGGATCTCTCCACCCAGGCCCAGGTGCTTAACCTCC
>NZ_JBFUAF010000009.1:0-185571 GCF_056406415.1 Arthrobacter sp. P1_C12_2 | reverse complement strand
CCGTGGTCCCGGTGCCGCCAACGCCTTCATCGCCATCCACACCGCACACCAGGACGCCACCCCGCTGATCCTGTTCGTGGGCCTCATCCCGGTCGCGGACCGCGGCCGGGAGTCGTTCCAGGAATTCGACATCAACGCCTGGTTCCGCAGCACCGCCAAGAAGGTCGTGACGCTTGACGACGCCGCTTCCGCCGCCCGCGTGGTGGACGATGCCATCTTCACGGCCCTGAGCGGCCGGCCGGGTCCCGTGGTGATCGGCCTTCCCGAGGACGTGCTGGTCCACGCCATTGAATCCGGCACCGTGGAACCGCGCATCGTCTCCCGCCCGGCACCTGCGGCCCCGGCCCTGGCCGAACTCGAAAGCCGGCTGGCCGCCGCCAGCAAGCCGCTCATCGTGGTGGGCGGCGAAGGCTGGACCCAGGAATCCGGCGAGGCCCTGGCCGGCTGGGCAAGCCGCCACGGCGTCCCCGTCGTCGCCGATTTCCGCGCGTACGACGCCGTGCCGCACCGCTCCGACGCCTACGCCGGTTTCCTCGGCTATGGCCGCAGCGACGCCAATGCCGAACGGCTCGACGAAGCCGACCTGCTGGTCTTCCTCGGCTGCGTCCGCGGCGACGTCCTCTCCGACGGCTACAAGCGCGGCCTCGACGCCGCAACCGTGGTGGTCAACCTGGATGCTGACCTGCTGGGCCACTTCGGCCGGATGGACCAGCACATCACCGCGGATGTCACCGCGTTCTCCATGCTCCTGGCCGGCACGGAATCCGCCGTGCGGCCGGCGGCCGGCTGGTTCGCCGAGGCCCGTGCCGACTATCTCAAGTTCTCATCCGCCCAGCCTGACGGTGGAACCGGGGTGGACCTCGGTCTTGTCATGGACATCCTCAAGCAGGAAATGGCCGACGACGCCGTACTCACTTTTGGTGCCGGCAACCACGCCTTGTGGCCGGCCCGCTACCTGCAGCACAACAGTGCCAACTCCCTGGCGGCCCCGCGGAACGGCGCCATGGGCATGGGCATCCCCGCTGCCGTGGCCGCCTCCCTGGCCTACCCGGGCCGGCAGGTCATCTCGGTGGCCGGCGACGGCTGCTTCATGATGAACGGCCAGGAAATCGCCACCGCCATGGGCCACGGAGCCCAGTTCATCGTGCTGGTGGTGGACAACGGCATCTTCGCCACCATCCGCGAACACCAGGAAGCCCACTACCCCGGCCGCCCCTCCGGCACGCACATGACCAACCCCGATTTCGCCGCGCTGGCCCGCTCCTACGGCGGCTACGGCGAACGCATCGAGAAGGCCGAGGACTTCGCCGCCGCGTTCCGCCGCGCCGTCGAGTCCGGGCTGCCGGCCGTGCTGCACCTGCCGCAGGACCCCACCACCCGTTCCCCCAAGAGCAACTGACCGGAGCCCCACATGATCACGCTCAAGAACATCATCAACGGCCAGGCTGTTGACGCCGCGGCCACCCTGCCGTTCTTCGACCCCGCCACCGGAGTCCAGCTCGGCACCGCCCCGGACAGCGACGCAGCCACGGTGGACAGCGCGTTCCAGGCCGCCCACACCGCCTTCCAGAGCTACAAGCGGACCACCCCGGCCGAACGCCAGGCCATGATGCTCAAACTCGCCGACCTCATCGAGGCCAACGTCGACAGGCTCCTCGACGCCGAGGTGGCCTGCACCGGCAAGCCCCGCCAGATCACCCGCGAGATCGAGATCCTGAGAGGCGCCGACCAGCTCCGCTTCTTCGCCGGCGCCTGCCGCGTGGTGTCCGGGACCGCGCAGACCGAATACGTCCGCGGCTTTTCTTCCACCGTCCGGCGGGAACCCCTCGGCGTGGTCGCCCAGATCACCCCGTGGAACTACCCGTTCATGATGGCCATCTGGAAGATCGGACCGGCGCTCGCCGCCGGCAACACGCTCGTCCTCAAGCCTGCGGACACCACCCCCTGGTCCACCCTGGTCCTGGGCGAGCTGGCGCAGGAGGCCTACCCGGCCGGCGTCGTCAACGTCATCTGCGGTGGCCGGGGGACCGGTGCCGCCATGGTGGACCACGAGATCCCGGAAATGGTGTCCATCACCGGCTCCACCCGGGCCGGAGCACAGGTGATGTCCGCGGCGTCGAAGACCCTCAAGGACGTCCACCTGGAACTCGGCGGCAAGGCACCCGCGATCGTCTTCGCCGACACCGACATTGACCTGGCCGCCCGGGAGATCGCGCTCGGTGCGTTCTTCAACGCCGGGCAGGACTGCACAGCCGTGACCCGCGTGCTCGTGGAGGAATCCATCCACCAGGAGTTCGCTGCCGCGCTAGCCACGGCTGCCGAGGCTCTGCAGGTCGGCGGCGACGCCGCGGATCTGGGTCCGCTGAACAGCGCCGCCCAGCTGGACCGGGTGGAAGGCTTCATGTCCCGGCTGCCCGCGAACGCCACGGTCCTGGCAGGGGGCAAGCGCACCGGCACCGGCTACTATTTCGAGCCCACCGTGATCGACGGCGTCTTCCAGACCGACGAGGTGGTGTGCGACGAGATCTTCGGTCCAGTGCTCACGGTGCAGCCGTTCGCCACGGAGGAGGACGCCATCGAGCTCGCCAACGGCACCAAGTACGCGCTGGCCTCCAGCGTCTGGTCCAACAACCACGGCGTGGTCACCCGGGTCTCCAACGAACTGGACTTCGGCGCCGTCTGGATCAACTGCCACCAGGTGATCCCCGCCGAGGCCCCGCACGGCGGTTTCAAGCACTCCGGCACCGGCAAGGACTTGTCCGTCTTTGGCCTGGAGGATTACACCCGCATCAAGTCAGTCACCACCTCCCACCGCTAAAGAACCACGCTAGGTAATCCCATGAAACTCGACCTGCTGCTGCGCAACGCGGACATCATCACCATGGACGGCCGCCGCCCGCATGCCACCTCGCTGGGGGTCTGGCAGGGCCGCATTGTGGGACTCGACGATGACCTGGACTCGATGGAGGCCGCCGAGGTCCTGGACCTCGGCGGCGCCACCGTGACTCCCGGCTTCATCGACGCCCACTGCCACACCACCTGGTTCGGGCTTGGCTTGGGCGAACTGGACGTCTCCGCCGCGCGCGGCCTCGACCAGCTCTACGCCCTGCTGGAAGCGGACATGGCAACGGTTGGCATAACCGATGAGGAAAGGACCCCGGATCAGCACACGAAATGGCTGATGGCCACCGGCTTCAGCCAAACGCAGCACGGCGGCGAGTTCCCGGACATTGCGGTGCTGGACCGGATCACCGGGGATCGGCCGCTGTTCATCCGGCACAACTCCGGCCACATGGCCGTAGTGAACACCGCCGCGCTCCGGCTGGCCGGCGCCGAATCGGCGTCGTACGCGGATCCCGACGGCGGCGTGATAGTCCGCAACGCCGCCGGCCTCCCCACCGGGCTGGTCCAGGAAACGGCGCAGCAGCTGATCCAGCAGCTGATCCTGCCGTACTCGTCCGAGGCGATCGAAGCCGCGCTGGACCGCGCCACCAGCCGCTACGCCGCGGAGGGCATCACAAGCTTCACCGAGGCCGGGATCGGCGGCGGCTGGATCGGGCACAGCCCCGTGGAGCTGGCGGCCTACCAGCGGGCGGCAGCCGCGGGCAGGCTCCACGCCCGGGCCCAGCTGATGCCCGTCCTTGACACGCTCCACCCGGTGGACGGGCATGGCGCCGTTGGAGCGGTAGGCCTTGACCTGGGTATGTACAGCGGATTCGGAAACGAATACTTGTCCCTGGGCCCGGCGAAGGTGTTYCTGGACGGTTCACTGCTCGGCGAAACGGCCGCGGTCAGCCAGGACTACTGCAGCCACRGCGGGACGGACAACACCGGCAACACCGGCTACTTCCAGGCGGAACCGGAGACGCTCCGGGCAAAGATCGAGGCCGCCTACGCGGCCGGCTGGTCGATCGCGGCGCACGCRATCGGCGACCGCGCCGTKGACCTCGCGATCGAGATCATCAACGGCTGCGCCGCGAAATACGGCCCCCGGGCCGTGCCCAACAGGATCGAACACGCCTCGATGACGCGGCCGGAACAGCTTCCATGGCTTGCCGCCGCGAACATCGCCGTCACCCCGCAGGCCAGCTTCTTCTTCGACGGCGGGGACGGCATGACGCTTTCGCTCGGGCCGGAACGGCTCGGCTGGGCCTACCGGGCCGCGTCGTTCCTTGCCGCGGGGGTGACGCTCGCCGGCAGCTCCGACCGCCCCGTGGCGGACGGCAACGTGCTCCGCGGAATGCAGGCCTTCGTGGACCGGCGCACCGCCTCCGGGGCCGTTTTCGGGAACCCGGACGAGCGGCTGAGCCCGCTCCAGGCCCTGGCGGCGTACACCACCGGAGCCGCCGCAGCCACCGGCACGTCCGGCATCAAAGGCTCACTGACCACCGGGAAGCTGGCCGACTTCACTGTCCTGTCCGGGTCCCCGCTCACCGCGGGCAGCATCGCCGAACTCCAGGTGCTGGCTACCGCCGTCGGGGGGACCTTTACGTTCCGGACCCCCGGCATCACGTCCCCGGTTGCGGCCGATTCGGCCGCAACCGGTCCATACTTCCACCCAGCTACCAACCGTTCATAGGGGCACACCGTGACTACTCAGACCATTTTCAACACCCCAGACGCCGCGTTCGTGCGGGACTTCCACATCATGAGCGAATTCGGTGCCACCGAGAACGGCGGCGTGGACCGCCAGGCGGCCAGCGTGCCGGACGGCCAGCAGAGGCAGTGGCTCACGGGCCTGCTGGAGGCCAAGGGCTTCACCGTTCGGTTCGACCGGGCCGGCAACCAGTGGGGCCTGTATGAGGCCGCGCCGGGTGCACCCTTCGTGGTGGTGGGCTCCCACATGGATTCCCAGCCGACGGCGGGACGCTACGACGGCGCGTACGGCGTGCTTGCCGCAACCCACGCGGCCTTCCGGCTCGTGGAGCAGTGGGCCGTGGCCGGAGCTGCCGGGCAGCCCCGGTTCAACATCGCGGTGGTCAACTGGTTCAACGAGGAGGGCTCCCGCTTCAAGCCGTCCATGATGGGTTCCTCCGTCTACACCGGAAAGCTCGAGCTCGAGACCGCGCTGGCCACCACGGACGCGGCCGGAGTCTCGGTCCGCGAGGCACTGGACGCGATCGGCTGCCGGGGGAGCTACGAGGGCCCCGAAGCCGCCTACTGCGCGGAGATCCACATCGAACAGGGCCGGAGCATGGAGCGCGAAGGCATCACCATCGGCCTGGTGAACTCCAACTGGGCGGCCAACAAATACGAGTTCGTGGTCCACGGCGAGCAGGCCCACACCGGCTCCACCGTGATTGCCGACCGGAAGGACGCCCTGCTGGGTGCCTCCATGATGGTGGTCGCCGCCCGGGAACTCGCCGACACCTTCCCCGGCGTGCTGCACACCTCCGTGGGGCAACTGAACGTCTACCCCAACTCGCCCGTCGTGGTGCCCTCCCGGGTGAGCCTGCTGCTGGACCTGCGCAGCGCCGATGAAGCCGTCCTTGCCGAGGCCGACGCCCTGCTGGACGAGCGGATCGCCGGGATCGAGAAGCTGGCGAACGTCACGGTGGAGCGCAACCACTCCCACACCTGGCCCGTGACCCCCTACCAGCCCGAGGGCGTTGAACTCGCGGCCAAGGTGGCGGCGGACCTGGGCCTGGCGAACAAGCCGGTCATGACCCTGGCCGGGCACGATTCGACCAACATGAAGGACCTGGTCCCGACGGTGATGCTGTTCGTGCCCAGCGTGGACGGGATCTCCCACAACGAGCACGAGTACACCACGGACGAGGACATCGTGGCCGGACTGACGATGCTCACCGAAGTAGTGAACCGGCTCTGCAACGGGGCGCTGGAGGGCTGACCGCGGACGCGGCGGGGGACCGGCTCAGGCGCCTTCCGGCTTCTGCGAGATCCAGAGCATCGCCCCGTTGGGGTTCTCCGGCAGATCGGCGGCGTCTGGGTTGGCCACGTGCAGGGTCCGGCCGAAGGCCTCTTCCGTCAGACTGACCGAGTGGCCCGCGGCCGTCAGGCGGTCCCGCAGGGCGGCGAGGTCGCCGGTGTACTCGAAGCCCAGGCCGGTCCGGGCGGCGCCGGTGGCGGTCCGGACCATCAGCACGCCGCCGTTCTTCGCCGTGAAATCCGCCGTTTCGTCGTCGTCCGGGGCCGGGCGCAGCCGGGCGCCCATGTTCCGCAGGGTTTGCGCGGCGGCGGCAGCGTCCGGCGTGAACCAGACTTCGACGACGGCGAGGGCAGGGTCGGCGTCCGCGCACTGCGCGCCGTGGGCGGCCTTGTCCGCGAAGAATCCGAACCCGTCCTCGCCCGTGATGCGGCAGGCGTCGCCGTGGCGGGCGCTGACCAGCTCGGCCGGGGTGGTCCCGTCCTCCACGCCGGCCAGATTGGTGCGGCGCGCGAATTCTGCCAGGTCGCCGACCTCGACGCCGAAGTCCGTCTTGCCGTCCCCGCCGCCGCCGGCGGCCCCGGCACCCGCCGCGACGCGGTGCAGCGCGAGCCGGCCCGAACCGGCGTCGTACTCCTGCCAGTCGCCGTCGTCGACCGTCCTCACCATGCCGAGGGCGGATAGGAGCTGCCCCCACTGGTCTATGCGGGAGGTGTAGTGGATTGGGCGGACGCGCAGCATGGGATCTCCTTGCGAGGGACGGGATTGGCTCCACAAGACATGGTGCCACCAAAGTGCTCATCCGGTCAGCCCTGCGGGCACAATGGGGCCATGGCTGCTGAACTTGAGGAATTGCTGGTGAAGGATGCCGCCGAGTGGCGCGCCTGGCTGGAACGGCACCATGCGCAGAGTCCCGGCGTGTGGCTGGTGCTGCACAAGAAGGGCGGATCGGTGACCGAGCTGGACTACGAGGCCGCGCTGCAGGAGGCACTGTGTTTCGGCTGGATCGACGGGCAGGGCAGGCGGCGGGACGAGGAGAGCTCCTTCCAGCGGATGACCCGGCGGGGACCCAAGAGCGTTTGGTCCGCGCGGAACGTGGAGCGGATTGGACGTCTGGAGTCGGCGGGGCGGATGGCCCCGGCCGGGCAGGCCGCCGTCGCCGCCGCGAAGGCGGACGGGCGCTGGGAGGCCGCCTATTCCGGTGCAGCGACGGCGGAAGTCCCGGATGACCTCGCCGCGGCCATCGCGGCGGAGCCCCGGGCGCAGGCGATGTTCGAGGTCCTGACGTCCGTGAACCGGTTTGCCCTGATTTACCGCACCAACGCGGTCAAGCAGGCCTCCACCCGGGAGCGGAAGATCGCCGGGTTCGTGGAGATGCTGGCCCGGTTCGAGACGCCGTACCCGCAGACCAAGCGGCCCCCGGAACCCTAGTGGTCCCCCCGCCCAGCATCCCAGAGAATTCCCAGCGGCCTTGCGGGCTGCAGGGAGTTGCCTCTGGCAGGATTGGGCGGATGCTCCTTGCCCAGCGTGCCCCGCGACCCCCTGCCCGCCTGCCGCTGCCGTCCCAGCGGCGGCTCTTCTTCGTGGCTGCGGGCCTGCTGATCGCAGGGGAGACGATCTTCTGGACCGTGCTCGCCGCCGTGCAGTCGAACAGTGGCGTGGCCGCGCTGGACGCGCCCGTGCACGATCGACTCGTGGCGTCCCGGAACCCGCTCGCCACCGCCATCCTGACGGCCGTGACCACGGTGACCTCGCCACTGTGGATGACGGTGATCGGCTGCGCAGTTGCGCTGGCTTGGGCGGTCTGGAAACGGGAAGTCTGGCGTCCCGGCCTTTTAGTCGGCGCCATGGCGGCCACTTTCGCGGTGTCCACGCTGATCAAGCACGACGTCGGCCGCGGCCGCCCCGCCGCCAGCGGCTTCCTGCTGGGACCGGACGACGCCCTGTCATTTCCCTCCGGCCATACCTTCGGTGCCGGCGTCTTCCTGTGCGTCCTCAGCTACCTGTTGGTGGCGGGCCGGGGCGCCCGGACGACGTCGGTGCTCGCCTTCGCGGCCGCAGCCGCTGGGACGCTGCTAGTCGCCTTCAGCCGCCTGTACCTGGGCTATCACTGGCTGACGGACGTGCTCGCCTCCATGGGCCTGGCGCTTGCCGTTACCGGGATCGTCATCCTGGCCGACGGGCTGCGCGCCACTGTGGCCCCGCGGCCCGGGCCGCTGACACCGGCCGAGCTGACCCCGCCCGCGCCGGCAGAGGTTCGCCCGGCCGAAGTTAGCCTGGCAGGCGCAGGCCCGTCAGAGCCCGACGCCCATCGCCTGGGCGATCACCACCGCCGAGGCTGAGGACCACGCCTGCGGGTGGCACGACGCCGGATAGGGCACCGCGACGCCCGAGTCCTCGGCCCGCACCCCGGCGAACACCTCCGGCAGCCGGTGCCCGAAGGAGGCCGCCGCCGCGATAAGCCCGTCGGCGAGGGTCCGTGCCTCGGCGATGAAACCGTCGGCCAGGAGGCCGCGGATCGCGATGGCGGTGTCGTGGCTCCAGACCGAGCCGCAGTGGTAGCTGAAGGGCCAAAACCCTGCGGCCCGCCGCGAAATCGTGTGCACGCCGTAGCCGGAGAACAGCTCGGGGCTCACCAGCCGGTCCGCCACGATCCGGGCTTCGGCCGCGTCCAGGATGCCCGTGCCCAGCAGGTGCCCCATGTTCGAGCCCGGGATGTCCAGGGGAACCCCGTGCCCGTCCAGGGCCATGGCGGGGAACGGCCCGCCGTCGTCCTCAACCCAGAAACGCTCCCGGAACCTGAGCCGGAGGGCCGCGGCGAAGTCGCGAAGCGCCTGGCCGCCGGGTTCCCCGAAAGCGTCGAACAGCTCCGCCGTCTCCATGGCTGCCTGGTACGCGTAGCCCTGCACCTCGGATAGGGCGATCGGCCCCTCGGCCTGCCGGCCGTCGCGGAACTGCATGGCGTCCCGGGAATCCTTCCAGCCCTGGTTACTCAGGCCGTGCCCCGTGGAGTCACGGTAGCTGAGGAACCCGCCGTTGCCCGGCCCGCGGTTGTCCGCTGCGCCGTTGCCCGCTGCGCCGTCCGTTCCGGTGGTGCCGGCCGCGAGCAGCCACTCCGCGGCGCGTGCAGCGTTCGGCAGCAGCGACCGGACAGCGTCCTCGTCCCGGCCGGTGCGCCAGAGTTCACCGAGCAGGCAAAGCCACAGCGGGGTGGAATCCACGGCCCCGAAGTACACCGGGGGCAGGCGCAGGTTCTGGCTCTCCAGCACGAGTTCCTTGGACCGCAGTTCGTGCAGGATCTTGCCGGGTTCCTCGGCGGCCGCCGCGTCCGTCCGGGTGCCCTGGAAGGCCGCCAGTGCGCGCAGTGTGCCCGCCGCCAGCCCGTGGTCCGGCCCGGTGTCCAGGGGCAGCAGCAGCCGCGCCGCCCACAGCGAATCCCGCCCGAACAGCGTGAAGTACCAGGGCGCCCCGGCGGCGATGAACGGGGCATCCGGCAGTTGGCGGGTGGCCAGCCGGAGCCCGGCCACGTCATCGAGGGAGTTGTCCAGGAGCAGGCCCAGGGCCCCGGCCGGTCCGGTCCGCGGGGGCCGGGCCGCGGGCGGGCGGGCCGCCACCACGGCGTCGTCATGGTCCGTGAGGACGGCCTGCCATTCGGCCTCGAACGGCCGGCCCCGGCCCAGGGTTCCGCGCCAGACGAGGTGGCCATCCGGGGTGACGGCGCCGGGGGCCGCGACCGCCAGGCTCTTGCCGCCCTCCTTCCAGCGCAGCGCGGACTCGTGGGCAGAGACCGGACCGGACGCGTCACGGAAGCGGCTGAGGCGGATCTGGGCCATGTCGGTGAAGTCGGCGGCGAGTTCGACGTCGATTTCGACGTCGAGGGAATCCAGTGAGGTGCGCAGCTGCAGGGTGTGCCGCACCACTCCCGGCGTCACGGTCCAGGTCTGCAGGAGCTCGACGGCGGGATCCTCCGTGGGTCCCGGGATGCCCCGGACCAGGCCCCGGACGCGCAGGACGCCGCCGGGCTCGGTCTCGACGGCGGCCGGTTCGGGTTCCAGGCCGTTGACGCGCACGAGCGCCCGGCAGAGCATCCGGGTGTCGCCGTGGAGCAGCCCGGTGAACCCGGCCGGCTCAGCAGAGTCACCGGCTCCGGGGGGTTTGATCTCGCCGGCCAGCCGGCCGTCAGGATCGAGCCACAGCTGGGTGGGGGCGGCAACGGAGCAGTGTTGGCGGTGCAGGCCAGGCTGAACAGTCATCCGACCACCCTATGCCGGGCACCGGGCGGTCTCAACGCGCCACGGCCCGGTGCCGACAGCCTAAGAGGTCATGGCGTCGGCCGCCGGCGGCCAGAAGGTCCGCCTGCTGCCTGGCTGCTGCCAACAGACGTGGGGCCGCTGGTGGTGGAGTACTTCCCCGATCGCGCGGAGGGATCGCGCTCAGCGCCTCGTCTCGTACCTGGCCAGAACCACCCCGCCGGGAAACGTCCGCGTTTCCACCAGGTTCAGGTTCACCCAGCTATCCAGCGCGGTGAAGAACGGCGTGCCGCCGCCCACCAGGACCGGATGGGTCACGATCGTGTACTCGTCGATCAGCCCGGCCCGCATGACCGCCCCGGCGAGCGTTGCGCCGCCGACGCTCATCGTGCCGCCGTCCCCGGCCTTGAGCCGGGTGATCTCGGCGATCGCGTCGCCGGTGACCAGGCGGGTGTTCCAGTCGACCTTGTCGATCGTCGAGGAGAACACCACCTTCGGCGTGTCCCGCCAGTTCCTTGCGAACTCGATCTCCGCCAGGGTGGCGTTGGGCTGCTGGTCGCCGGTCGGCCAGTAGGAACTCATTGTCTCCCACAGCTTGCGGCCGTACAGCGTCAGGCTGCTAGCCCGCTCCTGGTCGAGCCACCACTGGAACAGTTCGTCGCTCGGCCCGCTCCAGCCGATGTCATCGCCAGCCGCGGCGATGTAGCCGTCCAGGGAGAGATTCATGCCGTAGATCAGTTTCCGCACGGCGCCAGCCTTCCGTCTCGTAGTGGTCGAGGGCGTCATTGAACTCTGTCGTCCCGCACATGATCAGCAGCCTCCCGTCCCTCATGGAGCCACCGTAAACTCCCAATGATCTGGATGCCATAGTCTTCGGTCAGCGTTTCAACTGAGCTGCCCACGTCGGCTAACTAGTGGACGATTCTCATCTCGTGCGAGGTCTTATTGAATCGCCGTCCGCCGTCGGGAACGACCGTCACAATGTCCTCGATCCGTACGCCGAACCTGCCCGGCAGGTAGATTCCGGGTTCGATCGAGAAGCACATACCGGGGTGGAGGATCTGGGTTTCGCCCTCGACCATGTACGGCGGCTCGTGAGTCGTCAGTCCGATTCCGTGCCCGACGCGGTGAATGAAGTAGTCGCCGTAGCCGGCTGCGGTGATCACCGCCCGGGACACGCGATCGATCTCCTGGCACTCGACGCCTGGCCGCACGGCCTCGAACCCGGCCTGCTGTGCGAGTCTGACGACGTCGTGAACCTCGCGCTCCTCGGCGGTGGGTTCGCCGACGTGCACGGTCCGCGTCGTGTCTGATCCGTAGCCGTGTTTGAGGCCGCCGAAGTCGAGCACCACCATGTCTCCGTCCTCGATGATCCGCGGGCCGATCTCGTGGTGAGGGTTGGCTCCATTCGGACCCGAACCGACAACGGTGAAGTCCACCTGCGAATGACCGAACTGGCGAAGCAGGTCGGCGAGATCAGAGCCGACGTCGGTCTCGCTGCGCCCAGCGAACCGCACGGTGACGATCTCCTCGTACGCCTCGTCCGCGGCCGCGCCGGCCGCCGCCAGCCGCTCGATCTCGTCGTCATCCTTGATCGCCCGAAGCATCGGCAGGGCGGTCGTCATCGAGACGTAGGACGACTTGGGCAGTCGATCCTGCAGGCCGAGGAGGTGCATGGCCCAGGCCGAGTCAGAGACGGCATAACGTCCGGTGCCGGCCATCAGCGTCGCAGATTCCGTGTACGGGTCGCTCCCGTCGGTCCAGTCGGTGATCCGCAGAATCGAGGCGCCGGCGGCCGCTTCGGCGTCGGGCCTCTCGAGCCTCGGAACGATCATGGCAGGCTCCGCGTCGACGGGGATCACGAGCATGGTGATGCGTTCAGTGATGGCCACGGGTGCATACCCGGTGAGGTACAGCAGGTCCGGTCCGGGAGTGACCAGAATGCCGTCAAGCCCGGCATCTTTGGCGGCGTGGGCTGCCCGCCGCAACCGCTCGGCGAAGTCATCGGCAGTGAATGGAGTCGGCTCCGAAAAGCCGCGATGATCATTCATGGTTCGCATTCTCGTGCGCGGGGTATCACTGGTCAACCCATCGCCCGGACAGCAGCGGACTATTGGGACTGCTGCTCATCCACCGGGAACGCGACGGCCTCGCCCACCACGCGAAGCCGCAGCTCCGTGCCGGGGCGGGCGATCGAGGCGTTCCAGTGCCGGATGGTGATGATTTCCCCACCGCCGGGGTAGCGGTGGTCCGGGACGGCGCCGGCGGCAAGGACCGGCGGGACGGGGAGCTGGAGCCGCACCGTGGTCTCGGGGCCGAAGTAGTCCGTGTCCACCACTGTGCCGCGGATGGGGCCGTCCTCGGAAATGCGGATCTGCTCGGGCCGCAGCATCAGCTGGACCCGGCCCTGGGCCGGCGGGCGGCGCACGGGGATCCCGCCGAGGGAGCAGGTGGCCAGGGAGCCTTCCATCCAGGCGTCCAGGATCACGGCGTCGCCCAGGAATTCGGCGGTGGCGCGGTCCGCGGGGCGCGTGTAGACGACGAACGGGTTGCCGATCTGGGCCAGCCGGCCGCCGCGCATCACAGCCACCTGGTCGGCGAAGGACAGCGCCTCGGCCTGGTCATGGGTGACAAGGATCGTGGTGACGCCGGCGTCTTTCAGGACCTGGGCCACGGCGCGGCGGGTGGCCACCCGCAGGCCGGCGTCCAGGGCGGAGAACGGCTCGTCCAGCAGCATGAGCGCGGGCTTGCGGGCCAGCGCCCGGGCCAGGGCGACCCGCTGCTGCTGGCCGCCGGAGAGCTGGTGCGGGCGGCGCTTGGCCATGGCCGGATCCAGCGAGACCATTTCCAGCAGCTCGCCCACCCGAGCCTTGACGCCGCGGTGCCCGCCGGGGAGCTGCGCGGAGTCCAGGCCAAAGGAGATGTTCTGCCCGACCGTCAGGTGAGGGAACAAGGCGCCGTCCTGGGCCACGTAGCCGACGTGCCGCTTGTGGGCGGGGACCCACGCGTTCTCCCCGGCCACCTTGCTGCCGTCCAGCGAGATGCTGCCGGTGTCGGGGTGTTCGAAGCCTGCAATCAGGCGCAGGAGCGTGGTCTTGCCGGAGCCGGAGGGTCCCACGATCGCCGTCGTTCCGCCCCTGGCGACGGCGAGGTTGACGCCCTTGAGGACGGCCTGGGGCCCAAAGTTCTTGGTGACCGCGTCGATTTCCAGGTGGCTGTTGGTGCTGGTGGCCACGGAAGCCGCGACCCGCGGCTCGGGGAGACGCGAGGGGGCCTCGCGCGACGGGTATACATCGGTCACTGTCCGGCTACTTTCTTGGACTGCTGGAAGAGGAGATAGGTCATGGGTGCCGAGATCAGGATCATCAGCAGCGCATAGGGGGCGGCGCCGGCGTAGTCGATCTCGCTGCTCTTGCTCCAGAACTCGGTGGCGAGTGTGCGCGTCCCGTTGGGCGAAAGCAAGAGGGTGGCCGTGAGTTCGTTGACAATTCCCAGGAACACAAGGGCCGCGCCGCCGGCCGCGGCGGGGGCGGTGAGGCGCAGTGTCACGCGCAGGAAGGCCAGCAGCGGCGGCTTGCCGAGCACCTGGGCGGCCTCGTCGAGTTCTTTCGGTGCCTGGGACAGCCCCGAGCGGATGTTCACGAGGGCCCGGGGGAGGAACAACAGCACGTAGGCCGCGATGAGGAGCGCTGAGGTCTGGTACATGCTGGGCACCATCCGGATGCTCACGGTCACGAAGGCCAGGCCCACCACGATCCCGGGCATGGAGCTGGTGATGTAGTTGGACAGCTCCAGGGACTTGCTGAACCAGCCGGGACGCCGCACGGCCAGATAGGCCAGGGGGAACGCGACCACGGTGGTCACGACGGCCGCCGCCAGGCCGTAGGCCAAGGTCTGCAGGAGCGCCGGCATGAACTCTTCGGCAGCCCAGATTTCCGGGCCGCCGGCGACGATCCAGCGCAGCACAAACGTCAGCGGCAGCCCGAACGCCAGAGAAGTGAGGGCGAACAGGGACAGCTGGGCGGGGAACTGGTAGGCGTGCAGGGGCAGGCGCAAGGCGCGCGCCTGGGCCCCCGAGCCGATCCTGGCGTACCGGGCGCTGCCGCGGCTGCGGACCTCCACGAGCAGCAGTATCAGGCACAGGAACACCAGGACACTGGCCAGCATGTTCCCGGCGGTGCCGTTGAACGTGGACTGGTACTGGACCATGATCGCGGTGGTGAAGGTGTCGAAGCGGATCATCGCGAAGGCACCGTATTCGGCCAGCAGGTGCAGCGCGACCAGCAGCCCGCCGCCGGTCATGGCGACGCGCAGCTGCGGCAGCACCACGCGGAAAAACGCGCGCCAGGCGCCGAGCCCGAGGGAGGCGGCGGACTGTTCGATCGCCGGGTCCAGACGGCTGAGCGTCGCGGCGGCCGGGATGTACACGAGCGGGAAGTAGGACAGCGTGGCAATCAGGACCCCGGACCAGAGCCCGCCGAGGGAGGGAACCGCGGAAACCCAGGCGTAGCTGTTGACGAAGGCCGGGATGGCCAGGGGGGCGGCGAGCAGCACGGCCCACCACTTCCGGCCCACGAGGCTGGTGCGTTCGACCAGCCACGCGCCGCCGACGCCCAGGACCAGGCACAGCGGCACCGTCACCACGGTCAGCAGCACCGTGTTCAGCAGGAGTTCGCCCACGCGCGGGCGGAAGATCAGGGCGGCGGCGGTGTCCCAGCCGGTGGTGGCCGTCATGAAGACCACGTAGGCCAGGGGCACGAGGGAAAACAGGGTGATCAGGACCGCGATGATGGACACGGCAGAGACGCCGAAAGGCGGGCGGGGGCGTTTGCCCCTGCCCGCCGTCGTCGTGTCCGTCATCTTTTCATCAGATGGACCGGGGACCGCCAGCTTGCTTGTCACTGCAGTTACAGCAGTCCTGCCTGGGTCATCAGTTCGGTGACCTTGGCGGAATTGAGTTTGGCGGGATCCACGGTGGGGGCCTGCAACTCCTTGAGCGGAACCAGCTTGTCGTTGGACGGGACGTCCGAGGCGACAGCGTATTCGAAGGAGGTGCCCTTCTGGAGCACTTCCTGGCCCTTCTTGCCGGTGATGAACTTCAGGAAGGACTGGGCGGCCGCGGCGTTCTTCGAGGACTTCAGCACGCCGCCTCCGGAGATGGAGACGAAGGCGCCCGGGTCCTGGTTCTTGAAGTAGAACGGCGTGACGTTGTTGGAGTTCTCGCCGGTCTTGGCCTGGTCGCCGTAGTAGTAGTAGTGGTAGATCAGCGCGGCGTCGACTTCGCCGGCGTTGACGGCCTTCATAGCCGTGCTGTTGCCCTTGTACGGCTTGGAGTTTTCCTTCATGCCCTTGAGCCATGCCTCAGTGGCGGCTTCGCCCTTGAGTTCCAGCAGGGCCGAGACGATCGCCTGGAAGTCGGCGCCCGACGGTGAGGCGGCCCACTTGCCCTTCCACTCGGGGTTGGCCAGGTCCAGCATGGACTTGGGCAGCTTGTCTGCGGTCAGCTTGGTCTTGTCATAGACCAGCACGGTGGAGCGGGCCGCGATGCCGGTCCACTTGTTGGTGGAGGGGCGGAATTCGGCGGGGACCTGGTCCACGGTGGCCTTGTCCACGTCCGCGAAGAGGCCGGCGTTTTCCACTTGGGCCATGGCGGGGGAGTTCTCGGTGAGGAAAACGTCGGCCGGTGAGGCCTGGCCTTCCTGGACGATCTGGTTGGACATTTCGGTGTCGTCGCCCTGGCGGACGGTGACCTTGATGCCGGTTTCGGCGGTGAAGGCGTCGATCCACTCTTTGGTGAGGGATTCGTGCTGGGCGTTATAGACCGTGATCTCGCCGGCGGAGGAGCCGTTGACGGCGCTGCTGCCAGCCGGGGTGGAGGAGCCGGAGCCGCAGGCGGCCAGGCCCAGGGCGGCTGTGGCGGCCAGAGCGATGCCCGCCAGCGCGTTGGTGCGGATCTTCATGGGGCTACTTTCTGCAAGGAAGTCGTCGTAGTGCCCTGCCCCCGTGAGCGGGGAAGTTAGGGCATGCTCACTAAGAAAGACTGTAGGTTAGCCAAACCTAAGCGACCAACCTGAACCTCGCTTAAGTGATGAGGATCACATGAATTACGAAACTATTGCGTGACGTAATTGGTGCCGGGTTACGCGGCGGCCCTCGGAGCGATGGATGCGGCGGCCTCCAGCACCATCCAGGCCTGGAGCTGTGTGGAGAGCTCGACGGCGGCACCTTCCGGGTAGCTGCGGCGTGCCGGCGCTTCAGTGCGGTCGGAGAAGACCAGGTGGCTGCCGGGGCGCGCGAGCCGGTCGTGCGCCGGGAGGATCCGGCGGCCTTCCCAGAGCGCCTCTGCCGTATCGGTCACGAGTGCCGCCGCGCTGGCCCGGGTTTCGGCGGGCAGGCGTTCGTCGACGGCGGCAAGGGCCAGGTAGCGGACGAGGATCCCGGTGAAGAGTCCGCCGTCGCCCGTTCCCTCGCAGCGCAACACCGCGGCGGTGCGGCCCAGCAGCGGGGCCGGCTGCGTGAGATTGCGCGCCACGGCGTCCACCAGTGCGGCCGCGCGCCCGAGGTTGGCCTCGCCCCCGAGTTCCAGCAGGGCACCGAGGACGGGCCCCTGGTTGTAGGTGTAAATGGTCTCTTCCAGCACCACATCCCCCGCCCCGGAAATCCGCAGGCCGTCGCGGTAGAGGCCTTGCTCGGGCTCGTAGAGCCTGACGTCCAGCCAGTCCAGCAGGGACTGCGCCTTGGCCGTGTTGCCGGTCCGCGCGTAGTACAGGGCCACGGGTGCGGTGGCGGGCGTGTTCTTGAAGTCGCGCTTCGTGCTCCAGAAGGTGCCGCCGCCCAGGTCGTCCGTGGAGGCGGAGTCGAACTGCAGGGTCAGGCTTTGCAGGACCTTGGCGTTGCGCTCCCGGCCGGTGTGTTTGCGGGTGTCCTCGGCGAGCTTGTCCAGCCGGAGCGTGGCCAGGGCCAGCCAGGCCATGTCGTCGTAGTAGTTGTTGACCACCGTGAGGAAATTGCGCAGCCGGATGCCCGTGACCAGCCGGGAGGCGAGCCGGCCGGCGCTGGGCCGGTTCTCGCCGTCGAACTTGGCTCCCGGATTCCCGGGCGACCCCAGCTCCCGGCGGCCGGCGTCCACGAGGCAGTCCAGGTAGTGCGCCTGCCACCAGTAGTGCCAGGGCCGCGAGAGGTTCTTGAGCCGGCCCGAGGGCCGGAGGATCGCCGCGATGTGGGTTCCGGGGAGGAAGAATAGCCGCTGCCCGAAGAGCCTGGTCACCGAGCGGGCGGCCTCGTCCGCGCGGAAGGACCAGTTGGGGGCGGAGGCGTCGGCTCGGGTCATGGCTCAAGCCTAATCGCGGGAGCCGGTCCGGACCGCGACCGTGACCGCACCTCCGGCTTGTGCGTCCCAAAGGTGCGCATTGGCCGCATTCCAGTTAACATTCACTAACTAATGTTCCCCGCGGGCCGCCTCTGCAGGCGCCGCCCGCGTCGAGGCTTCGCGGCCGGGGTTCGGTTCCACATCAAGGAGGATGGATGGACATCAACGGTACTGTCGCGCTGATCACGGGCGGGGCCTCGGGTCTCGGAGCGGCCACGGCCAGGCGCCTGTTCGACGCCGGCGCGTCGGTGGTGCTCGTGGACCTGCCGGGTTCCGCCGGGGACGCCTTTGCCGCCGAACTGACCGCATCCGGCGCTGCTGCCTCTCCGGCCGACGCCGGTGCCGGTGCTGCTGTCGACGGCACCCCGGCCAGAGGCGGCCGCACGGCCGTCTTCGTCCCTGCCGACGTCACGGACGAGGTCCAGGTGCAGGCCGCCGTCGACGCCGCCGCCGCCCTCGGTGCGCTGCGCATCGTGGTCAACTGTGCCGGGATCGCGACCCCCGGCAAGGTCCTGGGCCGTGACGGGGTGCTCCCGCTGGAGGCTTTCAACCGCGTCATCCAGATCAACCTCGTGGGCACCTTCAACGTGATCCGCCTCGCCGCGGCCGCCATGGCAGCCACCGAGCCTGCCGCCACGGAACTCGGTGGCCCCGAACGTGGTGTTATCATCAACACCGCCTCCGTTGCCGCTTTCGATGGGCAGATCGGCCAGCCCGCCTACGCCGCCTCCAAGGGCGCTGTCGCCGCCATGACATTGCCGATCGCCCGCGAACTCGCGCGCTCGCTGATCCGGGTGGTCACCATCGCGCCGGGCATCTTCGAGACTCCCATGATGGCCGGACTGCCGCAGGAGGCCCAGGACTCCCTGGGCCAGCAGGTGCCGCACCCCTCGCGGTTGGGCCGCCCGGCCGAATACGCGAACCTCGCCGCGCACATTGTGGAGAACGCCATGCTCAACGGCGAGACGATCCGCCTCGACGGCGCCATCCGCATGGGCCCGAAATGACCAGTTCAGAGATGACCGGGACAGGGCTGGCCGCCACGGCTGCGCCGTCTGTGGCGGGGCTGCCGACGGCGGACTTCTTCGATTACGAATCCCTGCTCAGCGCCGCGGAGCGGGCCAAACTGGCGCAGCTGCGGGAGTTCCTGGCGGCCGAGGTCGCCCCCTTCGCCACGGACTGGTGGAACAAGGCCGAATTCCCGGCCCACATCCTGCCCAAGCTGGCCGCCTTGGAGCTCAGCGCGCCCGCCCAGCGCGGCTACAGCAACCTGTTCGCCGGGATCGTCATCGCCGAGATGACCCGGGTGGACACCTCGCTCGCAACCTTCTTCCTGGTCCACCATGACCTCTTCGTGGAGTCGCTCTACGGCTTCGGCTCCGAGGAGCAGAAGGCGCGCCTGCTTGAGGACGCGGCGAACCTGCGCACCACCGGCGCCTTTGCCCTCACCGAACCGGACCACGGCTCGGACGTTGCCGGCGGCATGGAAACCCGGGCCAAGCGGGTCCTCGGCGGCGCGGCCGACGGCGGCGATGCGTGGGTGCTCAACGGAGCCAAGCGCTGGATCGGCAACGGGACGTTTTGCGACTACATGCTCGTCTGGGCCCGGGACGAGGCCGACGGCGGGATCCGCGGCTTCATCGTCGACGCCACCCTGCCGGGCGTGAGCCGGAGCCGGATCGAGAACAAGATTGCCCTGCGCACGGTGCAGAACGCGGACATCGTCTTCACCGACGTCCGGGTGGCCGAAACGGACCGCTTCGCTGGCATCAGCAGCTTCGAGGACACCAACGAACTCCTGCGCGGTTCCCGGATCATGGTGGCCTGGCAGGGCGTGGGGCAACAGCTCGCGGCGTTCGACGTCGCCCGGCAGTACGCCGTCGAACGCCAGCAGTTCGGCCGCCCGCTGGCGAAGTTCCAGCTGGTCCAGCAGCAGCTGGTGACCATGCTCGGCAACGCCGTGGCCAGCATGGGCATGATGGTCCGGATCGCGCAGCTGCAGGACCAGGGCGCCGCGGACATGCCGCAGGTGGCCCTCGCAAAGTCCTACGTCAGCGCCCGGATGCGTGAAACTGTGGCGATGGGCCGGTCCCTGCTGGGCGGCAACGGGATCGTCACCGACTACCGGATGGCCAAGATCTTCTCCGACGCCGAGGCGATCTACACCTACGAGGGCTCGTTCGAGATCAACACCCTGATCACGGGACGTGCCGTCACCGGCGTGTCCGCGATCGTCTAGAAGAGCGGTTAGAAGGCCGGTTAGAAGAGGCCCGGCTCCTTCTCGCCAGCCGCGATCCGGTAGTCCAGGCTGTTGTTCTTCACCGGCATGGGGCAGGTGCCGTATGGGGTGAAGGCGCTGGGGTAGTTGATGGCCCGGTTGAAGTCCAGGATGACGGTATTGTCCGGGCGGGGCTTTGGGGTGGAGACCTTGCGCCACTCGTCGGTGCTTTCTCCATTGGTCTCGTCGTGGAACGTGACCGTCAACGCGCCGAGCTTCTCCTCCTCTGCCTGCAGGTGGAACTCGTGCTCCGTGTCGGGAAGCCGGAAGACCAGCTCGCCGACCGAGCGGTGGACCCCGTCCACGAGTGGGTTGGCGGTGCCGATCGGCACGTCCACCGGCTCGGGATAGGGCACGAACCGGGCCTCGACGACAAGGTCCGGGCGGAAGTCGAAGGTGGGCACGCCGTCGAACTCCGTGAACGCCGGGGACCGGGAGTCGCGCGTGCGGATGGCGTACTTGTCCGCCCTCATGGCGAGCTCCACCACCACCTGGCGGCCGTCGTCGCCGCCGTACTGGACCCACATCAGTGATTCCTCGTCCGAGAGCACGGCGCTGATGGTCCCGTCCACGGGCTCGCCGGTGTCCACGAGCGTCAGGCCCTCGGGCGCGGCGGCGGTGAGGAACGCCGTCGTGCCGTCCGTGGACCAGAGTCCGGGGGCGAGCTCCACGGCGGCCGGCTCGCCTTCCAGCCACTGGAAGGAGGTCAGCGTCAGCCAGCCGTGCTCGCTGGCGAGGGCCGCGTTGCGGCTGTTCCGGAAGCGCTGCCAGCGGGCAAGCTGCGGGTCGGCCGCGGGCTCAGTGGTGTTCATGGGTTCCTCCAGGGTTTCCGTCGGGGCTGCGTCCGGTGGGGTTCGTAGGCTGGCTGCCACGAGTTGGGCCGCGGTGGCTCCGGCCGCGGCGGCCGCGTCCGGGTCGCCGTCGAGCACCCCGCTGGCCAGGCCGCCGTCGAGCACCAGGGTCAGGCTGCGGGCGAGCTGGTCCGGGTCCCGGGCGCCGGCGCGGGCGGCCAGGTCCCGGATCCAAGCGCGGATCTGGTGCTTGTGGGCCACGGTCCGGTTGTGCACCCGGGTGCCGGCGGCCAACTCGGCTGCCGCGTTGATGAAGGCGCAGCCACGGTAGCCGTCGCGCCGGCAGGCGGTTGTCAGGGCATCGAACAGGCCCACGAGCTGCGCGGCCGGGTCTTCGCCCGCTGCCTCGGCGGCGGCGTGCAGCTGCCCGGTCCAGACGCCGTCGACCTTCTCCAGGTAGGCCAGGATGAGGTCGTCCTTGGCCGGAAAGTACTTGTAGAACGTGGCTTTCGCGACGCCGGACTCGGCGATGATGGTGTCGATGCCGGCGGCCCGAAAGCCCTGCGCGTAGAAGAGCCGGAAGGCCGTGGCCAGGATCTTCTCGCGCGCTTGCCCGGCGGGGGTGCGCGCAGCCGGCGAGGCGGTGGCTGCTGGCGAGGTCATGGCTCAATCGTACACAGACAAGTCTGTCTACGCCCGACTTGAATCCTGCCGGAGGTCGGATGCCTTGTTGCGGGCGGGCGGGTCTGCTAGCGTCGTGTCCAAGGGTAGACGGATCTGTCTACCCTTGGAATTTGGGCCGAGCTCTTTGGTGAGCGGAATGAGGACGCCATGAAGATTGCAGTACTGGGAACCGGCATGGTGGGGCGCACGATTGCCGGCGCACTGGCGGGACTGGGGCACGACGTCGTGATCGGCACCCGCGACCCGCAGGCAACGCTCGCCCGGACGGAGCCGGACATGATGGGCACCGCGCCGTTGGCCCAGTGGCACGCCGCGAACGCCGGAATCGACGTCGCCGCCTTTGCCGACGCAGCCTCCGGCGCCGAGCTGGTCGTCAACGCCACCAACGGCGGCGGCTCCCTGGCTGCGTTGGCCGCCGCGGGCACCGGGAACCTCGCCGGCAAGATCATCATGGACGTTGCCAACCCGTTGGACTTCTCGCAGGGCATGCCGCCGTCGCTGAATCCGGTGAACACGGACAGCCTGGGCGAAGAGATCCAGCGCGCCTTCCCCGAGGCCAAAGTGGTCAAGACGCTGAACACCATGACGGCGTCCGTGATGGTGGATCCGGCGCGCGTGGCGGGCGGTGACCACTCGGTGTTCGTCTCCGGGGACGACGCCGACGCCAAGGCCGCCGTAACGGAACTCCTCAAGGGCTTCGGCCACCGCGACGTGGTCGACCTCGGGGACATCACGAGTGCCCGCGGCGCGGAAATGATCCTGCCGATCTGGCTGCGGATCTGGGGCGCGCTGGGCACGGGCGAGTTCAACTTCAAGATCGCGCGCTAACCCATTCACCCAACTGACTCGCAGCTGGGGCCGTTCTGGGCGCCCAAAACGGCCCCAGCTGCGAGTCAGTTGGGAATCGGGGCCGTCGCGGCGGRGCCCGACACTATCTGAGACGGAATTCCAGCCGGGAGTGCCTGGGGGTAACATCCCATGGGAAGAAGTAATCGGGCTCACAGTATCCAGCGCAGTGTACGAGCCAAGTCGAACCCTCGAAAGATAGTTTCCATGGCTGACACTGCAATGCATTCCGACACCGATCTTGCCGCCGAACTCCGGGCTGATGTCCGCCGGGTCTCCACCCTCCTCGGCGAATCCCTGGTCCGCCAGCACGGGCCCGAACTCCTCGACCTCGTCGAGCAGGTGCGCCTGCTGACCAAGGAATCCAAGGAGGCCGCCCGCGGCGGGGCCGACGCCACCGGGCCGTGGAGCTCGTACGATGTCGTCGCCCAGGTCCGCGAACTGCTCGGCTCCCTGCCGCTGGACCAGGCCACCGACCTGGTCCGCGCGTTCGCGTTCTACTTCCACCTGGCTAACGCCGCCGAGCAGGTCCACCGGGTCCGCGGGCTGCGCACGCGGCAGGAGAAGGACGGCTGGCTCGCCAAAGCCGTGGAGGAAATCGCTGACCAGGCCGGCAATTCCGTGCTGCAGGAAGTCGTCAACGAGCTCGACGTTCGCCCTATCTTCACCGCACACCCCACCGAGGCCTCCCGCCGCTCCGTGCTGGACAAAATCCGCCGGCTCTCGGACATCCTGTCCGAATCCACGGGAGAGGGCACGTCCGCGCGCCGCCGCCAGGACCGCCACCTGTCCGAGGTGATCGACCAGATGTGGCAGACGGACGAGCTCCGCCAGGTCCGGCCCACCCCCGTTGACGAGGCCCGGAACGCCATCTACTACCTCACCGGGATCCTCAGCGACGCCATGCCGGAGATGCTCTCGGACCTCTCCGAGCTGCTCGCCGAGCACGGCGTCACGCTGCCGCCGCAAAAGGCCCCGATCCGCTTCGGCTCCTGGATCGGCGGGGACCGGGACGGCAACCCGAACGTCACCGCCGCCGTCACCCGCGAAATCCTCCAGATCCAGAACCAGCACGCTGTACGGATCAGCATCGGCCTGATCGACGGGCTCATCTCCATCCTGTCCAACTCGACCGCGTTGGCCGGGGCGGACCAGGAACTCCTGGACTCGATCGACGTCGACCTCGGCAACCTGCCCGGCCTGGACCGCCGCGTCCTGGAACTGAACGCGCAGGAGCCCTACCGGCTCAAACTCACCTGTATCAAGGCCAAGCTGATCAACACCGGCCGGCGGGTCGCGGCCGGATCCGCGCACGAGCCCGGCCGCGACTACACCGCCACCGCGGAACTCCTCGCCGAGCTCGGCCTGCTGGAACGGTCGCTGCGGAACCACCACGCCGCCCTCGCCGCCGACGGCGCCCTGTCCCGGGTCCGCCGCGCCATCGCCTCCTTTGGCCTGCACCTGGCCACCCTCGACATCCGCGAGCACGCCGACCACCACCACGACGCCGTCGGCCAGCTCATGGACCGCCTCGGCGGCCCCGGTGTCCGGTACGCGGAACTCAGCCGCGCCGAGCGGCTCGAAGTGCTGGGCTCCGAACTCGCGTCCCGGCGCCCGCTCTCCGGCCACCCGATCAAGCTCGACGGCGTCGCCGACGGCACCTACGACGTCTTCCGGGAGATCCGGCGTGCCCTGCGCACCTACGGCCCCGACGTGATTGAGACCTACATCATCTCCATGACCCGCGGCGCTGACGACGTGCTGGCAGCGGCCGTGCTGGCCCGCGAGGCCGGCCTGGTCAGCCTCTTCGGCGAGGCGCCCTACGCCAAGATCGGCTTCGCACCGCTGCTGGAAACCGTGGACGAGCTCCGCGCCTCGGCCGAGATCGTGGACCGGCTGCTCTCTGACGCGTCCTACCGCGAGTTGGTCCGGCTCCGCGGCGACGTGCAGGAGATCATGCTCGGCTACTCGGACTCCAATAAGGAATCCGGCGTCATGACCAGCCAGTGGGAAATCTACAAGACCCAGCGCAAGCTGCGGGACGTGGCCGCGAAGCACGGCGTCCGCGTGCGCCTCTTCCACGGCCGCGGCGGCTCCGTGGGCCGCGGCGGCGGGCCGACCTACGACGCCATCATGGCCCAGCCCAACGGCGTGCTCGAGGGCGAGATCAAGTTCACCGAGCAGGGCGAGGTCATCTCGGACAAGTACTCCCTGCCGGAGCTGGCCCGCGAAAATCTCGAGCTCTCCCTGGCCGCGGTGCTGCAGGGCTCGGCGCTGCACCGCGCGCCGCGCACCTCGGAGGACCAGCGCGTGCGCTACGGCCACGTCATGGAAATCGTCTCCGACGCCGCGTTTGCGCGCTACCGCACGCTGATTGAGGATCCCGACCTGCCCGCCTACTTCATGGCTTCCACCCCGGTGGAGCAGCTGGGATCCCTGAACATCGGATCCCGTCCGTCCAAGCGGCCCGATTCCGGCGCCGGGCTGGAGGGGCTGCGGGCCATCCCGTGGGTGTTCGGCTGGACGCAGTCACGGCAGATCGTGCCGGGCTGGTTCGGTGTGGGCTCCGGCCTCAAGGCAGCGCGCGAGGCCGGTAACTCGGCTCAGCTCAAGGAGATGATCGAGGGCTGGCACTTCTTCAGGTCGGTGCTTTCCAACGTTGAGATGACCCTGGCGAAGACGGACATGGACATTGCCGGCTACTACGTCTCCACCCTGGTGCCGGAGGAGCTGCATCACCTGTTCCGTGCCATCCGGGCCGAGTATGAGCTCACGGTCGAGGAAATCCAGAACCTCACCGGGGAGCACGTGATCCTCGATGCCCAGCCCACCCTGAAGCGCTCCCTGGAGATCCGGGACCAGTACCTCGACCCCATCAGCTACCTGCAGGTGGAACTGCTGCGCCGCGTCCGGGCCGAGGCCGCGGCGGGCATGACCGGGGCCGAGATCGACGAGCGCCTCCAGCGCGCCATGCTGATCACGGTCAACGGGGTCGCCGCCGGACTGCGCAACACCGGGTAGCCTGCGCTCCCAACCGGGCGCTCCCTCGCGTGTGGGGGAGCGTCTGCGGGGGCGGATAGGGTTGTTCCATGCCGTCGTTCCAGACCAGACTGAAGATCACCGGGCTCAAGCCGGGCACCGCTCCCGAGGCGGTCATGGCCGCGGCCATCGAGGCGCTCGGGACGCGGCACCACGTCGAATCGCACCAGCTGGAGCTCGCCGGCGGGGTACCGCAGCTGAATCTGCGATTCCTGGTCGATGCCACCGCGTACAGCGCCGAAAACAGCCAGGCGCTGGAGTCGGCAGCCATGATGCGCGACGCCGTCGAACGCGTTGCGCTCACCGGAGCGCTGACCGTGCTGCGCCGCAGCCGCGGCCGCTGGGCGCCCGTCTAGAAGTCCAGTTCCTCGTCCGGGTCGATCGCGGCGGACTCCACGGGGGAGGGGCTGCCCCGGCGTCGTGTGACGATTACGCCCACGACGGCTCCGACCAACAGCCCGACGCCGACGCCGATCAGGGAGCTCGCCCAGAAGGGCAGTCCGGTGGCGGAGCCCATGAAATAGCCCAGCGCCACGGACCAGGCTGCCCAGAGCAGGCCGCCGAGAGCCGCGCAGAGGCTGAACCCGCGGGTCGAGACGTTGGCGATCCCCGCCGCGGCCGTCGTGGCCAGCCGCCCGCCGGGGATGAAGCGGAGGCCGATGATCGCACCGTACGTGGAGGACCGGCCGGCTTTCGCGATCGCCGCGTGCACGGCCGCGTGGAACTGCAGGCCCCATCTCCAGCGGTCCAGCACGTGGCTCAGCCGGCGCTTGAAGAGCTGGAAGACGAGAAGGTCCCCAAGCCATGAGGACACGGCGGCGAGGAGCACCACAAGGAAGCCGTTGACCCGGCCCTCCGCGGACAGCGCGCCGCCGGTGATGACCAGCATTTCCGAGGGGACAGGCGGGAAAATCGCATCGCCGATCACGAAGGGGAAGATCCAGAAATAGATCGCGGCGCCCCAGCTGTCCGCATTTCCGAAGTCCATGGGCACAAGGTACCGCACTTCCAGCCGCTAGCGTGCCTCGCTGAGTTCCAGTCTGCTGCGGTATTCCACCGGGTTCCCGGAGATGGGGTCCACGAAGCGGATCCCGCGGGCCAGGAGCTGCAGCGGCTTGGCGTAGTTGTCCGGGGCTTTGTCCAGCAGCTCCGGGTAGAACGCATCGTTGACTATCCCCAGACCCAGTGAGGCCATGTGCACGCGGAGCTGGTGGGTCTTCCCGGAATGCGGTTCCAGCCGGTACAGCGCCCGGCGCTGGGCATCGACGTCGGGGCCGCCGTCGGTGCCACGGACGGTGCCGCCGGCGTCAAATGTGTGCAGCCGCTCGATCCGGGTTTCCGCGTTGGGTTCGCCGTCGACAACCTCGGCCAGCAGGTAGCTGCGGGACTTGGTCATCCGGTTCCGCACCACCGCAGGGAAATCCACCGCGGGATGGCCCGGCGCCGGCTCCGCGGCGGACACACACTCGTACTCCTTCTGGACCTGGCGCTTTTCGAAGAGCACCTGGTACTTGCCCCGGGTCTCGGGGTTCGTGGAGAGCAGCAGGATGCCGGCGGTCATGCGGTCCAGACGATGCATGGGGATCAGGTCCGGGAGGCCGAGCTGGTTCCGGAGCCGGACCAGGGCCGATTCCTGGATATACGTCCCACCGGGGGTGGTGGGCAGGAAGTGCGGCTTGTCCACAACCAGGAGGTGATCGTCCTGGTGCAAGATGCTCAGCTCCACCGGGATCCGGGCCTCCGGCGGCAAGGTGCGGTAGTACCAGATGAACGTATGGTCCTGCATCGGCGTGGTGCGGTCCAGGGCGATCCCCGCCTCGCCGACGATCTCGCCGGCGTCGAACCGGTCCTCGATGCCCTGCGGATCGATGTGCCCCCAGCGGTGCATCATGTAGTCCAGCGCGGTCTCCCAGGGTCCCTCGTCCGGCAGGCGCAGGCGCGTCGCATTGACGCCGTCGCGCACGGGGAGGGGGGATTGCATCACCCGACCATTCTACGGGCCCGGCCTCTCCCGCCCCGCCTGCGCCCCCCGCCGCCCGCCGGCCCCCAGTCCGCCGGCCCCGAGCTCCAATTCGCCGCAAACAACCTCGGACGCTTCCGGCGAACTCGTTGGGACCGCAACGGGAGAGCCGACGAGAAAAAAGTTCTTGACAAATAAAATTGTCGGCGGGCAGACTTGAAGCATGTTGGATATCGGAGTGATTGAGGATCCGGCCGCGGCGGAGGCATCGCTGGACCCGATCCGGACGCGAATACTGCGCGAGCTGGCCGAGCCCGGATCCGCGACGCAGCTCGCCGCGAAGGTGGGCCTGCCGCGGCAGAAGGTGAACTATCACCTCAAGGCCCTCGAACGGCATGGGCTCGTCGAGCTCGTCGAGGAGCGGCGGCGCGGCAACGTGACCGAACGCATCCTGCGGGCGACGGCGGCGTCGTACCTGATCTCGCCGGCGGCCCTGGCATCCGTGGCGCCGGACCCGCACCGGTTCTCGGACCGCTTTTCCGCCTTCTGGCTGCTGGCGCTCGCCGCCCGCATGGTCCAGGAAATGGGTCAGCTGATCGCCGGGGCGGCCGCTGCCAAGCAGAAACTCGCCACCTTTGCCATCGACGGCGAGATCACGTTCCGTTCGGCGGCGGACCGGGCGGCCTTCGCCGAGGAGCTTGGCGTCGCCGTGACCCGGCTCGTGGATAAGTACCACGACGGCGGACGCGACCTCCCGGAGGGTTCGCCGGCAGCTTCCCCGCCGGCGGGCCGCAAGCACCGGCTGGTCATCGCGCTCCACCCGTCGCTGAAGGCGCCGGCGCCCACGGCAGCGCACGCAGACCCACACGCAGCCCCCCCCCCCCAAGCTAAACAACCACAAACTGCAAACCCACAAGCTAAGGAGCAGGACAATGACTGACAAGCGGAAATTCGAAATCGTCTACGACACCGAACTGCCCGGTACTCCGGAACGGGTGTGGGAGGCAGTCACCAAGGACACCCCGGCCTGGATGTTCCCCACGGACCAATGGCCGGCGGTCCGGACCGTGGACGAATATCCCTCGCACCTGGTGTCCCGGATGGACGGTCCGGATGGCTGGTTCAACCAGCTGGAGCACGTCCTCGAACCGCTCGACGGCGACCGGGCCCGGCTGCACTACGTGCACAGCGGCATCTTCGCGGACAACTGGGATGAGCAGTACGACGGCGCCAGCAAGCACACGGCCTTCTATCTGCACACCCTGGGCCAGTACCTGAAGTACTTCGACGGCAAGCCCGTGGTCTTCACGGACATCCAGGCACCCGCCGCGTCGCAGACCCCGGACGGCTTCGACCGGCTCAAGAGGGCCCTTGGCGTCGATACTGCGGCCCAGGGGGAGACGGTGGAGCTGGAACTCGACGGCGTCGGGCAGCTCATGGGCGAAGTCGACTTCTCGAACGAGAACTTCCTCGGCCTGCGGACCGCGGACACGATGTACCGCTTCTTCGGGCGCAACGCCTTCGGCGCACCGGTGGGCATGACCGTGCACGACTTCAGCGGCAGCGGGGACACCGGGGCGACGACCAAGGCCTGGGCCGGCTTCCTGGCGAACGTCTACGCGTAGGCCCGCGACACGCATCCTCCCTGGCGATGCGCAGATGCCCTGTCGACACCCGGATTCGGGCGTCGACAGGGCATGTGCGCAGCGCAGGAAAGTTCCGGCATCCCTGGGCCATCTCCGCGGCGCAGGAAAGAGCGGGCGTCGGCAGGGCATGTCGGCTGCGCAGGAAAGAGCGGGCGTCGGCAGAGCATCTGCGCAGCGCAGGAAAGTTCCGGCATCCGTCGGCAGGGCACGTACGCAGCGCAGGAAAGTGCGGGCGTCGCAGGCGGGCGCCTCGGCTCAGGCGATGGCCGCGGCCGGCGGGGCTGACAGGTTGCGCCGCAGCTGCGGCGCGGCCTCCAGTCGGTCCTGCGCCGAACGCAATGCCAGCACGGCCGTCTCCAGTTGCTCCGGTGGCAGGGTGAACGGCAGCCGCAGGTACTGCTCAAACGCGCCGCCGACGCCGAACCGGGGCCCCGCTGCCAGCCGGATGCCGACGTCGGGGGCCAGCACTGCCAGTGCCGTGCTGATCGGCGCCGGAAGGCGGCACCAGACGGACAGGCCGCCGTCGGGCCATTCCGGTTCCCAGCCCGGCAGGTGCTCGCCTATCAGGTGCAGCAGTGTGTCCCGGTTCTCGCGCAGTGCGGCGAGCCGGGCGGGGAGCGGCTCCGTCATGGCGTTGACCAGATGCGCCGCGGCGAGCTGTTCCACCACGGGCCCGCCCAGGTCCAGGGTGGTGCGGGCCGCGGCGAAGCGCTGAATGAGGGGCTCGCTGGCGCGGATCCAGCCGGTGCGCAGCCCTGCCCAGTGCGACTTGCTGAGGGAACCGATTGAGACCACCGCCGGGCTGAACGCGGCCATGGGGGTCGAGGCGGCGCCGTCGAGGTTCAGCTCCCGCAGCGTCTCGTCCGCCACCAGCACGGTGCCCGACGCCGCGGCCGCCTTCACGAGGCGGCGCCGTTGGGAATCGGGCATGAGACGGCCGGTGGGGTTGTGGAAGTCCGGCACCACGTAGGCCATCGCGGGCCGCTGCTGCAGCAGCGCCGTTTCCATGGCCTCGAGGTCCCAGCCGCCTCCGCCCTGAGGGACAGAGCCGTTGTGGTCGGCGCCGATCGGGGCTGCCGCGGGCATGGCCACCGGGACCGAGCGGCAGCCCGCGGCCCGGATGGCGTCGAGGGCGTTTGGGTAGCTCGGATGTTCTACCAGCACCTTGGTCCCCGACCGTCCGGCCAAGGTGCGGAGCACAATGTTCAGCGCATGCTGGGCGCCGGAGGTGACCAGGATCTGCCCGGCCGTGGTGGGAACCCCGGCGGCGGTGTACCGGGCCGCAATGGCTTCGCGGAGCGGGCCCACGCCCAGGGCGTCGTAGCCGAAGCCCGGCAGCAGGGCCGGCAGTTCGGTCAGGGCCGCGGCAAAGGCCCGGTGCACCACTTCGCCGCTGGCGGGCAGGGAGGCGTAGGCCAGGTCCAGGATCCCGTCCGGCACGGCCAGACCGGGCGCGCCGCTCAGTCGCAGGGCGCCGTCGTGGCCGCCGGCATGCGCGGGCCCCTGGCTCGGGATGCAGCTCCGGCTGCGGCTGCCCTGGCCACTGCTGAGGAAACCCTGTTCGCGCAGCAGGGCGTACGCCGCGGTCACGGTGGTGCGGCTGATGCCAAGGGTGGCTGCCAGCGAGCGCTCGCTCGGTAGGGCGACGTCGAGGGCGACGCGGCCGTCGAGGATGAGCAGGCGGACGACGTCGGCCAGCTCGCGGTAGGCGGGTGCGGCGCCGACGTTCCACTCGCCCAGCAGGCGGGTCAGCGACCCCGGAGTCAAAGAGACGGACATAGAGCCAGTATTTCAAACTGGCTATGGATTGCAAGGCCAGTTGTCATGGAGGATGGACACCATGTTGACCCGCAGACTCCTCCAGCTCCTGATCGGCCTCGCCCTGTACGGCATCTCCCTCGCCATGGTGATCCGGGCCAGCCTCGGCACGGCACCGTGGGACGTGCTCCACCAGGGACTGGCGGCCAGGACCGGGCTCAGCCTCGGTACGGTGGTGGTGATCGTCAGCTTCCTGGTGCTGCTGCTCTGGATCCCGCTCCGGCAATGGCCCGGCGTCGGTACCCTCTGCAATGCGGTGTTGGTGGGGGTCTTCGCGGACATCGGCCTGGCCCTGATTCCAAAGTTTTCGCATCTGGGCGGCCAGATCGGCCTGCTCGTCGGGGCCGTGCTGCTCAACGGCGTCGCCTCCGCCTGCTACATCGGCGCCCGGCTGGGCCCGGGCGCACGGGACGGCCTCATGACAGGCCTCGCCCGGCGAACGGGCTGGCCGGTCCGGGTCTGCCGCACCGGCATTGAAGTGGTGGTACTTGGCGCCGGCTGGCTCCTGGGCGGCTCAGTCGGCGTGGGCACGGTGCTGTACGCGCTGGCCATTGGACCCCTGGTGCAGTTGCTGCTGCCGCGGTTCACGGTTCCGGAAACGCGTCCCGTCCCCGCGGCCGGAACTGAAGCGGAAGCTGCCGTTGCCGGGACGGCCGTCCCGGCAACGGCAGCCAGCGGCCCGACGGACTGATTCCCCWGGGTCCAGTCAGCTGAGGCTTTCTGGTCCCGGGGCCGGCAGGGGCTGGCACGTGGGGCAGTAGTAGATGTCCCGTTCCTCGGTGTAGGTGCCGGTGCCGTTGTCCCTGCCAAGGATTCCGCGGCGGATCGGGGTGCCGCATTTGAGGCACGGCTGGTGCTCGCGCCGGTAGACCCAGTAGCCGGGGCGCCCGGCGGTGCGGCCCACCGGGACACCCCGCGCGTTCAGCACAGTGGTCCGGCGGCCGGCCCCGAGGTTGGCGGAGAGCAGGACCTGGGCATCGGTGATGATGGCGGGAAGATCCGGCACAGCGGAGACGGGCGACGCCGGATGGACGCCCGCAAGGAAGCAGGCCTCGCACCGGTAGATGTTCCCGATCCCCGCCAGCTTGCTCTGGTCCAGCAGGGCGACGCCGATGGGCATGTCCGGTGCCGCGAGCAGCCGGCGTTCGGCCTCTGCCGCGTCCCAGTCCGGGCCCAGCAGATCCGGGCCGAGGTGCCCCACGATCGAGTCTTCCTGGTCGGTGCGGACCACCTCGAGGATGCCCAGGGAGAATCCGACGGCGTCGGCCGTGGCGGTGCGCAGTACGCAGCGGGCGGTGAAGCCGGGCTTCCGCCAGCGGCCCCCGGGCGGGTAGACCTGCCAGCTGCCCTCCATCTTCAGGTGTGAGTGGATGGTGAGCCGGTCCTTCGGCGTCGGGCCCTGCACACGCATCAGCAGGTGCTTGCCGCGGGGGACCACCTCGGCCACGGTCCAGCCGCCGAGCTTCAGGGTGGCGAAGCGCGGGACCCGGAAATCGGACGAGACCAGTTCCTTCCCGGCCAGTACGGCGTGCAGCTGTGCCGCGGCACGAAAAACGGAATCACCCTCAGGCACGGATCCTCAGTCCCTTCGGCGTGGAGTAGGCCCCGGCCTGGGCAAGGGCGGCCGCCACTGGGGTGTCCAGGATGCCGTGGCCGTTGACCTTTTCCATGATCAGCTTGTCCACCGCGCCGCGGGTCACCACGCCCACCAAGGCCGCACCGGCCGCGGCCAGGACGTCTGTGTCGTCGCTGAACGCGAGGAGGGTCTTGCCGCCGCGTTCGACGTACAGCGCCAGGGCGCCGTCGACCAGGACCACGAGGGCGCCGGCCTTCCGGCCGGGGCGGTGGCCCGTGCCGGCGTCGACATTGAGCGCAGGCCACGGCAGCGCGGCGCCGTACGGGTTGGCGGGGTCGGTCGCGGCGAGGGCCAGGGCCACCGGCTCGGCCTTGTGCAGCTGGGCGTCCTCGACGTAGGACCGGAGCCGGTCCACCGTGGCCGGGACGGCGAACTGCGCCGCGCCCAGGTGTTCGATGAAATAGCCGCGGCGGCAGCGTCCGGCTTCCTCGAGCCGGGCCAGGATCTTGTACATGAGGCCGAAGCCGCCGAGGATGTTTTCTGCCATGACCGAGCCGCGGGTGACCACGCCGTAGCGGTCCAGAAGCAGTTCCGCGGTGGCCCGGGCATGGATGGTGGGATCGAGTTCGGGGGAGGGCAGCGCGGACCAGCGACCCGCGGCGAGCGGGGGAGCGGGCGCCGTGCCGGTCACGGAGCCGTACCGGCCGCCGGTGAGTCCCGGCGATCCCAGCAGCCCGGTGCCGTGCGCCCGTCCGAGCCGGCTCAGCCGCGGCGCGCGGGCCCGCGGGGCACGCCCGACCTGCCGGTGCGCGGTGTGGCCGCCGGCGATCAGGGCCCTGACGGGGGCGAAGGTGTCGCCGGTAATCCGGCCCGCCCAGGCGAGATCCCAGAGTGCGGACACCACGTCCTGGTCGCTCAGCACCGTATCCATGCCGCCGGCAACCTCGGTCAGCTGCCGGAAGAAGTAGCCTCCGCCGTTGTTTGTCAGGTGCTCGAGGAGCCGCCGCTGCGCGTCGCCGGGTTCGAAATCAATGGCGGGGTTCAGTGTCAGTTCGGCCGAATCCGCGAGGTGCAGGCTCACCCAGCCGTCGTTGCCGGGCAGCGAGCCGGCACCGGACCAGAGGACTTCGCCGGCGGCCATGAGCTCGTCCAGCATGGCCGGCTGGTAATTGGAGACGCGGCTGGCCAGGACAAGCGGCTCCCACGCGGAGGCAGGAATGGGCACGCCGGAGAGCTGGTCGATGGCCGTGATGATGCCGTCCAGGCCGCGGAGCGCGGACTGCCCGCGGCCGCCAGGGGTCCGCACGTTCTGYCAGGCGGGAAGGAAACGGCCGTACGCGGCGGCGTCCACCGGCTCGACTTCGGCGCGGAGCGCGGCGAGCGAACGGCGGCGCAGCTTGCGGAGGACCTCGGCGTCGCACCATTCGCTCACACCGGCCGAAGGCAGAACGACGGGCAGAACGGCAGCCGGCATTACAGCGAGGTCGGCCGGGGCCGCCTCAACGCCGGATCCCTCCGCACCGGAGTCCTCAGCGCCGGCTGCCGTACTGCCCGACGTGCCGGCCGGTGGCGTGGCGTGCGGGCGGAACTCTCCTTCCACCACGCGGCCGTCCGCGGCCAGCCGCTTCAGCGCCGTGCCGACGACGGCGACGCCGAGTCCCAGCCGCGCCGCGGCCTCGGCGGCGGTGAAGGGCCCGTGGGTGCGGGCGTAGCGCGAGACGAGGTCGCCGAGCGGGTCCGCGACCGGTTCGATGAACGCCAGCGGCACCCCCATGGGCAGCGGTACGCCGAGGGCATCCCGGAGCCGGGCGGCATCCTCGACGGCCGCGAAGCGTTCGATGCCGCCGATGTTGACCTTGATCGCCCGGTTGGCCCGCTGCAGGGCGGCGAGGTGGGCGGCGGCGTCGGCCTCCGTCGCAGGGGTTTCGGCCGGCAGCACCGCTGGCGTTGCGGCCGGCTCAGCCGCCGGGGCGGCCTCGGCTGTTTCGCCCGCCAGGGCCGGGCCCGCCGCCGGCTCCAGGCGGACGGCGACCTCGTCCGGCGAGAGCGGACCCAGGAGGCGCAGCAGGTCCGCGACGCCCTCCAGCCCGCGCACCTGGCGGTCCCGGGCCAGCCGCTGCAGCTCGCGCTCGGTGGCCTCGATGACTTTCGCATCCAGCAGTTCGCGCAGCTCCACCCGACCCATGAGCTCATTGAGCAGAGTGGAATCGAGGGCCAGGGCGGCGGCCCGGCGCTCCGCCAGCGGGGAGTCGCCCTCGTACAGGAACTGGGCCACGTAACCGAAGAGCAAGGACTTCGCGAACGGGGAGGGCTGCTGGGTGGTGGTCTGGACGATCCTGAGCTCGCGGCGCTCCACCGAGGCGGCGATGTCCTTCAGCGCCGGAAGGTCGTAGACATCCTGCAGGCACTCGCGGACCGTTTCGAGGACAATCGGGAACGTCGGGTACTTCCGGGCAACATCCAGCAGCTGCGCCGAGCGCTGCCGCTGCTGCCACAAGGGCTGCCGCTTGCCCGGATTCTGCCGGGGCAGGAGCAGCGCACGGGCGGCACACTCGCGGAACCGGGAGGCGAAGAGGGCGCTGCCGCCGACCTCCGCCGTCACGATCTGCTCGATTTCTTCCGGGTCGAAGAGGAACAGCTCGGCGCCCGGCGGCTCGTCCTCCATCATGGGCACGCGCAGCACGATGCCGTCGTCGGCTGCCATGGCCGAACCGTCCATCCCGTAGCGCTGCTGCAGACGCTGGCCCACGGCCAGGGCCCAGGGTGCGTGTACGGGCATGCCGAAGGGGCTGTGCAGCACCACGCGCCAGTCGCCGAGCTCGTCGTGGAAGCGTTCCACCACGAGGGTCGTGTCGCTGGGGACCACCTCGGTGGCGAGCCGTTGTTCGGCGAGGTACTGGATCAGGTTGTTCGCGGCGTAGTCGTCCAGTCCGCTGGCCTTGCACCGCTCGGTTGCGGGCCCGACGTCGGACGCCGCCAGTTCGCGCATGAACGCGCCGAGGGCGCGGCCCAGGTCCACGGGCCGACCGAGGGAGTCGCCCTTCCAGAAGGGGAGCTTGCCGGGCTGGCCGAACGCCGGCGAGACCAGGACACGGTCGTGCGTGATGTCCTCGATCTTCCAGCTGGTGGCGCCGAGGGCGAAGATGTCGCCAACCCGGGATTCGTAGACCATTTCCTCGTCGAGTTCGCCCACCCGGCGCCCGCCCTTGGCCGCGGCGGCGGCCGGGCTGGCCGCCCTGCCGTCCGCACTGGCGCCGCCGGAGGAGCCGCCGGAGCCGGTGCCCTCGACTTCGGTGCCGATGATGTAGACGCCGAACAGTCCGCGGTCCGGGATGGTGCCTCCGGAGGTGACGGCAAGCCGCTGCGCGCCGGGCCTGCCCTCGATGGTCCCGGCGTTCCGGTCCCAGATGACCCGCGGACGTAGTTCCGCGAACTCATCCGACGGATACCGCCCGGCCAGGAGATCCAGGGTGGCCTCGAACGCGGAGCGGGGGAGCGAGGCGAAGGGCGCGGACCGCCGGACCGTGGCGAACCACTCCTCCACATCGATGGCACCCAGGGCGGTGGCGGCGACCGTCTGCTGGGCCAGGATGTCCAGCGGGTTGGCCGGCACGCTGAGCCGCTCGATCTTGCCCGCGAGCATCCGCTCCACCGTGATGGCCGTGTGGACGAGGTCTGCCCGGTGCTTCGGGAACAGGACGCCCTGGGAGATTTCACCGACCTGGTGGCCGGCGCGGCCCACCCGCTGCAGGCCGCTGGCCACCGAGGGCGGCGACTCGACCTGCACCACCAGGTCCACGGCACCCATGTCGATGCCGAGCTCGAGCGAGGACGTGGCCACGACGCAGCGCAGCCGCCCGGATTTCAGGTCATCCTCAATCAGGGCGCGCTGGTCCTTGGACACGGAGCCGTGGTGCGCGCGGGCCAGCACGGGATCGGCGCCGGCGGTGCTGCCGGCCTGGGCCATCATGTGGGCCGGCGTGGCGGTGGACGTGGGCTGTGCGGCCGCGCCGGACGGCACTGCACTCGGCGCCGCAATCGACGCTGCATTCGCTACGGCAGCCGGCACGGCGCCGAAGTCCGGTACGGCCTCGAAGTCAGGTGCGCCGGCGCCAAAGTCGGTCCAGCCGCCGCCGGCAGCCAAGAGCTGGCGCTCGGCGTAGATCTCGTTGAGCCGGGCGGTCAGCCGCTCGGCGAGGCGGCGGGAGTTCGCGAACACAATGGTGGACTGGTTGGCCAGCACCAGGTCCACGATTTTCTCCTCCACATGCGGCCAGATCGACGCCTGGGGCTGCAGCCCGGACGCCGGACCGGAGTCGAAGGCCCCGGCGGCGCCCTGGAGATCGGACATGTCCTCCACCGGGACAGAGACGGTCAGGTCCCAGTTCTTCCGCGACGGAGGGGCCACAATCTCCACCGGCGCCGAACCGGCGAGGAACTGCGCCACCAGCTCCTTGGGTTCCACGGTGGCCGAGAGCCCGATCCGCTGGGCGGGCTTGGACAGCAGCGCGTCCAGCCGTTCCAGCGACACCGCCAGGTGCGCCCCGCGCTTGGTGCCGGCGACGGCGTGGACCTCGTCGACAATGATCGTGTCCACCTCGCTGAGGGTTTCGCGAGCCTTGGACGTCAGCATCAGGAAGAGGGATTCCGGGGTGGTGATGAGGATATCGGGCGGGTGGCTGAGCAGCGAGCGGCGGTCGGACGCCGTCGTGTCCCCGGACCGGACGCCCACGGTAATGAGCGGGGCGGGCAGGTCCAGGCGTTTGGCGGTCTGCGTGATGCCGATCAGCGGCGCGCGCAGGTTGCGTTCGACGTCGACGCCGAGGGCCTTGAGCGGGGAAATGTACAGCACACGGGTCTTGCGCTGGGCTGCCTTACCTTGAGCAGCCTTCCGGCGCCCGCCCTTGGCCGCCGGGTCCAGGCCGGGCAGGGCCTCGGGCTCGGCGGGAGCGGAGACGAGCAGCCGGTCCAGTGCCCAGAGGAACGCGGCGAGCGTCTTGCCGGACCCCGTGGGTGCGACGACGAGGGCGTGCGCACCGGAGGAGATGGCATTCCAGGCGCCGTTCTGGGCCGGGGTGGGCGCGGAAAAAGCGCCCAGGAACCAGTCCCGGGTCGGCCGGCTGAACCGGTCCATGGCGTCGGACGCGAGTGCGCCTCCGGAGAGCTCCTGCCCCTTCATTCCTCCATCATGCCCTACCCCACCGACACTATTAGCCGGGCCCGATTACGGGACCCCGGCGGGTCCGGGAGGGGCCGGGGCTCCAAGACGGACGGGCGCAGAGACGCGGGGGACGGGTGTTACTTGGGCTGAAAAGCTCCGATGGTCAGCAGGTTGATCTCCGTGTTGGAGCAGGCGTCCAGCGGCTGCGGGACGAACAGCGACGCGGTGTCATTGGGCGGGTACACCCGGAATCCTGCCGCCGGTGTCCGGGTGCAGTCCGGGTAGTTGGCGGCCTGGGTGTAGCGCAGGGTGGCAGTGCCGGCCTTGCCCGGGGCAAGCGTGACGTCGGTGACCGGGCCCGAGTCGTCGCGGGTGGCGGCGGCGCCGATCGGCTCACCGTCGGCCCCTGCGGTGAGGGAGACGCCCGCAAAGCCCTTCAGCAGGCACGGTTCGGTGCCGGAGTTGGTCAGGATCAGCTGCATGTAAATGCTGCCGGCCGCGCCTCCGCCCGTGGCGTCGGTGGTGCCGGTCAGGCTTGCGGCCTGGCACAGTTGGGGGCCGGCCTTGGCGTTTGACGGTGCGGCGGCCGCAGAGGATTCCGTGGCGGCCCCGGAAGTCGCGGCCCCGGACGTTGCCGGCTGGCTTGTTTCGGTGGCAGATGGGGTGGGTGGGGACGTGGCCGACTGGGCCTGCGTCGAGCCGCCCCCGCAGCCGCTGAGGAGGAGGGCCGCCGCGGCAGCCATTGTCACAACCAGTGCGTGCTTCATTCGCTGAGACCTCATGGCTCAACCATTATCCCCGCCGTTGCCTTAGTCAACGATGCCACTGCGGCGGAGCCCGAAATGATGTCCGGATTGTGATTTCCGGGCATCGGCCGAGGTCAACCGCGCCGCGTGCTGGTTCCCGGAACCAGAGAGCGACTGCTCTAGTCGGTCTCGGGCCCCGAGCAGTAGTGGCAGTCCTCGGGGCAGGAAGCGGGCCAGGGGTCCGTCCCGGCCGTAGAGCCGGACAGGAATTCCGGCTGCCGCGCCAGGGCCGTCGGCCGGTCAGTTGCCAGCATGGCGGTCTCCTTCGGGGTCTGCCACGCTCAGTTCGAAGCCGTCGGCAATGTGGAACAGCTGCCGGTGCCCGCCATCGGACAGCACCCATACGACGGCGCCGTCGGGAGTGCGGTTGTCGACGAATCCCGCGTACTCAAGGCGGCCGCCGCGGCGGAGGTGGACGGCGTCGCCGATCTCGACGTCGTCCCAGTGGGTGGCGCTGCCGGAAGGGCGGTTTTTCTGCAAAGTCATGAAAAGTCCTGAACGGTCACGGGGGAAACGAGGATGTGATCCAGCTAACCGTGCAGTGGCCTGCCGCCTCAATGGTCAAGTGACTGAGGAACTTCCGTCCCGCTGTGCAGGAGTCCAGTGCAGCAGTCCAGGTGCGGCAGTCCAGACGCTAGGCGGTCGGGTACGTATCCGTCGGGGCTGCGGGAGTGCGGGCTGCGGGACTGCGGGCCGCGCGCCGGGTCAGCCAGGCAAAGGTGGGCGGAGGCGGCGGTGGAACAGCAACTCCTCCGGTGCGCTCCGCCGGGCTCCCCGCGGCGGCCCTGCGCCGGCGCAGTTCCAGGGCAAGGCTCTCCTGGCCGCGGGCCATCGCCCAGCGGTGATTGGCGGCGAAGCCGGGTTTGAGCAGCCAGCTCAGCCGCCGCAGCAGGGGCTTGGCGGCGCTGACGCGCCAGTCGTAGGTGATGACCGTTTCCGGTCCGTCCGGCTCGAAGGTCCAGCGGCCGGTGCCGTTTAGATCGCCTGCCGCGGTGAGGGCGAAGCCGCGGGCCGTGACGGGCTCCGTAACCGTGAGGGTCCAGCGGAGCGTATAGGGCAGCCAGCCTTTCGTGTGGAGGCGTACGGGTCTGGGTAGTCCGGGCGCGGGCTCCGGGCCGCCGGCCACGGGCTCGACGCTGAGATAGACGGAAGGCCACCAGCGGGGCATGGCCGGGGCGTCGCCCAGGACGGCCGCGACCTCCTCCGGCGTGCCCGCCACGCGCCAGACGGTCCGGAACTCGTAGTCTGTGCTGCCCATCGGGGCCTCCTTTCAGCCCTGGGTGGATGCCCTCACTATCAATTCGGGCGGAAAGACCACCTGGGTGGGTGCAAAGCCGTCCTCCGCTGCCGCCTCCCGGAGCAACAGTTCCAGTGCGGTGGAGCCGATGAGGGCGCTGGGCTGCCGGATGGAGGACAGCGGCACGACGGCGGCGGCGGCGAACTCGATGTCGTCGTAGCCGATCAGGGCGATCTCCTGCGGCACCTTGACGCCGCCCATGAGCATCAGCCCCTGCAGGGCGCCCACGGCAAGCAGGTCGTTGGCTGCAAAGATCGCATCCGGGCGTTCGGCTTCGGGCCGGGACCGGATGGACTCGCCGGCAGCCCTGCCCGAAAGTACAGTCAGGGATTCCGTTGCGATGACCTCGAGCGTTGCACCCGCGACGGCGTCGATAGCCTTCCGCGCCCCTGCCAGACGGTCCGCCACCTGACGGATGCTTGCCGGGCCGCCGACAAACGCGATCCGCCGCCGGCCCAGCGACAACAAGTGGGCCGCAGCCATCTCCCCGCCCGCCAGGTCATCCACGGCCACCGAGGAGAAGCTCATGTTCTCTGTCTGCCGGTCCACGAGTACCGTCGGGATGCCCCGGCGCCGGAGCTGCTCCAGCCGGGGGATCACATTTCCTACCGGGGACAGCAGCACGCCCCGCACGCGCTGCTGCTCAAAGAGGTCCAGATACGCGGATTCCCGGCCCTCGTCCTCGTTGCTGTTGCCGACGAGGACAGTGAAGTTCTCCGCGGTGGCGCGGTCCTCCGCGCCCCGGGCCAGATCCGAGAAGAAGGGGTTGGCAGCGTCCAGGACCACCAGGCCGATGCTGTGGCTCATGCCCGCGCGCAACTGGCGCGCGGCGTCGTTCCGGACGAAGCCGAGCTTGTCGATGGCGGACTGGACCCTCAGGGTAACTTCCGCGGAGACCTTCTGCGGCCGGTTCAGCACATTGGAGACCGTCCCCACCGAGACGCCGGCCAGTGCCGCGACGTCCTTGACGCTCGCTGAAACCATTTCCTGTGCTCCTGAAGGTGGACGCCGCAGCCCTTGGGGCCAGGCGGCGCGTACGCAAATACTCACATCAGGATACCCGTCCGGGGCCCACTTTGAACCCTTTCATTGAAACGAATCAAAAGCCGCGTAATGGATGCGTGACGTGAGTTGACGTGTTGATTTGAAGACCTTATGATTCAAGTCACAACTGGTTATGAAACGATTCATTGCAGTGTTCACTAAGCCCCAAAGGTGCGGTCAATTTTATGCAGCAGACACACAGTTCCCGGTCCGGCCCCGATGAGGGGGAGCAGGCTCCGGTTCTCTCGCTCTCCCACGCAGCCAAGACCTTCGGCCCGGTGGTCGCCCTGGCCGACGGCACCATCCACCTCGAGGCCGGCGAAATCCACGCACTCGTCGGCGAGAACGGCGCCGGCAAGTCCACGCTGGTGAAAATCCTCGCCGGCCTGCACCACCCCGATTCCGGCGACTTCCAGGTGGCAGGCCAGAGCGTCCAGTTCCGCAATGTTGCCGAGAGCAAGGACGCCGGAATCTCGGTCATCTACCAGGAACCCACACTCTTCCCGGACCTGAGCGTCGCGGAGAACATCTTCATCGGCCGCCAGCCCAAGGGCCGCTTCGGGCTCATCAGCAAAGCGACCATGGTCAGGGAGGCGCGCAAGCTGTTCGAGCGGCTTGGCGTTCCGATCGACCCGACCCGCATCGCTGAAGGCCTGTCCATCGCGGACCAGCAGATCATTGAAATCGCCAAGGCCATTTCGCTGGACGCCAAAGTCCTGGTGATGGACGAGCCCACGGCAGCCCTCAGCGGCGTCGAGGTGGAACGGCTGTTCTCCGTGGCCCGGAGCCTCCGGGACCGCGGGACCGGCATCCTCTTCATTTCGCACCGTTTCGACGAGGTCTTTGACCTGTGCGACCGCATCACCGTGATGCGGGACGGCCGGTACATCTCCACCCACCGCACGGCAGACGTCACCGTCGAGCAGATCGTTCGCGAGATGGTGGGCCGCGACATTGGCGCCCTGTTCCCCAAGACCCCTGCCGAGATCGGCGACGTGGTCCTGAAAGTGGACGGCCTCAGCCGCGCCGGGGTGTTCCGCGATATCAGCTTCGAGGTCCGCGCCGGGGAAATCGTTGCCTTGGCCGGCCTCGTCGGCGCCGGCCGCACCGAGGTGGCCCGCGCCGTGTTCGGCATCGATCCCTACGACGCCGGCGATATCACCTTCGACGGACGCAAGCTCAAGCCGCGCAATCCCCAGGTGGCCATCACCGCCGGCATGGGCTTCGTGCCGGAGGACCGCCGCAAGCAGGGCCTGGTGATGGACCTGTCCGTGGCCCGGAACGTCACGCTCACGCTGCGCAACAAGTTCACGACGGTGGGCCTGATCAACGGGGGCGCCGAGCGGCGCGCGGCCCAGGAATGGAGCAAAAGGCTCCAGGTCAAGACCGGCTCGCAGGAGTACGCCGTCTCCACGCTCTCCGGCGGCAACCAGCAAAAGGTGGTGCTCGCCAAGTGGCTGGCCACGGACCCGCGGCTGCTGATCATCGACGAGCCCACCCGCGGCATCGACGTCGGCACCAAGAGCGAGGTCCACCGGCTCATTTCGGACCTCGCCGGGCGCGGGATCGCGATCCTGATGATCTCCTCCGAACTGCCCGAGGTCCTCGGCATGGCGGACCGCGTCCTGGTCATGCGCGAAGGCCGGATCACCGCCGAACTCGACCGTGCCGATGCGAATCCCGAATCGGTCATGCACGCCGCCACGTCTTCCGCAGGAGGAACCCTGTGAGCTCAGCTCTGGACCACAAGAACGCAACGACGCCGGCACCCGCCGCCGGCGCCCGGGGCGCCGTCGCCTCACTGCTGCGGATGCGCGAACTCCCCGTGCTGATCGCGCTGGCACTGCTGGTACTCGTCACCTACCTGATCAACCCGCTGTTCCTCACCGCCCAGGGCGTGAAGGACCTGCTGCTCAACGCCACGATCATCATGATTCTGGCGGTAGGGCAGACCCTGCTGATCATCACCAGGAACATCGACCTTTCCGTCGGCTCCATGTTGGGGCTGGTCGCCTTCGGCACCGGCTCCCTTTTCTCGGCCATGCCGGACGTGCCGATCATCGCAGTCTTTGTGATCGGCATGGCCTTCGGGGCGCTGCTGGGCGCCGTCAACGGCGCCCTGGTCACCCTGGCCAAAGTGCCCGCCCTGGTCATCACGCTCGGGACGCTCTATGTGTACCGCGGCCTGAACAACGCCTGGGCCGGCGGCAAGCAGTACTTCGCCGGCGACCGTCCGGAGGAGTTCGGCGCCCTCTCAGTGAACACCTTTCTGGGGTTCCCCGTCATCACACTGCTGGCCATCGTCGTCGTGATCGCCGTGGCCATCTACATGTCCGGCACCCGCCCGGGCCGTGACCTGTACGCGATCGGCTCGGACCCGGACGCGGCCACCGCCTTCGGCATCAAGGTCTCCAAGCGCGTGTTCCTCGCGTTCCTGGCCAACGGCGCGCTCGCCGGGCTGGCGGGTGTGCTCTACGCCAGCCGCTTCAACTCCGTCGGCGCCACCACCGGCACCGGCATGGAACTGACCGTCGTGGCGGCCGCCGTCGTCGGTGGCGTGGCGATCTTCGGCGGCAGCGGATCGGTGACCGGGGCCGCCCTCGGCGCCATCCTTCTGACCACCATCACCAGCTCACTGACCGCCCTGCGGGTGGACAAATTCTGGCAGCAGGCGATCGTCGGCGTGCTGATCCTCACCGCCATCATCATCGACCGCGTGGCCAGCCTGCGCACAGCCAAGAAACTGCGGATTAGCGAGGCTCGCAATGTCTGAAACCACGTCCACCACCAGCACGGCGCCGGCTCCCGTGGCTGACAACACCAAGCCGCTGGCCAGCGAACCGAAGGGCCGGACCGGCGCCGCACGGATCCTGACCGGCCGTGACGCCATCACCATCTACGCCCTGATTGCTTTCCTGATCTACGCAGCCATCGCCATCCCGCGCTTCGCCTCGCCGGTCACCACCGGCTTCCTGCTCCTGGACGTCATCCCGGTCCTGCTGATCGCCATGCCGATGACGCTGATCATCATCACGGGCGAAATCGACCTGTCCGTGGCCAGCACCGCCGGCCTGACCAGCGCCCTGATGGGCGTCCTCTGGGCCGGCGGGACGGACATCTGGCTGGCCCTGGCAATCAGCCTGCTGGCAGGAATTGCGGCCGGCATGTTCAACGGCTTCCTGATCGCCGTCCTCGGCCTGCCCTCCCTGGCCGTGACCATCGGCACCCTGGCGTTGTTCCGCGGCCTGGCCCTGGTCATCATCGGCGACAACGCCGTGGCCAACTTCCCAAAGGCGCTGACCGCCTTCTTCACCTCAAAAATCGGCGGCACCGGCATCCCCACGGTGATGATCGGCGTCGTCGTGGTGATGGTCTTCTTCGGCGTGCTGCTGCACTTCACGCCGTTCGGACGCGGGCTCTATGCGATGGGCTACAGCAAGGAGGCCGCCAGCTTCGTCGGCATCAACGTCGCCCGGAGCAAGTTCTGGCTCTACGTCGGGTCCGGCGCCGTCTCGGCCCTGGCCGGCATCTACTGGACGCTGCGCTACACAAGCGCCCGCAGCGACAACGCCTCCGGCCTGGAACTGGCCGTCATCGCCGCCGTCCTGCTCGGCGGCGTGTCGATCTTCGGCGGGAAAGGCTCCATCCCCGGCGTCATCGCCGGTGTCCTGCTGATCGGGACGCTCAACTACGCCCTCCGCCTGGCCCGGGTGTCCGACGTCGTCCTCATCACGGTGACCGGACTGCTGCTGATCTTCTCGGTGGTGGCGCCGAGCATCGGCTCCGCCATCAGGCAATGGCGGCACACCCGCCGCGTCCGCCGAAGTTTCACCCGCAAGACCACCTGAAATCTGCACACCAGCACCACCACAAACCGCGCCCGCCTGGGACCGGCTGTACCGACCGCACGAAGGAAAAGGGAAGAACAATGATGTTGAACCGCAAGAACAAGGGCCGGACCGGCCGACTGGGAAGCATGGTGGCCATCACCGCCGTGGCCGCACTGGCGCTGACAGCCTGCAACAGCGGCTCTGCATCCTCCAGCGATACCAGCAGCCCCTCGGCAGGCGGCGGGGACCAGAAGATCACCTTCATCCCCAAGCAGCTGAACAACCCGTACACGGACGTCGTCCTGGGCGGCGGCAAGAAGGGCGCCACCGAGGCAGGATTCGCCTCCTCACAGGTCGTCGGACCCCTGGAAGCCTCCGCCTCCAGCCAGGTTTCCTTCATCAACGCCGAGACGCAGGCCGGCACGAACGTCATCGCGATTGCCGCCAATGACCCCGACGCCGTCTGCACGGCCCTCGGCGAAGCCCGCTCCGCCGGCGCCAAGATCGTCGCGTTCGACTCCGACACCAACCCTGACTGCCGCGACGTCTTCATCAGCCAGGTCGTCGCCAAAGACGTTGCCCTGATCCAGACCAAGCTGATCTCCGAGCAGATCGGCGGCAGCGGCGAGATCGCCATCCTGTCCGCCACCGCCAACGCCACCAACCAGAACGAATGGATCAAGTACATGGAGGAGGAGCTCGCCTCCAACCCCGCGTACAAGGACATCAAGCTTGTGGCCAAGGTCTACGGCGATGACAACGACACCAAGTCCTTCCAGGAAGCCCAGGGCCTCATGCAGGCCCACCCGAACCTGAAGGGCATCATCTCCCCGACCACGGTGGGCATCGCCGCCACCGCCCGGTACCTTTCAACGTCCGCGTACAAGGGCAAGGTTGCCCTCACCGGGCTGGGGCTCCCGAATGAAATGCGGCCCTTCGTGAAGGACGGCACCGTCAAGGAGTTCGCCCTCTGGGATCCGGCACAGCTTGGCTACGTTGCGGCGTTCGCCGGCAAGGCCCTCAAGGACGGCAAGATCACCGGCGCCGAAGGGGACACCTTCACCGCCGGCGAGCTGGGCGAACGCAAAGTCGAAAAGGGCGGCCTGGTGATCGTCGGCCCGCCGACCGTCTTCAACGCCGAGAACATCGACAAGTACAACTTCTGATCCGTTCCTGACCCATCCCGAGCGGCCGGGCGGGCCGCCGACAGCCCGCCCGGCACCTCACCCCTCCTAGCTTCACTTCGTCCCACTTCACCGGTGCCGCAGCACCGGGTCCACGGCGCCCTGCTCCACCGCCGTGCCCGGAAACCGCGTTCCGTAGCCCCAGTTCCCCCTTTTTATGCCGGAAGGCCCCACATGAACCAGAAACAACCGGCAGACCGGCTGCTGCACCCGCACCGCCGCCGCCGCACCCGCATCGGGCTGGTCTCCGGCGGTCTGGGCGCCTACTGGCCCCAGTTCCCGGAGCTGTTGCCGCAGCTGAGGGACTCCGTCCGCTACGTCACCAGCCGCTTCCAGGGGCTCGACGCCGACGTCGTCGACACCGGCTTCATCTCCGACGCGCAGGAAGCCGCGACGGCCGGCGAAAAGCTCCGCGTCGCGGACTGTGACCTCATCGTCATCTTCCTCACCACGTACCTGACGTCCTCCATGGTCCTGCCGATCGCCCAGCGGGCGAAGACCCCCGTCCTGGTGATCGACCTGCAGCCAACCGAAGCGATGGACCACGCCAACTTTGACACCGGCAAATGGCTGGCCTACTGCGGCCAATGCCCGGTGCCGGAGGTCGCCAACGTCTTCCGCCGGGCCGGGATCGACTTCCGCTCAGTCTCGGGGCACCTGAAGCAGGAGTCCGCATGGGAGCGGATCACCGCGTGGGTGCACGCCGCCGGCGTCCGCGCCCGGCTCCGCAATGCCCGGCACGGACTCATGGGCCACCTCTATCCGGGCATGCTGGATGTCGCCACCGACCTCACCACTGTCTCCACCACTTTTGGCTCCCACGTGGAGGTGCTGGAATTCGATGACCTCCGCGAGCGGGTCAACGCCGTGACGGAGGCGGAGGTGACCGAACGCCTGGAGCTTGCCCGCGAACTTTTCGTGGTGGATGACTCCGTGAACGACGACGACTTCGCGTGGGGCGCGAAGGTGTCGGTGGGTTTGGACCGCCTCGTGGAGGACTTTGACCTCGACTCCGTGGCCTACTACCACCGCGGACTGGCCGGTGAACAGCACGAACGGCTGGGCGCCGGGATGATCCTGGGCTCCTCCATCCTGACGGCCCGGGGCATTCCGATGGCCGGCGAGTTCGAGCTGCGGACCTCCATCGCCATGCTGGCGGCCCAGGCGATCGGCGCCGGGGGATCATTTACCGAGATCCAGGCCCTGAACTTCGTGGACAACGTGGTCGAAATGGGACACGACGGCCCGGCCCACCTCGCCGTGTCCGGCCAGGACCCGCTCCTGCGTGGACTCGGGATTTACCACGGCAAGCGCGGCTGGGGCGTTTCGGTCGAATTCGATGTGCGCCACGGCCCCGTCACCACCTTCGGCCTCGGCCAGGACCCGGACGGAAGCTACGTGTTCGTCACTTCCGAAGGCGAGGTGGTCCCCGGCCCGCTCCTGCAGATCGGCAACACGACCTCCCGGGTGGACTTCGGCGGGGACCCCGGGCTCTGGGTGGACCTGTGGAGCCAGACAGGAATCGGCCACCACTGGGCCCTGTGCGTCGGCCACCGTGCCGCCGAAATCAAGGCCGCCGCGTCCCTGTTGGGCATCGAACACCGCCACGTGGTGCTCTCATGAGCACGCACCGCGTCTGCTTCCAGCTCCAGGTCAGGCCCGCGCTGATCGAGGAATACACCCGCCGGCACGCCGCCGTCTGGCCGGAGATGCTCCGGGCCCTCAAGGCCTCGGGCTGGAACAACTACTCACTCTTCCTCCGGCCCGACGGGCTCCTGATCGGCTATTTCGAAACGGACAGCCTGACCGAAGCCCAGGCCCGGATGGCAGCCACGGACGTCAACGCCCGCTGGCAGGCCGACATGGCCGGATTCTTCGACGACCTCGCCGGAGCGCCGGACCAGGGCTTCCTCCAGCTCACCGAAATCTTCAATCTCGAGGACCAGTTGTCCGCGGCCAACGCCTCCGGGGACAACCACCAACCGCAAAAGGAACAATCATGAACACCACAGATACGGCCCTGGGCCGCCTCGGGGAACTCGCCATCGAGGTCCCGTCCTGGGCCTACGGCAACTCCGGCACCCGCTTCAAGGTCTTCGGCACCCCCGGCACCCCGCGCACCATCCAGGAGAAGCTGGCCGACGCCGCGAAGGTCCACGAACTCACCGGCCTGGCACCCACGGTCGCCCTGCACATTCCCTGGGACAAGGTGGATGACTACGCGGCCCTGAAGGAGTACGCGGCGGGTCTGGGCGTGGGCCTGGGCACGGTGAACTCCAATACCTTCCAGGATGACGAGTACAAGTTCGGCTCGCTGACCTCCCTGAACCCCGCGGTGCGCCGCCGGGCCATCGACCACCACCTGGAGTGCCTGGAGATCATGCACGCCACGGGCTCGCGCGATTTGAAGATCTGGCTCGCGGACGGCACCAACTACCCGGGCCAGGACGACATGCGCGGCCGGCAGGACCGCCTGGCCGAATCCCTGCAGGAGATCTACGCCGCCCTGGGCGAGGAACAGCGCCTGGTGCTGGAATACAAGTTCTTCGAGCCGGCTTTTTACCACACCGACGTTCCGGACTGGGGCACGTCCTACGCCCAGACCCTGGCGCTGGGCGAGCAGGCCTTCGTCTGCCTCGACACCGGCCACCACGCCCCGGGCACCAACATCGAATTCATCGTCATGCAGCTGCTGCGCCTGGGCAAGCTCGGCTCCTTCGACTTCAACTCCCGCTTCTACGCGGACGATGACCTGATTGTCGGTGCGGCGGATCCCTTCCAGCTCTTCCGGATCATGCACGAGGTCATCCGCGGCGGCGGCTTCGGTAAGGAGTCCGGCGTCGCCCTGATGCTGGACCAGTGCCACAACCTGGAGGAAAAGATCCCGGGCCAGATCCGCTCCGTGCTCAATGTTCAGGAAATGACCGCCCGCGCCCTGCTGATCGACACCGACGCGCTGGCCGAGGCCCAGCGCAGCGGCGACGTCCTGACCGCCAACGGCATCTTCAACGATGCCTTCTACACCGATGTCCGCCCCGCCCTGGCGCAGTGGCGTGAATCCCGCGGGCTGCCCGCGGACCCGATGGCCGCCTTCAAGGCCAGCGGCTACCAGAAGAAGATCAACGAGGACCGCGTCGGCGGCCAGCAAGCCGGATGGGGCGCCTAAGAGTTATGACTGACAACAAGACTGTTGAAGAACTGATTGCCCGTTCCAACCGCCTCGGCGCGGACAAGCGGAACACCAACTTCGCCGGCGGCAACACCTCCGCCAAGGGCACCGAAAAGGACCCAGTGACCGGCGAGGACGTCGAACTCCTGTGGGTCAAGGGTTCCGGCGGGGACCTGGGCACGCTGAAGGCCGAGGGTCTTGCCGTGCTGCGGCTGGACCGGCTGCAGGCGCTCAAAAACGTGTACCCCGGCGTCGAGCGTGAAGACGAAATGGTGGCCGCGTTCGACTACTGCCTGCACGGCAAGGGCGGCGCCGCGCCGTCGATCGACACCGCCATGCACGGCCTGGTCGACGCCGCGCACGTGGACCACCTGCACCCGGACTCCGGGATCGCCATCGCCACGGCCGCCGACGGCGAGGCCCTGACCAAGGAGATCTTCGGCGAGAAGGTGGCGTGGGTGCCGTGGCGGCGCCCCGGTTTCCAGCTGGGCCTGGACATCGCCGCGATCAAGGACGCCAACCCGCACGCGGTCGGCACCATCCTCGGCGGCCACGGCATCACCGCTTGGGGCGCCACCAGCGAGGAAGCCGAAGCCAACTCGCTGTGGATCATCGAGCAGGCCGAGCAGTACATCAAGGACCACGGCCGGACGGAGCCGTTCGGGCCGAAGCTGCCCGGCTACGCCGCCCTGCCGGAGACCGAGCGGCGCGCGAAGGCCGCCGCCCTGGCGCCCGTGATCCGCGGACTCGCCTCTACGGACAAGCCGCAGCTGGGGCACTTCAGCGACGACCCCGCCGTCCTGGAGTTCCTGGAAAGCGCCGAGCACCCGCGGCTCGGGTCCCTGGGCACGTCCTGCCCGGACCACTTCCTGCGCACCAAGGTCAAGCCGCTGGTCCTGGACCTGCCCGCCGACGCCCCGGTGGAGGACTCCGTGGCCCGGCTGAAGGAACTCCACGCCGCCTACCGCGAGGGCTACCAGGAGTATTACGATCGGCACGCGACCCCGGACAGCCCCGCCCTGCGCGGCGCGGACCCGGCGATCGTGCTGGTTCCCGGCGTGGGCATGTTCTCCTTCGGGGCGAACAAGCAGACCGCCCGGGTGGCCGGGGAGTTCTACCTCAACGCCATCAACGTCATGCGCGGCGCCGAGGCCGTCTCCACCTACGCCCCGATCGAGGAATCCGAGAAGTTCCGGATCGAGTACTGGGCACTCGAGGAAGCCAAACTGGCCCGGATGCCCAAGCCGAAATCCCATGTTGGCCGGATCGCCCTGGTGACCGGGGCGGCGTCGGGCATCGGCAAGGCGATCGCCACCCGCTTCGCCGCCGACGGCGCGTGCGTGGTCATCGCGGACCTGAACCTGGACAACGCCCGGGCCGTGGCCGCGGAACTCGGCGGCGCGGACGTCGCGATCGGCGTCCAGGCCGACGTCACCGACGAAGCCCAGATCGCCGCGGCCATCCAGGAAGCCGTCCTGGCCTTCGGCGGCCTGGACCTGGTGGTCAACAACGCCGGGCTCTCCATCTCCAAGCCGCTCCTGGAAACCACGGAAAAGGACTGGGACCTCCAGCACAACGTCATGGCCAAGGGCTCGTTCCTGGTGGCCAAGGCGGCCGCGCAGGTGATGATCGGGCAGGAGATGGGCGGGGACATCATCTACATCTCCTCCAAGAACTCCGTGTTCGCCGGCCCGAACAACATCGCCTACTCCGCCACCAAGGCAGACCAGGCCCACCAGGTCCGGCTCCTCGCCGCGGAACTGGGCGAGTACGGGATCCGGGTCAACGGCATCAACCCCGACGGCGTGGTCCGCGGCTCCGGGATCTTCGCCGGCGGCTGGGGCGCCAAGCGCGCCGCCGTCTACGGGGTGCAGGAAGAGGAACTGGGCAAGTACTACGCCCAGCGCACCCTGCTCAAGCGCGAAGTCCTGCCCGAAAACGTGGCCAACGCCGCCGCCGTGCTCACCGGCAGCGAGCTCTCCCACACCACCGGGCTCCACATCCCCGTGGACGCCGGCGTGGCCGCGGCCTTCCTGCGATGAGCCTTCCTGGGATGAATACGGTGCCACCAGCGGATACCGCACCAGCCAGCGGCGGCCTGTTTGTCGCCGTCGACATTGGCGCCTCCTCGGGACGGGTCATCCTGGGCCGGGTCACCGGCGGCCGGGCCGAGCTCGAGACGGTGCACCGGTTCCCCAACGGCGTCAAGGAGTTCGACGGCGGCCTCCGCTGGGACTTCGACGTGCTGTTCGCCGAGGTCCTCACCGGGCTCGCGGCCGCCGCCACGGCGGCCGCGGCCCGCGGCGAGGGCATCGCCAGCATCGGGATCGACACCTGGGCCGTGGACTACGGCCTGGTGAACGCCGCCGGCGAACTGGTCGCCCCGCCGTTCAGCTACCGCGATGACCGGTCCCGGGGTGCCGTCGCCCGGGTCCACCAGGACCTCGACCCGGCCCGGCTGTACGCCACCACCGGGCTGCAGTTCCTGCCGTTCAACACGATCTACCAGCTCGCCACCGAGCCCGGCCTGGACGGACTGCAGGCGCTGCTGATCCCGGACCTCATCGGGTTCCTGCTGACGGGACGGCGCCGCACCGAGGCCACCAACGCCTCCACCACCGGGCTCTTCGACGCCGTCGCGGGGGAGTGGGCCACCGAGTTCCTCACCGCCCTGGGCCTGCCCGGGGACCTTTTCCCGCCGCTGATCCAGCCCGGCGAGATCCTCGGCACCCTGCTGCCGGAGATCGCGGAACGGACCGGCCTGCCCGCCGCCACTAAGGTGGTCGCCGTCGGCTCGCACGACACCGCCTCCGCCGTCGCCGCCGTACCCGCGGACCGGAAGGACTTCGCCTACGTCTCCTCGGGCACCTGGTCGCTGGTCGGCGTCGAGCTGACCCATCCGGTCCTGACCGAGGCCAGCCGGGCCGCCAACTTCACCAACGAACGCGGCGTGGACGGCACCATCCGCTACCTGCGCAACGTCGGCGGCCTCTGGCTCCTCAGCGAATGCCAGCGCACCTGGGCCGCCGAGGGCTACCGGCCCGGACTCGAGGAGCTGCTCGACGCGGCTGCAACTCTTCCTCCCGGTGGCCCGGTCATCAACGCCGACGACCCCTACTTCATCGCCCCGGACAACATGCCCGCACGCATTCGGGCCGCCGTCCGCGCCACCGGCACGGTCCTGCCGGAGCATCCCGCGCACATCGTGCGGTGCATCCTGGACAGCCTCGCCGCCGGCTACGCCCAGACCATCGCCGACGCCGAACGGCTCGCGGACCTGCGGGCCGGCGTCGTGCACATTGTGGGCGGCGGATCCCAGAACCGGCTTCTGTGCCAGCTCACCGCCGACGCAACTGGCAAACCCGTCATCGCCGGACCCGTCGAGGCCACGGCACTGGGCAACGTCCTGGTCCAGGCCCGCGCCGCCGGCGCGCTCGGCGGCGGCCTGGGCGAGCTGCGCGCCGTCGTCCGTGCCTCCCAGCAGCCGGCGGAGTACGTGCCCTCACACCGGGCCGCACACCAGAGCGCCGGAGGTGCCCTGTGAGGATCGCTCTTTTTGCCACGTGCATCGTGGACGCCATGTACCCGGCCACTGCCCGCGCTACGGTGTCCATCCTGGAACGGCTCGGCCACGAGGTCATCTTCCCCGCCGGACAGGCCTGTTGCGGGCAGATGCACGTCAACAGCGGCTACTTCAAGGAGGCGCTGCCCGTCGTCGCCAACCACGTAAAGGCATTCGAAGAAGATGAGTACGACGTCGCCGTCGCACCGTCCGGCTCCTGCGTCGCCTCCGTGAAGCACCAGCACCCCATGATCGCCCGCCGCTGCGGGGACGCCGGGCTGGAAGCCCGGGCAGCCGCCCTCGGGCACAAAACCTACGAGCTCTCCCAGCTCCTGGTCGATGTCCTGGGCGTCACGGACGCCGCGGCGCAGCTGGGCTCCTACTTCCCGCACCGGATCACCTACCACCCCAGCTGCCACGGCATGCGGCTGCTCCGGCTCGGCGACCGGCAACTGGACCTGCTGCGCTCGGTGGCCGGCATCGAGGTAGCCGAGCTGCCGGAAGCCGAGCAGTGCTGCGGCTTCGGCGGCACGTTCTCGATGAAGAACGCGGACGTGTCCTCGGCGATGCTCGCGGACAAGACCGCCAACATCTGCGGCACGGGCGCGGATCTCTGCTCCGGCGGCGACGCGTCCTGCCTGCTGCATATCGGCGGTGGCCTGTCACGGCAGGGCAGCGGCGTCACCACGATGCACTTCGCCGAGATCCTGGCCAGCACCCTCGAGCATCCCGCCGCCGTCACCGGCGACGTCCGCCTCACCACCGGAAGGACCGCACGATGAGCGGCACATTCCTGGGGATGCCGTCCCTGCCGGTCTTCGGCATCGGCAACCTGCACGAACACGAGCCCTTCCCGAAAGCCGCGCACCGCGAACTCGGCAACACCCAGCTGCGGGCCAACCTCGGCCACGCCACCCGGACCATCCGGGACAAGCGGCTGGCCGTCGTGTCCGAGCTCCCCGACTGGGAGGAGCTGCGCGACGCGGGCCGGGCGATCAAGGAATCCGTCATGGCCCGGCTGCCGGAGCTGCTCGAGCAGTTCGAGGCGAACTTCACCGCCCGCGGCGGAACCATCCACTGGGCCCGCGACGCCGGCGAAGCCAACCGGATTGTCACCGCCCTCATCCGGGAGCAGGGCGCCGACGAGGTGGTCAAGGTCAAGTCCATGGCCACCCAGGAAATCGGCCTCAACGAGTACCTCGAGGAGCAGGGGATCGCGGCGTTCGAGACCGACCTCGCCGAGCTCATTGTCCAGCTGGACCACGACAAGCCCAGCCACATCCTGGTCCCGGCGATCCACAAGAACCGCAGCCAGGTCAGGGACATCTTCCTGCGCGAAATGGAGGGCGTGGACCCGGAACTGACCAACGAACCGGCTCGCCTCGCCGCGGCCGCGCGGGCACACCTGCGCCGCAAGTTCCTCAGCGCCAAGGTGGCCGTGTCCGGGGCGAACTTCGCCCTCGCCGACTCCGGCACGCTCGCCGTCGTCGAATCCGAAGGCAACGGGCGCATGTGCCTGACCCTGCCGGAAACCCTGATTACCGTCATGGGCGTGGAGAAGCTGCTGCCGGCGTGGGAGGACCTCGAGGTGTTCATGCAGCTGCTCCCGCGGTCTTCGACGGGGGAGCGGATGAATCCGTACACCTCGCTGTGGACCGGGGTCACGCCCGACGACGGGCCGCAGAACGTCCACCTGATCCTGCTGGACAACGGGCGCAGCGCCGCCCTGGCCGACGAAATGGGCCGCTCCGCCCTGCACTGCATCCGCTGCAGCGCCTGCATGAACGTCTGCCCCGTCTACGAACGCACCGGCGGGCACGCCTACGGATCCACCTACCCGGGACCGATCGGCGCGATCCTGTCGCCGCTGCTGACCGGGATCACGGCCGAGGAGAACAGTTCCCTGCCCTACGCCTCCTCCCTGTGCGGCGCCTGCTACGACGCCTGCCCGGTGAAGATCAACATCCCGGACATCCTGGTGCACCTGCGCGGCGAAGACGTGGACAGCAAACGGGGAAAGAAGCGACTGCCGAGCCAGATGGACCTGGGCATGAAGGCGGCCTCCTGGGCGCTGTCCTCCGGAAAGAACTTTGGCCTCGTCGAGAAGGCGCTGCCGCTGGGCCGACTCGCCGCGGGACCGGACCGGAAAATCACCAAACTGCCCGGCATCGCCGCCGGCTGGACCCAAAGCCGGGACATCCCCGCCCCGCCCGGACAGTCCTTCCGGCAATGGTGGGACAAGGAACACCAGGCCCCGGCCGGTCCGACGACCCCAAGCGGTACTGGGGACGCCGGTACAGGACCCGCCGACACAGAGTCCGCTGGTACAGAGGAGAACCCGTGAACGCGCGCGCAGAAATACTCGACCGGATCCGCTCCGCACTCCGGGACGCCCCGGCGGTACCGGACGTGCCCCGCGACTACCGCCGCACTTCCGCCTTGGGCCAGGAGGAGCTCATCGAGCTGTTGACGGACCGGCTCGTCGACTACAAGGCGAACGTCTTCGTCGAGGATGCGGTCGCGGTGCCGCAGCGGCTCGCCGCGCTGCTCGAAGGCGCCGGCCGCTACGCCGTGCCGCACGGCCTCGACCAGGCCCTGTTCGCGGAGGCGGACGCGCACGACGGCGGTTCCGGCCGCCGCGTCACCGACGCACCCGGGCACCGGCTGAGCGTCGAGGAGCTGGACGGGGTCGACGCCGTCGTGACCGGCAGCGCCGTCGCGGTTGCCGAAACCGGCACCATCATCCTCGACGCCGGCCCGGACCAGGGCCGCCGGGTCATCAGCCTCGTCCCGGACCGACACATCTGCATAGTCCGGGCCGGGGACATCAAGGCCATCCTGCCGGAGGCCCTCCGCCGGCTCGATGCCACCCGCCCGCAGACCTGGATCAGCGGTCCCAGCGCCACCAGCGACATCGAGCTCGAACGCGTCGAAGGCGTCCACGGTCCGCGAACCCTGGACGTCGTGATCGTGCGCGGGTAGGCGGACAGGGCGGGCCTGCTTCCCTAGCGGCTAAGGGAAGCAGGGCTTTTCCCTGTTCGGCGGAGACGGGGTCCGGGGAATCGCTCGCCCCGATCACCCAGAAGATACTCATGGTCTTCTCAGCGGGGAGTTCGATCATGGAAGCATGTACTTAGTCGATCCCAGAGCCTATGCACAACGCGTGATGCACCCTGGCACTTGGTTCCACAAGACGACCCGCAGGCACCCGATCGCCGGGAACCACGAGCCCACGCACTCCCGGCTCGACTATCTCGAGGCTAGCCTCACGGGAACACTGAGCACGGCTTCTTCACGACGCAGGGCCAGGGAACTCGAACAGGCATTCCGGAACGGCGAGGTTTCCTACGAGGACGCGTGCCTCGAGATGGAGCAACTCGACGGGGAGCCGTGAACGCCTGCAGCGCTCGCCGGAACCGCGCTTTGCTGACGCTGCCATCCATGCGCGCGAGGCTCCGATAGATCGCGTACCCGGGATCTTTCTCGGTGGGGCTGGTTCTGTCGGCCTTTGTCCCGCTCATCCAGGATCCTAGCCTCGCGCCAACCACATCAAACCCGGCAACTGGGAATCATGCAGCACCCGATCCATACGGACGCGTGATCGCCTCGAGGAAATGTCCGTCAGGGTCCGCGAAGTAGACGCCGCGTCCGCCGTCGTTATGGTTGATCTGCTGTGGGCGGGACCGTCCCGGGTCTGCCCAGTAGGGGATGCCCTCGGCCTGGATTCTTGCGAAGATTCCGTCGAAGTCCTCCTCGCTGACCAGGAAGGCGTAGTGCTGCGGGGAGATGGGCCGGTCCGCCGTGGCGAAATCGAGGGCTACTCCATGGTCAAGGGGTACGGACATGAAAGACCACATAGGTTGGGGTTCCGGCAGCCCCAGTACGTTGGCCAGGAACTTCGCCGAACGGCGCTTGTCTGTTGCGTAGATGATGGTGTGGTTGAAAGTGACCGTCATGGTGGCCTCCTTGGGTGTGGTTGTCTGACACCATCTGACGTCCAGCCCCTTCAGATTTCAAGAGCGCGCACTACATCCTTGGAACCTTCATTGGGCCAGCCTCAGCAACGGGGAACAACAGCGATCAGGGCACAAACGGGTTCGGACACTGCCTGTCCATACCGGTCTGCACTACCCCCGTAATTCTGGGGGTTATCAGTGCAGACGACTTCGAAAAGTGACAGCGGATCCCAATGCGCGGCCGCGCTCCGGCCAGGCCCTTAAGCCCATGCCCTGGCAACCAGGTCTCCTGTAGGGCCGAGGATGAAGTCCACATTGAGGGATGAGCTGGGCCCCTCACCCATGGAGACCTTCTCATCGAAAGACCCAAAAGTGGCCGGCAAGAAGTACCCCACGTTGTCCCAGTAATACTGGAAGAGATACAGGAGGGGATCTTCGATCGTATCCAGGTCCTCCCCAAGGCGGTACACAACAATGGCCTTCTGGCGGACCTCTTTCGAATTCGAGCACCAGGGCAGAATCAGCCCGCCCGCATTAGCCATATTTCTAGGCGGAACCTGATCCGTGTCCCTCGGAATGATCCCCGAGGGATCGCCCGGGCCAAAGAGCGGATTCCACTCAAGGTCCTCGTAGAACAGGTTCATGCCCACATCGGCTGGCTGTCCCGGCAGACGGGTTCGGTTGGTGAGCCTTTCCAAGCCTGAATTCCACAGTAGTGGTCCTCTGCGGTCCTGGGCACCGTACGAAACTTTCTTCCGCGACGCGGAAATGGACGCCCCCGCCGCGTCTTTGGCGGCCGTAGCCGCAGTTACAGTCTTTGGGCTTGGGGGCGGTTGCTCGAGATCCATCCCTACTTCTCCTGTTCAAGAGGTGACCGGAGCGCTCCCGTGGTTGATCGCAAGCGGCTCCGCCTGGGAGGGGCTCAAGGGATGCAATATGCTCCGCCGTGCAGCTGTTGTTGCGGCATGAGGGCTAGGCCCGGACGGTTATCGGCCATCGGAGGCATGACTCTCGTGTGAACTTTGCGTCCGGTGCTTGCCATGCGTCAAGGGACTATGGGCACTGACACGTCCGGATAGTTCCGCCCCACCGGGCAGCGGCACGGGATGCGCCGCACACATACCCAACACCACCTCTTCGATTCTCAAAACCCGATTCGCTGACCTTGATCGGCTGTGCGATTTCGAGAACTGCCATCGAGATGCGTCTCCCGAAGGGCTTACACGCCTTCAGCTCTCAATTGAGATCGTTCTCGGAATCCTTCGTTTATGAGAGCCACGATTCAAATGTGGGTCTGATTCAGGCATGACAAGACCCGTGCCCGGCGACTCCCCCCAGGCTCAGCCGCGCGGCGCCGGCAAATCGAGGTTCCAGTGGCGCGAGACCATCAGCAGCCACCCGGTGTCGTCCTCGTCGTGGCCAAGGCCTGCGGGTCCTGGTGTGATGTAGAACCGCGAGACGACGCGCTGCGAGCCTTCGGCGTCTCCATAGAGCACGTCGACGGTGAAGCCGTCGCCGGCGGCTCCCGCCGTGGCGTTGCGGTAGTCGGCCGACTCCGGGTCCCGGATGGCGACCTGGCAGAAACCGGCGTCGTTGGAGGGCACGTAGATGTCGCGTGTCAGCCGGTGGAACTCCTCGACTGGTGCCAGCGGAGCTCTGGCGTCCGGTGGCAGATGCCAGCCGTGCAGGATCGCCACCCCTGTGCCAGCGTTGCGCAGAGACATCACCAGGTACACGGTGTTGTCGGCGATCTCGAGGGCGGCGTGGCCACCCTGCACGACCATCCACTTGCCTTCCATAAACCGCACCTTCTGCGGGGCATCCGACCAGTTGGAAGGCAGCAGGATGGGGCGCAAACCGTTCAGCAGTGCGCGCTCGGCCAGCCGCGCCGACCGGTTGGCTGACCTAGTGGAGAGGAACGTCGCGATGGCGAGCACCGTCGTGCCGAGAGCGGTGCCGAGGTTGGAGAGGAGAAGCCAGTCGACCATAGGCAACATTCAACGCCTTCCCCGGCCTCGCCAGCAATCGACGCCGGACGTCTGCAGAGTCAAAGCAGGCGCGGCGGGCAACAGTGCTGCGCGTCGGGGCAGGAGCGGTCTAATCAACCGGTTCCGGCGTGTAGTCGCTGATCGGGCGAGACACATTGAGATAATCGAACGGGCTGGCCGCGAGCTCGTCGAGTGCACCATCAGCGCGGCGGACCCAAAAGCTACCCCTCGCGCCGGCCCTAGTAGACCGTGGTTGGTCCGGGTACCCAGCGCTGCCCTGAGACGCGGACAGCGTTCAGGTAGTTGAGCTTCTTGTAGGTTGCCACGACCGGGACAAACTTGTCCCGGTCGTGGCGGGTGAGCCGGTAGGTCGAGCCGGTGGCGCCCCCGATCGGCTTAGGTCTCGACGTCGTTGGCTCCGATGCGCCACAGGCCGCGGCCGCCAACCTGGATAATGACCGTCCTGCTGCGTGGGAGGCCGGCAGCGCCTACGGAGTTAACTGACGCGGCGATAGCGGATGTGGGTGGTCAGCGGTGAGTGAAGCACCTCGGCCGGTTCGAAGCCGAAGGATTCAACCCCGTCGAAGATGCGCTCTCCCGAACCGAGCAGGACCGGTGCGATGTCGAGGGTGAGCTCGTCGATCACGCCGGCGATCAGTGCCTGTCGGACGGTCGAGGCCCCACCCGCGATGTCCACGCCGTTGTCCCCGGCGACCTGGCACGCTGCGGAGTAGGCCGCGTCGAAGCCCTCGGTGACGAAGTGGAAGATCGTCCCGCCGTCCATCTGGATCGGGTCATGTTCGTGATGGGTCAGCACGAATACCGGCGCGTGGTACGGCGGTTCGGCTCCCCACCACCCGGTCCATTCCTCATCCCAGTCCCCGCGGATCGGGCCGAACATGTTCCGACCCATCACATACGCACCCCGCGGGCGCATGAGCCACTCGTTCGCGACTTTGTCGGCATCGTTGGCTCGCGGGTCGCCGATGTGCCAGCCGTGCAGCTCCAGCCCCCGCTTGCCCAGAGGGTTCTCGCGGCTCTGGTCCGGCCCGGCGACGAAGCCATCCAGCGAGATCGACATGTGGCAGGTGGTGTCCGGCACTGCGAACCTCCTGAGTGATTGCGACTTGCATGCGGTCGTGTGGCGGATTCTGGGGATCCTAGCACGTGATGGCATCCTCGCCCACCCGCATGGGCTCGGCCAGCGCGCGGGTGGACTCTACCCCGGTCGGGCCGCCCTCGACCACGACCACGTCGATCTCACCTTTCTTGCCACCTCGTCAGCGAAGTCAGGCACGGACGACCCCGGAGCCCCGGTCGGGCTCGTCGTCGACGCCTTCTTCGGGAAGCAGTCCGCGCTGGTCGAGCACGTACAACAAGATAAAGGCCGGCACGATCAACAGCACGGCGAGACCCGCCGCGACCAGCACGGCCGTGATCGTGCCCGACGGCGCAGCGGCCGCCGAGACCGTGAGCGTTTCGGGCAGCAGGTAGTCCCACTGTGCCACGCCCCAGGCCAGCACGAGGGCGCCGGCCGCGGCGATCGCAGCCAGCCGTCCTCCGCGGTGGGGTCGGCCTCGGAGCAGGAAAAGCGCGCCGAGCCCGGCGACCGCCGAGATGATCACCAGCGGCAGGGCGCGTGAGGTGAGTCCTCCGAACACGTAGCTGGCTTCGCTGCGTACGACGAAGAGACCGACCAGGGCGACGGCTCCAGCCACGGCCCCAGCCGCCACGGCGCGGACGCGGAAGTAGCCGACCATCGCCTCGTCGGAGAGGCGATGGGCATCCCAGGTGAGCAGTACCGCGGCGACGTAGGCCGTCACGGATACGGCGAGCAGACCCATGACGACCGACGTCGGGTTGACCCAGCTGTGCAGCGGATCGCCCGCCCGACCGCCGGCCGGAACCTGGCCGGATGCGATGCCTCCCGCGATGGCGCCGAAGCAGTAGGGCACCAGCACCGAGGAGACGGCGAAGATGGCGCCGAAGCTGCGGCGGGCTCGCTGCCGAAACACCGCCTTCCGGAAGGCGAAGCTGGCACCGCGCAGGACGATGCCGAGGGCCGCAATGGCGAGGGGCACGAACATGGTCAAGGTGATCGACGCGTAGGCCTCGGAGAAGCACGTCCAGAGCACGACGAAGCTGAAGATCAGCCACACGTGGTTCGCTTCCCACACGGGCCCGATCGAGTGGTCGATTACCTCGCGCGGCCGCTCCCCACGCTGCGCGCCACCAGCGGTCAGGTCCCAGAAGCCGGCACCGAAGTCAGCGCCGCCGAAGATCGCGTAGATGGTGATGGCAGCGAACAAGAGCAAGGCTGCGGCGGTATCCATGGGTGACCCCTAGGTCTCTTTCACCGGCTCGCGCGGTCCGTACGGGGAGTCTGTCTCCTCGAATCGGCGTGCCTCACGGTAGCGACGACTCATCCCGCGCAAGACGAGGATTGTGGTGACGCCCAGCCCGATATAGAGGATCGTGACCGCGATGAAGGTGATCCAGACTCCGGTGTTGGTGGTCGCGGCGTCCTCCACCCGCATCTTGTTGTAGACGATCCACGGCTGACGGCCGACCTCGCTCACGGTCCAGCCCGCCTCCATGGTCACGACGGCGAGGGGTCCGGCGGCGACGGCGCAGCGCAGGAACCACTTGCTGCGAGGCATGTCTCGTCGGAAGATCCACGATGCCAAGTACCACAGCGTCAGCAGGAACAGGGCAGTGCCGACGCCGACCATGATGTCCCAAGCGAGATGGACGACGTTCACCTGGCGGTTCGTCGGCCGCTCGTCGGCGGGTACAGTGTCGAGCCCCTGCACGACGGTCGCCCGGCCAGTGCTGGGGTCCGACAACCATGAGGCGAGCCCGGGGATGGGGACACCGCCCACCACTTGTCCTTCTGAGTTGAGATGGCCGAGCAGCGTCTCGGGCACGTCGCTGCTGGTCGTCGGCACCATCTCGATGGCGGCGAACTTGACCGGCTGGTTGCTATAAACCCAGCGAGCTAGACCGTCACCGACCCCCATCTGCACCGGGACGGCGATGGCGGCCACAGTGAAGGCGATGAGAAAGCCGAGCCTGTGATAATGGTCCCGCCGCCCGCGCAGCATCGCCGTCGCGTAAACCATGGCCACCAGGAAGCCGCCGACCAGGTAGGCCGCAATCACCATGTGCGCCGCCATCAGCGGCATCGCCCCGTTGAAGATCACCCCGAGCGGGTCCACCGCCACGACGTTCCCGGCGGTGTCCAGAGTGACCCCTTCGGGGGAGTTCATCCACGCGTTGGCGGCCACCACCGAAACGCTGCCGAAGATGCCGGCGACGGCGATCGGGACACCGGTCCAGAAGTGGATCCAGGGCTTGAGCCGCCGCCAGCCGAAGATGTAGATCGAGATGAAAACGGCCTCGAGAAAGAAGAAGAGACCCTCGAACGCGAAAGGCACGCCGAACGCCTCGCCCCAGTGACCCATGAACTGAGGCCACAGCAGGCCGAACTCGAAGGAGAGAACCGTTCCGGTGACGGCGCCGACTGCGAAGGTGACCGCCATGTACTTCGACCAGCGCTGCGCGAGCCGGATGGCGTCAGCGTCGGCCCGCCTGATGCCTCGATAGTTGGCGATCAGCGCCATCACCGACCAGGACACCCCGAGTGGCACCAAGATGATGTGGAAGGCCAGCGTGAACGCCATCTGTGCGCGAGCCCACGGAACCGGGTTCACCTCCATCACGGGGATGAGGACGTCCGCGAACAGCGTCATGTCGCACCCCTTCCCGCGAGATTGAGAGCTGCCATAGCGACCCGGGGACTAGCCAAGGCGTTCGGTGAGGTGGTCGCCTACCCGCAGGGCGTTGGCGATTGCGGTCAGGGACGGGTTCACGGCGCCGATGCTGGGGAAGAAGCTGGTGTCGACGACGTAGAGGTTGTCCAGGTCGTGGGCTTTGCAGTTCACGTCGAGAGCGCTGGTTGCGCGATCTCGGCCGAAACGGACGGTGCCTGCTTGGTGCGCGGTGGCGCCGATCGGCATGCTCTTGTGCAGGTAGAGGCTCCGGTCCAGCAGATGGTGCTCGTGCATGCCCAGCTTGCCGAGCATGCCGTCGAGTTTGTGGCGCAGCCGCTTTACTCCTTCGACGTTGTTCTTCTCATCGATGCTGAGGTGGATGGCGTCGTCCGCGTCGAGCGTGACGCGATTGTCGGGCTGCGGTAGGTCTTCGCCGCAGAGCCAGAAGTCGACGGCGTGGTGCGCCAGCACCTCGAAGGGCAGGTCCGGAGAGATCTTGCCGGCCCATCGCGGCGACTGCGCGCGGAGCTCCTCGTCGTCGGACTTGCCGAGCATCTGGATACCGCCGAGCGGATAGTCCCAGTCGTCGGACCCCAGATACCAGTCGTTCATCGCCAGCGTCTTCTGGAACAGCGTGGGGTTGGGCTCCCGGGAAACGGTCATCAGCGCGATGTTGTTGTGCCGCATGTAGTGCCGGCCGACCACTCCGGAGCTGTTGGCCAGCCCGTCGGGGTGGCGGTCTTGGCGAGATCTGAGCAGCAGGGCGGCGGAGTTCACCGCGCCGCAGGCGACGACCACGATGTCGCCGGTGAATCTGGTCTCGGTGCCGTCGTCCAAGGTTGTGACGACCCCGGTGACGCTGTGTCCTGAGGCGTCGGTTTCCAGGCGCTGCACTTGGGCGCCGGTGACCAGTGTGACGTTGTCCTGGGAGAGCACCGGATCCACGCAGATGACTTGCGCGTCCGATTTTGCGTTCAGCAGGCATGGGAAGCCATCGACCCGGTTGCAGCGGATGCACGCACTTGCCCGTGCCGCGCGTCCAGGTTCGATCTCCTGGAGGTTGACGCCGATCGGGAGGTGGAAGGGGTGCAGCCCGAGCTTCTCCAGGTCGTCGTTCAACTGCTGGATGCGGGGTTCGTGGGATACCGGAGGGTGGGCGTACTGCGCGCTGGCATGGCCTTCGCTCGGGTCCTCGCCGTGCTGACCGTGCACCAGGTAGAGATGTTCGGCTTGGGTGTAGTAGGGCTCCAAGTCGTCGTAGGAGATCGGCCAGGCCGGTGAGATTCCGCCATGATGGCGTAGCTCGCCAAAGTCCTCCGGACGGAGGCGGAACAGTGCCGCGCCGTAGAACTTGGTGTTCCCGCCGACGTAGTAGTTGACCTCGGGCTGGAACTCGCTGCCGTGCCGGTCGTACCACAGCTCTTTCGCAAGGTACTTTCCGCGGACGAACACCGCCTCGGTCTGCCAGTTATCGCGCTCGCGCGGCAGGAACGGACCTCGCTCCAGCCAGAGCACCTTCGCCCCGTTCGTAGCAAGCCGGTGACCGAGCGTCCCGCCCCCGGCTCCCGTCCCGATGATGACAACGTCATAGTGCTGGCCGTCTGTCATGCCGGATCCTCCTATAGCGGGTTCTCGGATCTACCGATGCTGCCTCTACACATTGAGCCTGCCCCCCGGGGTGGACGGCGTCATCACCCAAAATGGGTGGTGACGGGGACCGGGAGGCGGTGGTTGGCTCAGATAGAAACCGGTCTGCGTCAGATCCCGCACGGAGGCCACGAGCAGATTCATATTGCCGGTAGAGGGTCGATCACGTCGAGGAGATGCCATGACAGCACCGATGAATAGCCGAACCGCGGCTGGGCGTGGCCAGCCGGCCAGCGCTGGTCCGGGTTCCGCCGATGTGTTCGTGGTGTTCGGGATCACCGGCGACCTGGCCAGGGTGATGACGTTCAGATCGTTGTACCGGCTGGAGCGGCGGGGTTTGTTGGAGTGCCCGATCGTCGGGGTGGCTGTCGATGATTGGACGGTTGACCAGTTGGTGGAACGGGCCCGGGTGTCGATCGAGGGCACTGGGGAGGTGATCGACGCCGGCGTCTTCGACCGTTTCGCGGCCCGGCTGTCCTATGTGCAGGGCGACTTCGGCGATGCAGCGACCTATGGGCGGGTCGCCGAGGCGATCAAGGGCGCCGACAGCCCGGTGTTCTACCTCGAAGTCCCACCCTTCCTGTTCGGTACAGTCGTCAAGGGCCTGGCCGGGGCCGGCCTGACCGCGACGGGGCGGGTGGTGGTGGAAAAGCCGTTCGGGAGTGACCGAGCCTCGGCTCGCGCCCTGGCCGAGGAGTTGCACCAGTACATCGACGAGTCGCAGTTGTACCGGATCGACCACTACCTGGGGAAGATGGGCCTGGAGGAGATCCTTTACCTGCGGTTCGCCAACACGATGCTTGAGCCGATCTGGAACCGGAACTATATCGAATGCGTGCAGATCACGATGGCCGAGGACTTCGGCGTCGAGGACCGTGGCCACTTCTACGATCCCGTCGGTGCGCTGCGCGACGTGGTGGTCAATCACCTCATGCAGGTCGTGTCCGCGGCCGCAATGGAGCCACCGTCTGGGGGTGATCCACAAACGCTCAAGGACTCACAGGTCGCTTTGTTCCGCGCGGTCTCCGAGGCCGATCCCGTCCACTACGTCCGCGGCCAGTATGAGGGCTACCGGAGCATCAACGGCGTGGCCGCGGATTCGACGACGGAGACGTACGCCGCGTTGCGGCTCGACATCGACAATTGGCGCTGGTCGGGGGTGCCGTTCTTCATTCGGACCGGCAAGAAGCTTCCGGTCACTCAGACCGAGCTTCGGCTGATGTTCAAGCACCCGCCCCGGCTCGGCTTCAACTTCGGATCCGATCGCCGACCAGAGCCCAACCAGATCGTCATCAAGCTTGATCCGTCGACCGGCGTCAGGCTCAAGGTCGAGGCTCTACGTGCGGACACGGTCGGCCCCGGCGCCATCGATCTCGACATGGAGTTCGCCGATGAAGGGGGCGAGGGGCCGACTCCGTATGAGGTGCTGCTCCAGGCGGCGATGGTCGGGAAGAGTACGCGGTTCACCCGCCAGGACGGGGTCGAGGAGACATGGCGGATCATGCAGCCACTACTGGATGCGCCGCCACCGGTGCACAGCTACACGCCCGGGTCTTGGGGTCCGACAGCTGCAGATGAACTGACCGCCGACTATGTCGGTTGGCACCGGCCCTGGGTGCCGTCATGAGTCCCAACGCTCCGCGGCAGGCCACCGAGCAGAGCGCTGCCGCGCCCTCCCCGTTCCCGCCGATCGCGGACTATGCCTTCCTATCGAACTGCCACACGGGCGCCCTCATCGCGCCCGACGGAAGCGTCGGCTGGCTCTGCGTCCCGCGTTTCGACTCACCCAGCGTGTTCGGCACCCTGCTCGATCGCGGAGCCGGCTACTTCAGGCTCGGCCCGTTCGGGACCAACCACCCGACAGCCCAGGTGTATGAGCCCGGGACCAACGTCCTCTGCACGACCTGGAAGACCCAGACGGGTTGGGTTGAGGTCCGCGACGCCTTGACCATGGGCCCGCGGGAGAGCGAGGACGAGGTCACCCCGCATACCCGACCGCCCGCCGACGACGACGCCGATCACCTGCTGGTGCGTACCGTCCGCTGCCTGGACGGCACCGTCGAGATGGAGCTGGTCTGCGAGCCGGTGTTCGACTACGGCCGGACGCCAGCCGCATGGACGCTCGTCGACGGCAGTCGACACATCGCCGATGCCAGCGGTGCGGGCCAGACAATCAGGCTGCAGACCGATTTCGCCCTCGGCGTCGAGGGCGATCGGGTCCGCGCCCGACACGTCCTGTCCGCCGGTGAGGAGTTCTACTGCGCACTGTCGTGGGCCGAGGGGCTGAACGCGCCGGGCGACGTCCTGGACGCCACCCGCCGCATCAATGCCACCACGCGGTTCTGGCGCACCTGGTTGGGACGGGCGCGACTGCCCGACCACCGCTTTCGCGACCCGATCCAGCGCTCAGCGCTAGCCATCAAGGGCCTCACCTACATGCCGACCGGGGCCACTGTCGCCGCGCTCACCACGTCGCTGCCGGAGACGCCTGGCGGTGAGCGCAACTGGGACTACCGCTTCACCTGGATGCGCGACACCACCTTCACCTTGCAGGCGCTGCATTACCTGAATCTCGACTGGGAGGCCGAGGAGTTCATCCAGTTCGTCGCCGACCTCGAGCCGAACTCCGACGGCGCGCTGCAGATCATGTACGGCATCGACGGCCGGCGCGACCTGACCGAGTCCACCCGCGACGAACTGTCCGGCTACGCGGGTGCCCGACCGGTCCGGATMGGCAACGGAGCGTTCGACCAACGCCAAAACGACGTGTTCGGCGCCGTGCTCGACTCCATCCTGTTACACACCCGACGCAGTGACCGGCTGCCACTACGGCTATGGCCCATCGTCAAGTCCCAAGCCGAATGCGCCACCGCCGTCTGGCGCGAACCCGATCAGGGAATCTGGGAGGCCCGCGGTAAGCCCCAGCACTACGTGTCCTCCAAGCTGATGGGCTGGGTCGCGTTGGATCGCGCCGCGAAGCTGGCCGAGATCCGCGGCGACACAGATCTCATCGCGACTTGGCGGGACACCGCGGATGAGATCAAGGCCGACATCCTCGAGCACGGCGTCGACAAGCGGGGTGTGCTCCGTCAGCACTACGACACGGACGCGCTGGACGCCTCCACCTTGCTGGCCGCCATCTTCGGATTCCTGCCCCCAGATGACAAGCGGCTCCGGGCCAGCGTGCTCGCCATCGCCGACGAGCTGACAGAGCACGGCTTCGTGCTGCGCTACCGCACCGGCGAGACTGACGACGGCCTGTCCGGAAAGGAGGGCACATTCCTGATCTGCTCGTTCTGGCTCGTGTCCGCGCTGGCGATCATCGGCGAGGAGCAGCGGGCGCGTGACCTGATGGAGAAGCTGTTGCGGGTCGCCTCGCCGCTCGGGCTCTTCGCCGAGGAGTTCGATGTCAACACCGGCAGGCACCTCGGCAACTTCCCGCAGGCGTTCTCCCACCTCGCGCTGATCGAGGCAGCAGGGCGGATCATCCTTGCCGAGTGGCTCCAGGAGTTCTCGTGATGAGGTGACCCGGCTTGGTTCTCGTCCTGGATGGCGTCTACCCGGTCCTGTACGTCGCGGTATGTGATGGTTCCTGATGCTTGTCCCGCAGAAACCACTGGCAGAGCCGTACTCTTACTCGGCTCATTTGCATATTCGAGGGTTTCATCTCGCGGATCGGAGGCCTCCGACACAGTGCTGTTGATCATCCCGGTGCGGCGTAAGGCCTTCACGGCTTGTCCGACGCTGCAGGCCGGACATCGAGGTTGAACGTCGGGGCTGGAGGGTAAAGTTGTTGGCTGGCCGGAGGCGCCGAAGTTAAGCTTTGCCAATTTTTTTGCCAATGAGCCAGGCCTGGGCAAAGCAAGGGCCCCTGCTTCCCTTGTAAACAAAGGGAAGCAGGGGCCTTGCTATCTGGCGGTGACGGTGGGATTTGAAACCTCTCCCGCGCCAGCACTGGCAAGGAAAACCGCTAGAATACGCGGAAGTTCATAACTCGAAATCACGGTAATTCACGCTAGATGTGCCCAAAATGTGCCCAAAGTGTGCCCACTGCCAGTCAATCTCTAGGCTTTCTTCGATAGGTCGGCAGAGGCGCCCCGTCGAGGTACCGTTGCAGCGTTGCTGACGATGGCCCGTGCCCGTAGTGATCGAGCTTGCGTATAGCCCATTCGACCAGTCCCGTGAGCCGTTCGGATTCTTGCTGCGCTGCTAGCGCTTGGTCCCGTAGTGAGATGTTTTCTTCGCCGATCCACTTGCGCCTAAGGGCAAAAGACAGCCGCCGTTCCTCCCACTGGTCTTCAGTCTGCCGGTCCGGCCCAGACGCAGGGCCGCGCAATCGCCAATCCTCTTCTACAGCAGCCAGTTCGCGCTCTTCTCGCTCGACTCCCCGAAGAACCGCGGACGGGTCCAGCGGAGCAAGCCTTTCAGCAACGCTAAGAGCGGTTGCAACCGGCACGATCCACGTTCCGTCGAGCTCGAACGCGCTCGGTTCCCCGCGAAGCTCGTCCACGGATAGATTGGTCAGTTTCGAGAGCGAATCGAGGTCACGTAACGGGTAAACGCCTTCATACGCGCTTCGTGAAGTGCGCGGGTCATGACCCCAATTTTCGTCGGGGAGTAAGGTCATCACGACTTCATCAACGGCTATGATCACGCCCTCACGTTCCCGGGAAGCATCCAAGACAGCAGACCAGCGCAGCTCCCTGGCCCGGAAGGCTTCGGCATCCGCCCAGAGGCATTTAAGCCGACCAGTTGGCACCCAGGCTTCCAGACCGTCCGCATCCGGATCCTCGAAACGAATTTGCGAGTGAGCGTTTCTTTTGTTGGTATTGCGGCGGTGGCGTATGAAGCGGACCGGAACCAGTGGATGCTTGCCGGTCTCGCGGTAGGCCCATATCTCGTCGGCTTCCATTGCTGGATGCTATCGCAGCCCCTGCCGGCGGCTAGTGGCACCGGCAAGTGCAGTAGGGCGCGGGTTCCAGGAACTCATAGTCGGGCTCCAACTCCTCGAACGGCGAGCGGCCCGTGACCGCCAGCATCTCATCGAGCATCGCGCCCACCGCTTCAACATCAATCTTCACCACGCGCTGAGATTAGAGCGTAGGTGCGACAAGTTGGCACTGTGGGAATACTGTGCTGCGCCATCCAAGTCCCGGCTCGTCATGTGCAAAGCACCTTGGACGCGCAACATCCTGTAAAGTGCAGCCATTCGCACATGGGGGGAAGGTCTCAAATTGAAAAGCACTAAACAATTCCGTCGATCGACGGTGCTGGCCACATTGACTGCAGCGGCATTGCTCTCCGGGTTCGCGGCACCGGCCAAGGCTGTAGAAACAGTCCCGCCGGCTCCTCCCACCGGGGTGGGAACCGAGGCCTGGACCCTGGACGACTACTACACGCCGGCCAAGAAAGCGGAAATCGACGCAAAGATCGCCGAGGTGCGCGCCCGCAATCCATACCTGCGCGGCAGGGTCGGAACACCCAAATACGGGCTCTCGAATTGGGGAGTCATGCAAAACTACATGGGCGGCTCCATCGTCTCGTACTCCCTCGGCACGTGGGCTCTGCGGACCCCAATCCGGGATGCGTACCTCCGCGCTGGGGGACCGCAAAACATGGGGTACCCGCAGGGCCCGGAGTCAGGTCCACTCAAGGACGGCGTCAGCCGACAGTCCTTCTTTAAGAACGGCACCATCTATTCGCACCCCGTCTATGGTGCTCACGTCGTCAACGTCTATTCCTTTGACCGTTACGGCGGACTGGACGGCCGCCTCGGCTACCCGAAGTCGGACCCCGTCAAAGTTGACCCAACAAAAGCTAACAGCACACTTCGACAGAAGTTCAGGGGAGGCTCTGTCTACAAGAGTGCTACAGGGCACGAATGGGTCGTCTTCAACAAGTAAGGCGTTGGCGGCGGGTTGGCCTAACCCTTCTGCGTCCATCCGCGTCGCTCTCATCCGGCAGGAACCCCGTCAGCGTGATTTGCTGATGGGGGCTCTCTGTTGCACCCTGCAAGTCGCAAKCAGGCAGGGGGCAGCGGCGCAGTCTGCTAGCGCGACTGTTCCGATGCTCGCCGCTGTAGGCTTCCAGGCGTGAATGATGCAGAAGTTTTCTGGCAGGCTGTCGCCGCCTCTGTGGCCGTCGCAACTGCCCTCAGTACGGGACTGGCTTGGGCGGTCGGCAACTGGGCGCGTAACCGGTCCAGGGCGGAGGCTGACTGGGCATATGACATTTACGCCCACATAGTCGACAAGCACTCAAACGAACCACATCACCCCGACGGCCATATCTCGGTGCGTGGCCCGCCACCTAGCCTCGTCCGCTGCTGCCCTGTGGTGCTCGGCCCACATGGGGATCCGGGAGAGGCCTTCTCGGTAAGCCGGGGACAAGGTGCCTTCGCCGGCTTCGCGCCGGCGGTCAGAGAGCCACCGGGCCATCGATCGTTCCCCCTTGTCATCGGAGCGGTCACGGGGGAACCGGCCTTCGGCCGCAACCCAGTTGATGATCTCGTCCATGCGGGCAAGGTCCACAGCGGAGCGTCTGGATTGGGTGCCGGCGGCGGCCAGATGGCCCGCCTCGAGCTCCGGGTCCCGGCGACGGGCGATGACGAGGTGGTAACCGACGGTGGCGGGCTGGGCCCCCACCAGATCAGCGATGCGTTTCCGGCTCAGCCCGAGCCGGTACATCAACACCCATTCCGCGTCAGGGGCGCGCCGCAACTGCCTGTCCATAATGAGTGTCATCTTGCCACGGTGCCGGCTATCAGACCCTCCCTGTCCAACTATTGCCACGTATAGGGAGTTATAGCCACTTATAAGAAAAAACCTATAACCCCCAATAACTCGCTATTACTGCGGGGTTGAACCCGGCGGAACCCCTATGGCCCGGGCCAGGTGAATATGGCAGTTTGATTCAGGACCGGTGTGACGGCTGGAACGACCGATGTCACCCCTTCGTCCGGACCAAGCCCCGGGAACGCGACACTAGATCCGAAGGACACCTAGTGTCGGGCTACTGTAGATCATCCGGGACGCCGAATCGCCTTCCAATGAGTACGCGAATGGCCGCGAGTAGAGGCTGATCTTCCAGCGCAACGCCCTCGTCCCCGTAGTGCACACCCGTTTCGTCACCCACTGCTTCTATATCAAAAAGGTTGAGGACCTCGGCCACGCGAACCTGATACTCGGTGGCGGTCATTTGGCGAGACACACGAACTGGAATTGTGCTGAGTTTGCGCGCGACCTTAGCAGCGGATTCATTCATGGGCGCACTCTTGCATGGCGTTCCGCCATTGCACAAGGGGGGCTCTTCGGACCTAGGTGTACTGAGCCATCAGGTTGGTGACACTCGGGTGATGGGTGTGGTTCCGATGCCGGTGTGGATGCGTTCAGTGTTGTAGTGCTGGAGCCAGGGCGCAAGTGCCGCGTGGCGTTGGGTGTTGCTGGTGAAGACCTGGCGGTAGGCCCATTCGGTTTGCAGGGTGCGGTTGAAGCGTTCGGCTTTGCCGTTGGTCCAGGGGCAGTGGGGTTTGATGAAGCGTTGAACGGCGCCGAGATCTGCGACGGCCCGGCGGAAGGCTGTGGAGTTGCGGTAGGCGAGGGCGTTGTCGGTGATGACGCGTTCGATCCTGTGGATGCCCTGGCCGGCGAAGTAGCCTGCAGCGCGGGTGAGGAACCCGGCCGCGGTGGCACCCTTCTCGTCGGGAAGGACCTCGGCGTAGCCGATGCGGGTGTGGTCATCGATCGCGACGTGGACGTAGTCGTAACCGATCCCGCGTCCCTTGACCTGCTCCGAGCGGCCGTGGGCGCGCCAGCCGCCGCCGTCGGGGATGCGTCCGAGCTTCTTGACGTCCAGATGGACCAGTTCCCCGGGCTTCGCCCGTTCATACCGGTTGGTCGTTGTCCGGGTCGCGCGGATCGGGGCACCGGTCAGCGGATCGCAGTCCGCCAGCCGCGGAACCCCGTGCCGGTGCAGGATGCGGGATACTGTCCGGGCCGGAACGCCGGTGAGCGCAGCAATCCGCAGCGGACCGAACCGGGAGGAACGCCGGGCGTCCAGGACCGCCTGTTCACGTTCGGCACTCGTGCGGGTGGGTGTTGACCGGGGCCGGCTTGAGCGGTCCGGCAGCCCGGCGGCCCCTTCGGCCCGGAAGCGTCTGACCCACCGGTACGCTGTCTGCCGGGAAACGCCCTGCTCCGCGGCGATATGGGCGACCGGGCGGCCGGCTGCCACGCGGTCAACGATCAGGCGTCTTCCATGAACTGTCAGACGGGCGTTAACGTGGGACATGAGGACCTCCGAGTGCAAAGTGTGTGAACTAGACAGCTCCACTTAGCCCGGAGGTCCTCCTCGTTTTCAAGCCTTGCGTGTCAACAACGTTCCGGCGCAGTACACCTAGTCCGGGAGTATGAGGCGACGTTAGGCTCGCGGGAGCCGAGCCTATCCTCCCGCGGCACCCGCCGGCAAAACCCTGTCGGCGCATGTTCCGATACCGGCGGAGCGTCGTGCAAACACCGACCACCGACTGCCGGCCGCTTGCTCGGCCGACAGTGCGCAGGCAACCCACAACATAATGCCTGTTATGTTGTGGGCGTTAAAGTCAAAAGCGGCTCGGCGCGCGATCAGACGGTCGGCCAAACGTCAGAACACGTTCCGAGTTAGTGTTGTGGCATGAGCACACCGACCGGTTCCCGAACGACGTTCAAGTCTTCCGAACTGAGCCGCGCTTCAGCTGAAGTCTTTGCAGCTGCCTCGGACCACCCTGTCCAGATCACCCGCCGTGACGGCCGAGTCCCTGGTGCTGATGTCCCAGAGCACAGACAAAGCCCGGGCTTCACTGTTAGAACTGGCGGCCCAGCTCGTTGTTGTCACAACGGGTACGGAAGGAACTCTTGCGGATCGCATGAGCGACCGCTTCCCGTGGATGCTGGCCCTGAGCCCGGCTGACCAGGAAGCCTGTGCGGAAGCTGTCCTGGCCGCCGCTCGTGCGTCTTTTGCCACCAACCAGCCCCAACTTGTTATTGCCAAACTCACAGCCTGGCGTGAGACTGCGACTGCCGTCGCAGCAGGCCTGGGCGAGAAACCCGTGGAATGGCTCGAGAACCTCCCGGAAGCCGTCGAGCGACCCTAAGGTGTGGCGGAAAGCGAAAAGGTTGAGCGAGCCAGATCCTTTGTAGAGGCCACTCGGCGACCAGAGTTCTAGACCGCTGATGCCCCGGTCTGAGCTCAATGAGGTCTAGGCTCCGCGAAGCTACAAAAGCGCAACCGGGGAGACTTGGGAATGAAAAGCCTGACTTTTCTGAAATCTTTACCGTGAATGCCAAACCACTTCACCGGTTCAACCGTCGGGTCCCGCCAGCCAGTCCCGAACAGCTTTGTTGGCTATCCGAACCGAGATCTGAAGCGACAGCGGTGGGCGCTGCACTAACTCTGGACTGCGCCACCATCAAAGGATCTTTTGCTGCCCTGACCGCCCGGGCGCCCGCAAAACCGCGAGCCAGCTGCCACGGATCGACGCGGGTCACGGTTCAGTTTCCCCGCCCCGAGCACATTGTGCAATTCATTGCCATCTGGGAAGCCGACAGCTACTTGGTAATCGCTCTAAGAAAACTGAGAGCGTTTTCCCATAACGCGAGCAATCGGCACAATCTGCTGATATAAATCGCTTTGTTGCATGTCCGTAGCAAGTTTGTATGCGTTCTCATCTAAAAGAGCTGCTATCAGTAGCGCTTCTGGTTGTGCGGCCAGAAGGTGAACGCGGACATCAAAGTATGCTGATCTTGGACCGATCTTCTCTTGCATTGCATCGAGATCAGATTTCTTTTCAGAAATGAAGCTTGAGGTCATCTGCTCAAGATCCGTTGGCCTAATTGACGTCCGATGGCATATCTCCTCAACATTCTGCAGGGATAGATGATGGCTGCCGCGACCCCATCCGAGATCATGAGCGGACTGAGATAGGAACCTTGTTAATCGCAAGATGGAGAACGAGTCAAGCTCAGACACAGTTCTTACGCCCCTATCGAGTTCAATATCCATCAGTTCAACTAAAGCGAGAACCCTGGCAAACTGCCGTTGAGTTTCTTTGGGTATCAGCCCTGGACCCTTATAGATGTATTCATGTTCAATTTCCGCCCACGTATGCTCCGCGACCGTTCGAACCTGAACCTCACATCTCAGAGAATCAGAAAGTGAGGTCGTCATCCCGTTGCAGTGCACGTCGAGGTGTAGTCCAGCGTACGCGAGCTCCTTATAATCCCGATCAAGTTCTTTGTCATCGACTTCTAGAATACCGAGATCGCCCGTTTGCTCAACGGCTTGAAGGACTCTAGCCTTGTCCGAGGAAAGCTGAACTATAACCCTGACGCCCAAAAGATCAGAGCAGTCAGTCCACGGGGTGACGTAATTCTTTGTGCCCTGCTTTACGAAGAGGCTCAGAGGGTCCTTGCATCGTGATTCAATTTTGTGAGGCTTCAACCCGAACGAAGCCAGAGCGGACTCAACTCGCTTGTGGATCTGGCTTATTGCCGATTCGTATTCCGTGAGAGCGGTTAGATATGAATTGAAGGTCCGCTCAGGTGTCCAAATTTCGGCAACCGGGGTACTCATCGTGGACGCGAATTAGTGACGGAATCCAGGGGGACGCCTTTGATAGTGACGTCATAGAGTTCACTATCAGACGACAAGTTGCGCACCACGCGCACCTGCCCCTGGCTTCCGATTTGGTGAGGCGGTGCAACCAAAGAAATCTCTGTACCTAGATTTATGCGCAAATTGTTAAGCCGGCCGCTAATCCTTTTAGAGTCCTTAGTAAAGCTCATCATGGGCACACCCCGCGCAGAGGCCGCGGCCCTGATGTCTTGCTGATGACTGGAAGGAATATGGCTGCGGATGAAAGCTTCGGCATCCACGAATGGTGAGTTGCTCTTAATGTCGACCGCGAGAGCCGCCTGGGCTTCCATCTTTTCGTCGGCGTCAAGGCTGCTCTGATGAATGGCTTCCGTCATCTTGTCGAGGAAGCGCTCCGTGAGTACCTCTGGCTCATCGGCCAACTTTAGTCCTAGAAACTCGCCCAAGAAGTAGTTGGCGAAGCCGCCTCCGTTCTGGATATCGGCCAGGAATCCTTCTACGCCCGCCGGATTCTGATCAGTCTCCAGCAGCACGGCGATCTTATATATCCTCGTTTGCTCACCGAAGACGAGATCAGGGATCCTCTTTATGGAGATGCTACGCAGCCCACCTTCGAGGGTAGTAGCTTCAGCCTGCATGGCTTCTTGGTGTTCAACTTTGGCGATGAGCACGCCGGGCGAACCGTCCAATTCGGCGTCTGCAACGACCAAAAGGCCGGTTTTGGCGTTGAGTCGCTGCGAATCGACTAGGCGTTTTACGAGGAGCTGACTCAAGCCCTTGAGATCGGCTGATCGGAGATGCTCGAAGACCGCGCCCGGTGAAGGACTGTCAACCTGTTCACTAGGAACCACGCTCAATGCACGCTTTTCGAGTGCATCGCTGAACCTGTCCGTCAGGAAACCCAGGTCTCGAGCATCTAGTTCAACCGGGATGTCGGTCAGCAAGGCCTCGAAACTCTTTTCGCCATTGCGCTCATGAAGCGCAATCTGGTGCATGAATACCGATGCCAAACTTAGCGAGCTGTAATTAGGCAACGCGGTGACCCCCCAGAGACGAACTAGTTTCTGCCCATCTTTACCTACCATCCACGAGTATCCAACTCGACAACCGGACCAGGAGCCCGAAAGGTACAGCCGGTGCGGGTGCCCGGGGACGCCCCGCGGGCTGTTTTGGCACTGGTGGTGAGCTCGCCAGCTGGCGCTGGTTTTACGCTGTGCCCATATTGGGCATAGGACGTTTCAGTCGGCGGACTTCAGGCGTGTCCGTGGCCGAGCTCGGGAACGGGACGCTGGGTCGAACACCTTTCCTATTCAGAGGTCACGGGGCACGGCCGGTATGTCATTTACCGGCCCTTCTCGGCTCCGCTCACCTGGAAGCCGTGCGCCACGGTGAGGGGTGTTAGCCTAACCGCAGAGCGCTTGTTGTGGGGAGATCAACCTGACATCGGCGAACAGCTACCATCCCTACAATCAAGCCGACCGGGGCACCATGCTCCCGCAGCGGAGGACGACCAGTGACCAGTGTGACCTTGGCGATTCCGGCGGCGATCCAAGCAGGCCTGGACAGTGGCTCGCTTGTGCGATGGGGAGGGACTATTCGCGATACAGCAGGGCTTATCGTCACGTATCTGGACGATGCGCCTGTGACTCCTGGCTTTGTGGAGACCCTCTTGGAGCGTTCTGCAGCGGCTGTTAAGTTGGTGCCCGCCAAGCCCGCCATGATTATCGGCGGGGCAATCTTTGCGGTGGGCGCGGTGGCCGGAGGGGTAGCTATAGTCGCGAAGAGGATCCAGGAAAACAAAGCCCCTGAGCCTGAGTGCGTAGCAACCTACAACACCTCGTTGAGCAGATACTTGAAAGCGGTTCGCGACGGCGACCTTGATGCAGATATTGTCGGCCGGCTCATCGCTGACCTGGATGCCGTAAGAGCCTATGCCGATGGAAACGGCCGCAGAATCAAACTCGACTTCAGGGACAAGCAAGGACAAGCGCTCTTGGAACTGGTGGCTGAATACACCACGAAACTTGCCGAGGCGAACAGCCGTGACCTGGCTCAACTCTTGGAACAGGAACGAGTAAAGGAACCAAGCGAGCCACAGGAATCTGGGAACGATGCTGTCGAGGACCTGCGTCGCAATCTGGCAGTCCAGATGAAGATCTTCTGCGATGCGGCAGAGTTCTTCTGATCTGGCGTAACCGAAGGTACAGCCAGCTGAAGATGCAGTGCGGCATCGTTAAAATGAAAGGCCAGCCTGGTGACGGGGGGGCTGGGCTTTCTCGCCTCCAACACAGCCAAGGGCGGTTACCGGGTGAACGGTTACTGGGTTGGTAATCTTCGGCTATGGGAATCTTGGATGGTGCTGCAGATGGGCTCAATCTGAGGCTGGAGATCCTCGGGGTGCCAGCGCCGATAGCATTCGCTTTGGGCCAGGTGGCCTACATTGCCCCGCGGAAGCGTGCTCGCGAGCTACCGCCAGCCGTGGCGACAAGATCCGAAGTCACCTGGCTGGTGAGCGAATACGAAAACGAACTGCGGCAGCACCGGGATGAGTATGCGCGTATGGCACTGATCCAAGGGCTATGCACCCGAGTGTTCGGCCAACGAGGCCCCGAGGTTTTTGAGCTCGGGTATCCCGCGGGAACCCTTCCCCAAGCGGATAAATCGGCACAGCGGACCGGCGGCCAGGTCCGCCGATTTTCTGAAGTCCACTTCGGTGTCCCCGACGAAGTCTCCATAGAAGATTTGGACAGGCTCATGGCGCGGGCAGACGAGTCCGTCAAGCGCACGGCAATTGAGTCGGAGTACACGCCGGTGGAGAACCTTGAGGACGCGATGGGAGAGGTTCTTACAGCCTCCGAGGCGAAGCGCCGCGGGCTTGCAGAGAGCCACTGGCAGTTGAATTTCCTTCCAGACGACACGTGGGTCTGCATCGCGCAGGTGGATGCGGTTAAGTAGGACTGCGACGCGGGATCGAAGTAGCCGCCGGAAGTCGGCAACTACCGGGGATCCTACGAATTTATCCTTCGGTATCCGTCGCGGTCCAAGTTTATGGCCGGCGGCGTCCGCCTGCGCCGCGTTGAGGTGTTTAACAGTTCGGTAGGAGATACGTCTCCGGCAGCTTAGGAGTAAATTTGCACGTTTTCAACGCTCCTCCAGGTTGGCCGACGATGCCGCAGGGATGGATTCCCGAGCCGAGCTGGAGGCCGTCGTCGTCTTGGCCGGCGGCTCCTACTGGGTGGAATTATTGGGTGCCACAAAATCTCAAGATGATGCCGCTGGACCTGACACGGGAGATCCATCTGGGGCCGGTGAGTCAGCTTTCGCTGAGCTACCTTGAAGATGTCGGCCGCTCGGCGGCCGATGCTGTGGCGTGGCGGGTATGCGCGTTGGGAATTCCCTCGGACAAGATCCCCTTGGCGACCTATCTCCGGTTCATCGATGAAACGGAGACAGCGCTGCAGGAAGCGCGCCACCGCGTCTATTCCCTGTTGCTGGACGACGCGAAGGCGTGGGTTAGCAGCCTGCGGGCCGGCTCGACAGAGTGGGAGGCCGCATGCCGGGTGATCCGACCCGTCCTGGACAGTCGGGACGAATTTCTGGACGTTTCCCGATCCCGTGTGCGCGCTGTTTTGCAGGCTGCCGGTTCTGAAAGTCACAGTTATGGTCAGACGCAGCAGCGGCCGCGTGCCTCTCACGGGCTGTGAGCCCTTGGACAGAACGAGGCGCCCGTAATCTCCGCCCGATTGCATACTCTCGTCAGAGCCTAAGGATCTCCAGTGCCCCTATATCGGCGGCGTCGAGCAGTGCTGTTGAGTCTACGCCGGTAGCCCAGGGCAGATGGTTCAGTATTGGAGGACCCTGGCGACGGTGATGGCCATAAGCTCTATTTGGTCGGTCCAGTTGAGCGGTTCCGTGTCGTCAAAATATTTCATGCACGCGCCCCTCCAAGACAGGTACTTCGGATTCTTCGGCGGCGTGCCGCATCAGCGCGTGGGCTGCCAGATCCGAGTTGTCGTAGATGAGGTCCATGGGCGAACGGTGCATACCCCGCTGGCGTGGCCAAGAACCGGTATTCGACGACGCTACGTCCGCCTTCCTCTGTTCCGGGGAAGAAAAGAACCGGTGAGCCGGAGGGCCATAGGTGCGGCGAAAAGTTAGCCGCTGGGCACGCGCACTGTGTGGAAGTTTTGCCAATGCTTTGCCGATGAGTCCATTCGGGACAAAAGCAAAGGCCCTGCTTCCCTTTGTTTACAAGGGAAGCAGGGCCTTTCTCATTCGCGGTGACGGTGGGATTTGAAACCTCTCCTTAGCCAGCGCTGGCAAGGAAAACCTCTAGAATCCGCGGAAGTCCATCACCCAACATAACGGCATTTCACGGTGGATGTGGGCAAAATGTGGGCAAAATGTGGGCGGCAGCAAAGACAGGGATCGATCATCTGCCCTGTCGTGGGCCTAGTCAGGCGCAGCACCCGGCTTGTTCCTCCGGTTTGCTCGAGTCCCAATACGCGGTCGGGCCCGGCGAGCCCCGCTGGCGGCAGTTGGGGTAGCCTCCTGGTTCATCGCCGTAATCGCTTCGAGGTCTTCCGGGGAGAACCGAATCTCGGTACCAAAGCGATGGCTGGGCCAGCCCTGTTCTTTCTTCAACCGGTACGCCGTACTCCGGCTGATCTGGAACCTGGCGGCAACTTCCGCAAGCTTCAGAAACTGTTCCGGATCATCCTGTCGAGGCGTCTCTGTCATGGCGTCGATTCTAACTACGCTTGATGGCAGTTACAGCCGCACCCGGGGGCTGGCATGAACTCGTAGTCAGGCTCTAGATCCTCGAAAGGTGAGAGGACAGGAACCGCCAGCATCTCATCGAGCATCTTGCCCACCGCTTCAACATCAATCTTCACCACGGCAGGAACACTATCCGCCAGGAACGACAGAAACCCCGCCAGCATCGTTAGTTGGCGGGGGTCCTTCTTCGTCAGGTGGTTAGCGGATTTTGTGCCGCGAGGCGATTATGGAGGACTTGAAGCTTCCATTGGTGCCGGTGACACGGACGCTGACCGTCTTGCCCCTATCCGCGGTCCGTATTTTGTACGTGGAGTGCCATGCGCCGGAAATGGGGACTCCGTTGCGCAGCCAGCGATACTTCAATGTTGTCCCCTTCGCCCACCCATAAACTTTGTCCGCCTTCAGCGTTGATCCGACAAAAGGATCATTCTTGAAGATGGCCCAACCCGGTCCGGACATGTACGGGCCCTGGACCCCGGGAGCATTCTTCGCGCAGTAACCCGTGAAGCCGACTTCCTTGTAGTAGGTCCCGGCAGAGCAGGTGGTGGCCTGGGCCGGCCCCGCTCCGGCGAGGCCGATGAGTGCTGCCGCCGTAACGGTTGCGAGTGCGGCTGATGCCCTGCGGACTGATGCTGACTTCATGATTTCCCCAAATGACTCGATGAACCGACACGGTCCAGTAATCCCTATCGGCACAACCGGGACGGATGTAATGCGGGAGACAGCTACGTCGGCAAGAACCCCGGCAGGAACGATAAATCCCCGCCAGTCGTGATGACTGACGGGGATTTTCCGTGCGTGGTCGTTAGTAGCGGACGACGTACGTCCTGCTGAACCGATAGCTGACCTTGCCGTTCAATGTGCCCTTGACGCGGACGACGAACTTATCGCCTTTGCTGTCCACGACCGGCGGCCCCCAGACCTTAGTGGTTTCATTCCAGCCGCCCGCGAAGATTTTGCCGTTCAAGAACCAGCGGTATTCCAGCTTGGTGCCCTTGGCCCAGCCGTACTTGTTCGCCCGCAGGATTGTTCCTGGGGTGACGTAAACGGTGGACACGCCGGCTGTGCAAGGCGCGGTAGTTTGGGCACATGAGGCGGGCGTGCCTCCGTTGGCGCTGGCAGGGGCCGCCGCAGCGAGCGCGCCTGCTCCCAGGGCAATAGAAAGGACGGCAGCGGCTGCCGCTTTACGGAAGATCGATCGTTTCAATGCTGGCACGGTTCCCCGCACCTCCTGTCGGTGGTTGGCAGATAGCTTTTGGCTGCTGAACGCTTCCGACATACACCGTCTAAGGCGCCCCCAAGCCCTGAGTATAATCACAAGGGTCCCACTGGCATCAAGGGTGGCCGGCCTAGGCGGGCAGGAACCCGGGCAGGCGGTTCGCCCACTGGATCCCGCGCAGGTGTTCGGGGCAGCGCCGATACTCCTCGATGTCCCAGTCCGAGTCAGTCACGCGCTCCACATTGCCGGCAGGGATCCAAGCCCAATGCCCGTGCCGCGCTTCGTCTGCCCATCCAACGAGGATGTAAGAGGGGTTCCAGCGTTCCGCGACGGCATAGACACGAACCGTTCCGCCGTCAGCAAGGGGCAGGGTTGCGAGCACCTTGGGATACTTCCCGTACTCCCACGACTTTGTCTCGTCCGGTGAGTGCCCCGGATCCGGTTTCAGGTACACGTACGTTTCGCCGTCGAGCGTGAAGGATGCTGACATGCGGTAAATATATCTGTCGCCTGTCAGCATCGCGCCCACCGCTTCAACATCTATCTTCACCACGGTTGGAACAATAGGCGCCCGGTCTGACAATTGACGCCCCCAGCGGCGGCCAATTCTGCAACTTCGTGGCATAGTTCTCTCAGTTGAAAGTCGAAGTTTCTAATATTGGGGGGATTCGTGTCCACATTTTGCCGCGCTACGTCCGTCGCATCCTGGACCCGGCGGATCGCTGTCGCAGTCGCCGCTACGGTAGCCGTTACAGCCGTCGGCGTCGCGCCGGCCCGCGCTATAACCGAAGACAACGAGGGCCCCATAATCCTCAACGCGTCGGTTTCGCACCAGAAAATTGACGTCGTCGACGGGCCTGTGCAGGCCACGGTGCGGCTCGAAGTCCAAGACCTGGGCTCAGGTCTGGCCACCGGATTCCCATGGCTCGATCCCCAGCCGGACTACGGGTCGGACCCTATCTCGGGCCAAGCGATGGCATTGGTCTCCGGTGACCGGTTCCATGGAATCTACGAAAGCACCTTCACCTTCCCGGAGTTCATCAGGGGCGGCGATTGGTATTTCGTGCCGCGCATCCTCGACGTTGCTGGCAATAACCTGCCGCACAGTGGAATAGATTCCTATGACAGCATCGGGGTTGTTCCGACGGTCGTGTCTTTGGGAGACAACGATGCGCCAACAGTGGCGGCCTCACTCACGAGTCCTAGCATCGTGGACGTCACTGACGGTCCGGCCAAGGTGGTCGTGAACGTCGAGGCACGCGATAGTGGGATTGGGGTTCCATCCAACGCGACCGCACAGATCATGGCCACGCATGACAATGCAGGGTACGGATGGCGCCCAAAGAATTCGTCTACCGACTCTCACAGGGCAATATTCAAAGCGACCTTCGATTACCCGAAGTACGATGATGTTAACTCGGTGCTGGGCTCGTACACATTCTCAGTCGGCTCCGTCACCGACTCCAACGGCAACATGTCGCGTGGCCTTAGCGCCGGTCGCGTGATTGTGGCAACCCGACCGCTGCGAGCCAAGCTTCCCACCCTGACTGCAAGCATCGGAAGCGTCAAGGCGACCTGGGCAGAACACACCGACCTGCTCGGGATCCAGGAGTACGAGACCGAATTCACCGGCGCGGGCATCGTGCGCAAAGTCCGCACCGGTGCTACAGAGGCGTCCATTGGTGACCTGCCGGACGGTACCTACGCCGCGCGGGTACGGGCCAGGAATCAGCTCGGCTGGGGAGAGTGGACTAACGCTTCGGCCCCTGTGGCCTACATCCCCGCTCCGTTGACCGGCAGCACACCCACTGTCCTCGGCACGGTAAAGGTAGGACAGACACTCACCGCCAACCCCGGCGCGTGGACAACCGGCACTACGTTCGCTTACCAGTGGCTGGCCGGCGGTCTCGCAGTGTCCGGCGCGACCGGTTCCACCCTCGTGTTGGGTCCGGGTCAGGCCGGCAAGGCCATCGCCGTGCGCGTCACTGGTTCCAAAACCGGCTATGTAACCTCTTCTAAGATCTCTGCCGCAACGGCAGTTGTCGCTAGGGGCTCATTGGCGGGGGTCCCTCCGACGATCACAGGCACTGCCCGCGTCGGATCCACACTGACCGCAAACCCGGGGCTGTGGTCACCGGCCCCTGTAACCCTGTCGTATCAGTGGTACCGGTCCGGGGTGGTCATCACTGGCGCGACTCTTTCGACCTACAAGTTGACGACGTCCGACCTCGGAAAGACCGTCACCGTCAGAGCTGCTGCCAGCAAATCCGGATACAACTACACCTACAAGACCAGCGCCGCAACGGTTCCGGTGGCGACGAACGTTTTGACCGCGCCGAAGCCGGTTATCCCTGCCGCCGCTGCGGTCGGTCAGACCCTGACTGTAAAAGTCGGTGCCTGGACACCGACGGTCTATCTTAGGACGTATCAGTGGAAACGGGATGGAATAAGCATTCCGGGCGCGACCGCGAGCTCGTATAAGGTCGTCGCAGCAGACCTGGGTGCCGGGCTTTCCATCGCTGTCACCGGACGGAAAAGCGGCTACCTGACAAAAACGGTCACCAGTAACAGCACTGGGCCCGTGACGAAATAGCGAGCAAACTAAGGGCTTGCGTTAACTTATGCCCGCCCACGAACCCCCGCCAGCATCGTTAGCTGACGGGGGTTTCCGTTGGCACCCTGCAAGTCGCAAGCGGGCAGGGGGCTTGTCATTTGCACGTCGCAGCACCCTGCCAGTCTCGAGAGGTATGCTCTCGAATCTGGATGTGCCCAGCGGAGAGTCCACCCCGGCATTCGGGGCACTTAATGAGAAATTGAGTTCATGGCCGCCAGGAAACTCCCACCGTTGCCCGAACTTATGGAATTCTGCCAGCTTGTCAATGACCTGGACTCTAAACCGGACACTGACCTTGTGGTCCTTTCTATGGCATATCTGGACACTGTGCTGGAAAAGGCGATCATCAGCGAGCTGATAAACACGAGTGGATCCGTTATCTACAGCCTCTTTGGTCATCGTGGGAGTGCCCTGTCCAGTCTTGCGTCCAAAATAGACGTAGCGGCAGCTCTCGGAGTCTTGTCGGAGTCTGCTCGTGAAGACCTGCACGCGCTAAGAGAGATCAGAAATCTCTATGCACACGCATTTTCTACGCCCTCTTGGGACTCTCTCGACGTCAAGAAATTCATTGACAAGTTGAAGACCACGACGGCGGACCGCTCACAAGGGCCATTCAAGTCAACCCCGTTCAGTGTTCGCGAGGGTACACAGGAAGTGCAGTTCGACGATGGTTTCGGCCGAATTATCGATACGTCAATACACGATCTTTTACTAGACCGAAACGACATAGTCGGCTTCTACTGCAAATCAGACGCGGACCCTGGGATTAAATCGCCGGAGAAGCGTCGCTATCTGGAGTGCTACTGGACCTGCATTTTTAGGCTCATGAACCAAGTCGTAAATCACTGGCCTTCATCTGCGGACTTTGCGGCGTCGCAACAGGCGCCACGGCTCGAATGATTTCCTCGACTGTCGCGCGATACCTATCGTATGGGTCGAATCGGCTTCCGAAGGAGAGTTCATCGTCAAGATCTACGTCCCATCCCAAGACAAGCCGGATGGAATTTAGTGCGGCGGAGTGAAGTTCTTCCGTCGAGCTACCCGACACGTTGACCTCCTTGGTTGTGCTTCCCGTAGTCGTCCGGCCTAAAGCCGCCATCCAGGACGGCCTCCCAAATAGACGGGCCCTCGCCCCAGCCATACACCCGGCCAGCGACGGATACGCGATAGCAGACTCCGCCCTTGAACCATGCGCGGACCTCGCCCGGGGAGACGGCAATCTTTGCTGAACAATGCGGTTAGGGTCCGTACATACCGGAGTGGCTGGCAGGCCCCTAGCCGCCCTCCTACTGCTGCCCATCGCTGATCCTCCATCCAAGTGACGCCATCGCCTTGGGGGTTAATCCAAGGGCCTCTGAGGCGTAGCGGCACTCCTGGGCCACCCAAGCGGAGCCGCCATTGTCACCGACCAGCAACCTGGATTCGTACTGCACAAGCAGGGCCACGGTTCCGCGGCACGAGTTGTCCCATTGCGTAGCCTGCGGAGACTCCCACAGTTCAACCCAGCGGGCCTGTTCTATGTCGTTCCACTCCCGCGACTTCGGAAGATCCGGGACCGGTAGCGCGCAACCCTCCGCCGGCAACTCCACTAGAGCAGCACGGATAGCAGCTGGCTGAGGCCTGTAGGCCCTCGAATTGGGCTTAGTCATATTCTTTTGAGTGCCCATCTAAGGCGCTCCTTTCGTCGTCAAATTGAGGTTGAGCGGTTGGCAGACTTGCTGCTCACCTCCCCGGCGGGTTTTGTGGGGGGCATAGGCCGCCTCCCCCGCCTGGGGGCCTGTGGGGTCCGCTGTGTCGGGCTGGTGTCAGTCGTACTGGTGCGATGCTTTGCCGGCGGCGCTGAGGTTGCAGCGTGCACAGCTTGCACCGAGGTAGCCTGTGCGGTCGTCTGTGTGATCCAGATGCCAGGGCGTACCGGGTTGGATGTACTCGCCGCAGCGTGCGCACCGGACGGTGCCTGTTGCTACTTGTGGTGCGAGTGCTTTGCGGGCGTTGATGTGGGCAGTTCCGTAGCCTCGCTGTGTGGAGGTGCCGCGGGCTTTGTCTGCTTCTCGTGCGTGTGTTGTGCATAGTGACGCGGCGGTGATAGCGGGGCATCCTGGCCGTGCACATATCTTCTTGGCTCTTGCCATGGGTTGCCTTTCTCGTGGGCAGCAATTCGGGTTCGCGTCACGTTCCGGTTATGTCGCTGCTTATGGCTAGTGTGAGCGTTATGAATAATCAGGGGAAAGTTTTCAAAGGGTCATCCATTGCCAGCGTTGTCGGGATAGTCCTGTCCATAGTCCTAATGTTTGCTTTTGGCGGCGTGAGGGGCGCGGCGGTAAGCGTTCTTACCGCCGCGATTGTTGCCCTGCTGGCTGTCGCCGCCTTGGCGATATGCGTTGCCCTTGCCACGTACAGGGAACAAAGCCGGAAGCCCGGAAGCCTGCCGCTCATTTATGCGGTGATTGCCTTCCCCCTTGGGTTCCTGCTCGTAGCCCTTTATTTCGCTAGCTATTTGACGCCACTAATGATGATTGGTTTCGTCGCGATCGCTACCAGCGTCCCGGCCTTGGTGATTGGCATAGTCAAGAAGCTTTCCGTTAAGGGCACGTCCGTTGTTCCTGCCGCCGGCGTGGTAGCCGAATAAATCGCTAGCAGTCCAAAAGCTTTGAACCCTCCGCGGACCTTTTTCATCTCCCCGGCGGGTTCGGCTTGGTGCCTTCTCCTAGGTGGATGGGGTGGGGGTGCCGCCATGGTTATGGTTGTCAGGTGACCGATGATGCTGCGCCGAAGCGCCCGAGGTTCTTGACGATTGAGCAGGTAGCTGAGGAGCTATGCGTTGGCCTGCCGACTGTGCGGATGTTGTTGAAGACTGGCGAGCTGCGAGGGATCCAGATTGGTGGCAAGGGGCTGTGGCTGTAGCTGCGGCTGACCTTGAGCAATACATCGAGCGGGCGTACCGGGTAACTGCTGAGCGGATCGCTGCCGGCGAAGTATCAGATGAGGATCCCGCCTCGTGATGAGGCAGGGTCAAGCTTTGACGTACTACGCCACGATTCGATAACTGTTCGGCCAGTCACAGCGTTGTTGAGTCGCGTCCCGGCAAAGTTGGGTCATGAACTTCAGGCGCACCCGCGTATCGCATACAAGCAAGGTGTCTGGCCGTTGGACCAACAAGAACGCGAAGGACCTGTTCACTTACGAGATGCTTCTCCAGCGCGAGTTGGAACAGGACGCTATGCTCTGGCAGACACCAACCATCGCACTGACGGCCCAGGCCTTCCTGTTGACCATTGCACTGAACCCAACGTCGCCAGCGTTTGCTACATTTCTTTCTGCCGCCCTCGGCCTGGTCGTGGCACTGCTGTCGATGCAACTTATGGCTAAGCACCAGTTCATCGACTCAATGGACAGGGCCCATCTTCACGCGTTGGAAACACGGCTTGAAATAGAACATTTGAGCAACCGTGAGTACTTTTACACGAATGGCGTGTATCGGATCCCGGACTGGCTTGTGGGTCATAAGGCGCCGCGGGCTGAGCATGGCCTTGCTAAGTTCCGGAGCTACCGCGTTTGGATCGCTGGGATGCTGATTTTCGCCGCAGTCAACGTCGCGATAGTTGCCGTTCAGATATGGGCACCAGGACTTCTGGACGTGCCGGCACCCACACCTTAAGGGCACCCACACCTTAAGAATGCTGTGCCCGAAGCTAAATAGCCCTAGCCGCGGGCACAGCGCTAGTGGCGCACCCTGCAAGTCGCAAGCGGGCAGGGGGCGGGTCGTTATTCGGCTGGAGTGTCCGCCGCCTGCTGGTCAAGCCATCCCATGATGATGTTGAACGTTGCGACTTCGCCGCCGGCAAGGTTTGCCCGGAGCAGAAACTGTTTCGTGGCTTCCACGATCTGCTCTGTTGTTGGCTCCATGGCTAGTATCCGATCCATCCGGTGTTGCCCGTCGCGGTGTTCTTGACATAGAGGGAAGGCGTTGCGTCAGCGCCGCCAGTCCTAATGAAGATGTCGCCCTTGATGCCCGTCAGGCTGCCTTCAGGGGCCGTGGAACCTGAACGGATCCGCGGGCCGGTGGTAGAGCCTAGCCGGATGCCGCTGGTACCGGTAACCAGTACGTCAGCAACGGTCAGCGCCTGCGTTGACACTGCCGCCGTCCCGATACCGACCTTGCCTGCTGCGTCGATCTGGAACAGCGGCGTACCTGTCGGAAGGTTGGTGGTCGGCGCAGTCGGCCCGATCCAAACGTAGTTGTCGGTTGGCGCGGTAGATGAACGCATGAGCAGATGAGTACGGAAAGCGCCCGCGATTGCGCCGGCGGTTCCGTCCGCTACCGGATCAGAACTGATCATGAGCCCGAAAGCCATCTTCGCGCCCGTGGATTTGCCCACGATGTGCTGCCCGCCGCCGTTGGTTTCCGTCGTACCGTAGCTTTCGGCCCCAACCTCCAGCCCGACCATTGTGCCCGTGTAAGCGACACCGGGCCGGATGGAGCTGTAAATATTGCCGCCCCATGCGTTCCGCTTCGACGGCTGCGTGATCCACGCATCAGCCCACAGCGACACTGCCGCCCCGGTGTTGACCGTGTCAGCCAGGTCAACACGCGAGACAATGCCGCGGACAGACCCATCCGTCGCGCCATTGAGAAGGTTCACGTTTGCCTGGATGCCGTCAGGGGCCCGGCCCGTCCCATCCGTGGGCGAATCCAACTTCACCTTGACGCCCATGACCGGAACGTCAGTGAGCGTGCCCGTACCCGAGCCGATGTAGACGCGAGCGTTGACCGGGTTGGTTTTTTCAATGCCGATATGCCCGGCAGTCCACGGCACGTAGGAGGCGGACAGATCCGGCACCTGCGCGACAGGAACCTTCGAGCCAGCATCGAGCGAGGCGACACCGGAGGCGGCGCCCTTCTGGGATGCGTCCAGCTTCGGACCTGCCGCGGTTGCGGCGCTGGTGTCAGCAATGGCCTTGACCGCCGCGTTCAATAAGGTCCCGTTGACGCTCACCTTGGCAGCGGTCGCGACGTCCAAAGACGCCTGAGACTGGTAAATGCCTACCGCATCATCTGTGCTGAGCTTGCCTACCGCTACGCCGTCCGCGAGGGCCTGCACTGCCGTGTTGAGCGCTGTCCCGGGGGTTCCAACCTTCGCAGCCGCCGCGGAATCCAAGCCCGCAAGAGGCTGGTAAGTAGCCGTAGCGGCGGTGGCATCGAGCTTCCCCGCAATAGCATCCGCAACAAGGCCCGCAACCTCAACAGCCGTCGCCGTCTCCGGGTCCGCAACGAGAGCACTAATGTTCCCGTCCGTCACCTGCGCCGACGCCGCTGCTGTGGCGGCTGAGGCCGCGGCGCTAACCGCTGCGGCCTGAGCCGAGGCAGCCAGGGCCTCAACCTGTTCCGTGCCAATCCCCGCAGAGGATGGCACCTTGGCGACAGTGATCAGATCCACTTCCATGCCGGAGGGCACTGCGAAGCTGTGGGTTTCCATCCTCAGCGCGGTCCCGTTGACAGGCTCAAAGGTGTACGTCGCGTTCCACGTCCACCCCTCAACCGAAAGGTCAGCGTCATCCGTGGCGATCAGACGCACACCACGATAAGACGGCTTCAGCGTCCCGGGCATCGGAGTGCAAAGGTAGCCCTCAGAATCGAGGACCGCCACAATCGCAGTGTTCAAGATTCCGACAGGGTTAGGGGTTGCCGTCGGGTCCAAAAGATACGGGACAGACGCAATGAACGTAACGAGCCCCTTCACAGGAACGCCATCCGGGTCCTGGTTAACGTCAGGGCCATCCACAACGCCGGCAAGGAACTGACCCGTCACAAGGCCAGTAGCAATATTCGTGGGCAGAAGCATAAAGAATTCCTCAATCTGATTTTGGGTACAAAAAAGCCCGCCATGAGCGGGCCAGTTCTGAGATTGCGCTATTGTTCTAAGGTTGATCGCGACTACGTGGGGGAATTGTGGCTGTATTTATCTTTGGAGTTTTGGCTGCCTTTTTGGCTTTGATAACTGCGTTTTTGCGGCTGCTTGCTCGGGCAGAAGAGCTGAGCAAGCCAAGGACCGGATTCTCCGATGGCGCGGTCAGAGGTGAACAGCTTCAGGATTGGGCTGCCTGGACTGGCCTCATAGCAACTACCATCGCCGTGATCGGTGCGGCCTTCATCCCGAACGCCGAAGTTCCCCGGGAAACGGTCGGAATGTGGGCTGGCATCCTGTCCTTGGCCTGGATCGTCGGCATGGTTTCCATCCTCGTACTTTTCAGGAAGTATGGGTGGCCCTACCGGCCGGTGACGGCGTCCCCTGACGCGCTGTCGCCGGCGGCCCCTGAGGGCGCTGGAAGCAGCTCGCCCCGCTAGTCGGCGGAATCGGCGAGGGCCACGATTTGTGAGTCCAAGCTGTACATGCCGAGCTCGGAGGGCTTATCGACGCTATAGGTCATGGCCGCGCCGAGGATTTGAGCGAAGCCAGCGGATCCCTTCCCGTAGCTTTCAATCTCGATCAGTTCGTTGAACTTCACTTCGCTGGTGGGGTTTGTATCGGCGTACTGGTTGATCGCCTCGTTCCATCCCGCTTCGAAGGCGCGGGCGGCTATTGCTTTGGCGAGGCTGGTGTCGCCTGAAATTTCGGCCCGGCTGAGCAGCCGTAGGGCGGTCTGTTCGTCTTCGACGCTTGCGGCCCGGTCTTGCGCATCCCGGTAGGAGATGGCGGTGTTGGGGTCCGCGTAGCCGGGGAGTCCGAAGAGGTCGCGGCGGAGGGCTTTGGCGCGGGTCTGCTGCTGAGTTTTCTCGTCAGCTTCCAGCTTTTCCATCCGCGGCTTGTAGTCGATGTATAGGATCGCAAGTTCCTTCTGTTTCCCGTGGGCTGACAGAGTGCGGTCGTTGCGGATGTCTTCCATGAGGCGCTGGTATTCGCCCCTGAGTGCGTTGGCTTTCTGCTGCTGCGGGGTGTTTCCGGACTGTACACGGGTCATGATGTTCTCCTATGCCGCTTTGGCGGCTTTGAAATGTGCGATGTCTTCTGGGGTGATGCGCCAGCGACCGTTGAGGTTTGTCGCTGGAAGCCGGTGTTCCGCTATTGCCAGGCGGACGGCGCGGTCTGTGATCCCGAGTCGGTCAGCGGCTTGCGTCGTACTGAACCATTGATTCAATTCTGTGGGAGCTTCCGGCTCCGGCGCACGGTTGCTTCCGGTGGCGGCAGTGCGCCAATGAAGGGATGCCCGGTGCATGGCTTGGAGGACGCTATCCACTTCCGGGTCGTTTCCCCGGGCGCGGACGCGGAGGTCGTTTAGACCAGCGTGGCGTTCAAGCCAGGCCGCTACACGCGCCGGCAGGATCACTATGGGGGCTGCGACGCCGTGAACGTAGGCCTCCGGGGGTCTGGGGATATTTGTCATTAGCAGGCGGGCCCTTCGACGGCGTCGATGAGTTCGTTCGAGAGCCGCGTGGCGTCTTCGATGGTGAGGATGCCGAGCATGTGCCGGTCTCTGAAGATCACGACGCCTGGTTCCTGGGTGCCGCTGGGGTTCTCGAAGATGCCGGCCCTGGCGTACGTCATGCGGGAGCCCTCCACATTCTGGAAGTGTCGTGACGGATACGACCTAAATGGATTGAACATCGGGGCCTAGACAATCCGCTTGATGGCGCCCGTAACCGGGTCCATGTACAAGTTCGCCGCGCCGCCGGCCTTGGTGGGGAGGTCGTCAATTTCTAGACCGCCGTGGCCGTATATCTTCCCCTCGACATAGGCCCCACCCTGGAACTGGTGGAAGTAGTCGCCCCCGCCAGGTGTCAGCGTGTACTTTGCGAACCCGTCCGAGATACCTGCCGGGCCGAACTCGTCAGCGGGATGGATGGTGAGCGTGTCGCCGAAGTTGATGGCGCCGCTGGGCCGGATTGTGGTCTGCCCGGCGATGATCTTGCCCGTAGTGACGTTCAGGTCATTCTTTAGCGTGGTCACGCCCTCGACTGAAAGCGCGCCGGTGGTCTTTGTCGCGCCGTTGAGGTTAGTTGGGCCATTGTTCGTGAACGTGCCCGTACTGGTGACGTTCCCCGTAATGCTGGTGTTGCCGGAGATGGTCAGCGGGCCACTGATCCCCACCGTTCCAGAGAGCGTTACCGTGCCGTCCGCGTTCAAAACTCCGGAAATCGTGGCCGTACCGGTGACATTGAGGCCGCCGTTGCTGATCGTGATCACGCCGCCGTCATACACCTCGAACCCGCCACTACCTACCGCGCCACTGTTCATCGGTGAAGCGTTCTCGAGCGCCCGCAGCCGCCGGAAAATGTCGCCGAGCTGCGACTGTGAGAGGTTGTTGATCAAACCCATTTTTAGTGTCCTTCGTTCGTGGTGCCGGCGGTTTTCTCTCGCGCCTGGTACATGGCTAGCTGGGTTTCCGCGGCTGTCGCGCGGCCTCTCCAGTGGTTTGTTTCTTGCTGCTGGTGTTGGAATTTCAGCCGGTAGGCCTCGGCCTGCGCTGGGAATTCCCAGCGCTCCAAGGTCTTCGGCGAGTAGTCATAAGCCCTTAGGCGGCCTTCCTGTTCTTGCGTTCTTTGTCGACGGCTGAGGCAGCCTGGTTGCCCGTTGGGTCACGGTGGAGCGTGGTTCGCCCGTGGTGCCGTTCAGGGGTGTTGCGCGTGGCCTGTAGAAGCTGATTTAGGGCCGTTGCTTGATTCCGCCAGTAGGTGACCTGCTGGGCCAGGCCCGCGATCTTTTCGGCGTCCGTCATGCCGCTTCCCCTCCCCATTCAGAGGGGGTGTTACATGTGTTACTTGTGTAACTTTCTTCGTCCTCACTCAAGAGGGAAGTAACACTTGTAACACTTGTAACAGGGGCATACAGGCCTCTGGATGGGTTGGAGATTCGGCCCGCTTCGACTGCCCTGCGCAGGTACACGCGGGTCTGTGAGTCGTCCAGGTGAAGCAGAGTCGCTACATCTTTAGCCTTGGTTCCTTCGGGGTACTTGTTCACCTGTGCGATGACCTCAGCCATGCGGTCGTTCACGCCGTCCGTCGTTCGGGCGTCTACCGCGGCCTTGGCAGCTTCGGCCCGTGAGCCGCCAGCTAGCACCCATTTGCCCGTGCCGGCCTGCTCGAGGATGTATTCGCCCTCTGCTGCGTCACGGCTGGTGACCTGAAGCTGTGCCTGTGTCTCGTGGCGTGAGCGCTTCAGCAACAGGATCGTGTCAGCCGCGCCAGCGATGCCCTGCGTGCCGCTGACTGCATCCAGGAAGTCGGCGCCGTCCATTTTTCTTGTGTGGTGGACGATGATGACGCTGGATCCGGGGTTGTCGTCCGCGAGCTTTTTCAGTGCCCCCATGACGCGGTAGTCCCTGTCGTACTGGGTTTCCCCGCCCGTCGCTGACGGCATGGCTTTGCCGAGAGTGTCGAGAATGACTACGGGGTTCTTGCCGGGGTGGAGTTCCATGAACTCGCGGATCGTTGCAACCATGTCGCCGCGGGGCACGTCGGTCATGAACGTGAGGTTCCCGCTAAGGCTGGTCACGCCTAGGGTCACGAGGCGGGACTGAAGGCGTCTGGGGCCGTCCTCTAGAGCCAGATAGAGCACCGGGGCGGCTTTGGTTGTGACACAACCCAAGACTTTCTCTCCCGTGCTGATGGCGATGGCGATGCCGAGAACCAACCAGGATTTGCCGATCTTGGGAGCAGCAACCAGGAGGGTCAGGCCTTCCGGGATGATGCCGTCCACGACGTACACAAGCTGGGGAAAGACTTGCTCCAGCAGCCATGAGCCCGTAAACGATCCTCTTAGCTTCGACGGGTTCTCATCTTCGAAAGCTTCGGCCCGGAAGTAGTCGGGTACTTCACTCATGCGGCGGCTTCTTCCTGAGAGAGTGCGGATACCCAGGCGGCGAGGATCCACGGATCAGAGGATTCGATCTGAACCATGAAGTCCTGGCGCAGTGATCGCGCGACTTGTGGGTCGGCGAGGTACTTGTGGACGATGAGTCGGATATTGGAGCCGGGTGGAAGCTGCGGGAGCATCGAGTAGAGCTGGCGGTCCAGTTCGTACCCGTCGTAGCCGGGTCGTCCGTGCGCGGGCTCAGTTGCATAGTCGGCAAGGTCAATGCGGAACACGGGGTTTGTGAGCATCGTTGGTTTCCTAAAACTGTCGTGGTTTGTCTGGGCGGGCCGTCTGGTGCCGCGGGAGCTCATCCCCGCGGCACCCTCCTGCTGTCAGCTCAGGTCCGGCACCTCGAACAGGGCGTGCGAGGGCAGGTAGGCGCGCCGGAACAAGTCAGTCCACTCAGAGCTGCACATCGCCGTCTTCGGGTTCTCGATCTTCAGCCAGGCGTCATAGGCGGCGTCGGCCAGGACTTTGGGCCGCAGCTTTCCGGCCCGTGCCAGCCGGAGCACCATTTCCGGGTAGCGGTTGCCGCCGGCCTCGGTGCGGAATCGCTCCAGTTCCGAAGCGGTCACCACGGCCTTGTGGTCAAAGTAGGCCAGCCATTCACTGAAGGACATGACACAGGCTGAATCATGGGATATCGTGGTCGTAGACATAATTTAGAATTTCCTCTGTGGTGGTGGATTTTCTGCAAGCGGTTCTGAACTTGGGCAAGACAAAAGCCAAGTTTGGAGCCGCTTTTTTATTTGAATGTGCTGCTGTGGTTTAGGCTGCGCCGGTCTGCTGGCGGGTCTGCTCGTCCAGCCATGCCTCTACGTCTGCGACGCGGTAACGAACTGACTTACCGAGTTTGATGAATCGCGGGCCAATGCCGAGGTAGCGCCAATTGGCCAGAACAGCCGTTGACTTCGCCAGGCGTTGCGCCAGTTCAGCCGGAGCCATGATTTCCGAGGTCATCTCATCCTCTATTTCTTGCATGGTGACCTTCATCTTTTGAGGGCCTACCTCCATTATGCTCACGTCAAATCACAGAAGTCAATCTTTGTAGGTGCACCTTCATCTTTTGTATGTAGGATGGGGGCATGGTCGGACAAAAGAAGGAAGTAGGCGCGACAGGCGAAGCCGTTGCGCGTAACGTCAAGCGGCTGCGAGAGGCGGCAAACCTCACATATACGGAAGTGTCCAAAGCGCTTGCTGACATCGATCGCCCGATGTCGCCCCTGGCTGTGCGCAGGATCGAAGAAGGGGAACGCCGCGTCGATGTTGACGACCTCCTGGGACTGGCCGTTGTCCTCGGCGTGACACCCATTTCCCTCCTTTACCCCGGCGCCAAGGAGGGAGGGGAGTCAGTCACGGCGACGGGGTTGAAGTCAACAGTCTCCGCCCGGCACTTGTGGGAATGGATGCGTGCGGAGACTTCCATCGTTGCGAGCGCGGATGAAATGGAGAGGTACACCTTCTTAGGTGCCGCTATGCCGGAATGGCGGCGACAAGAGCTGAGTGAAGAAATCCGGCAGTGGTCCGAAATCGCGAGCAAACGTGGGATGGAGACGACGCCCCAAGAGGTGCAGGAGGTGCAAGGCACCTTCGAATCCTTCCGAGGTGCCCTGAAGGGTGGCGCCGCTGGGAAACGCGGTCCTGATGGCAACGATTGAGCCCTACGAGACGAAGCAGGGCCGGCGGTACAGGGTTCGATATCGCAAGCCGGACCGGACGCAGACGGACAAGCGGGGATTTAGGACTAAGCGTGACGCTGAATTGTTCCTGGCGAGTGTGGAGGTTTCTAAGGCCCGCGGAGAGTTCGTTGACGTTACCGCCGCCAAGGCGCTGATTGGGCCGCTAGGGGCTGCCTGGCTGGCGCGTCAGACCCATCTAAAGCCGTCGTCATACAGGCCGCTCGAATCCGCGTGGAGAATCCACGTACTGCCGACTTGGGGACATGTCGCCGTGGCCGACGTGCGGAAGACCGCCGTCCAGCAGTGGGTGTCCGAAATGACTCTCGGAGATCCCGACGCAACGCCAGCGCGGAAGCCCAAGGGGGCGACGCTGGTTATCCGGGCCTATGGGGTGCTGGCGTCGATCCTGGACGACGCGGTGAGCGACCGGCGGACCCTCAGTAACCCATCCCGGGGCGTCTCGCTGCCCCACAAAGTGAAGAAACCACACGTCTACCTCAGCCACGAGCAAGTGCATGCCTTGGCCGTTGCGAGCAAGTATCCGGGCTTGGTCCTGGTGCTGGCGTACTGCGGCATCCGGTGGGGTGAAGCAACCGCGCTGAGGGTAAAGCACCTGGACATGCTGCGCCGCCGGCTGATGATCGAGGAGAACGCCGTTCAAGTGGGCTCCATTATCGAGGTGGGCACTCCGAAGAACCACAAGAAGCGCACCGTGCCGTTCCCGCAGTTTCTGGGGGAGTACCTGGCGCAGCAATGCGAGGGCAAGGGGCGGGATGATCTGGTGTTCCCTAACGAGAGTGGGCACCATTTGCACTTGGCCCGGGTGCATGAGGACAACATGAGCTGGTTTGGCAGTGCCGTGAAGAGGACTGGCATTCCCCGGATCACTCCGCATGACCTTCGGCACTCCGCCGCGAGCTTAGCCGTGTCGGCCGGCGCGAACGTGAAGGTGGTCCAAAAGATGCTGGGTCACAGCTCAGCAGCGATGACCCTGGACATCTACACGGATCTATTCGATGGGGATCTGGACGCAGTTTCGGACGCTCTAGATCACGCCGTCTCACTGGCAGGTGTGGGCAAAATGTGGGCAAACCCCTAATCCAGGCAAAGCAAAAGGCCCTGCTTCCCTTGTAAACAAAGGGAAGCAGGGCCTTTCTCATCCGCGGTGACGGTGGGATTTGAACCCACGTTGGCTTTTACACCAAACAACATTTCGAGTGTTGCACCTTCGGCCGCTCGGACACGTCACCAACCTGACTAGGGTACCGGAGCAAGGCGCCCATCCACAAAACGAGCCACAGCGGCGCCCTCATGACGGCGCGAACGCGCGCGGCACCCTTCCCCGCGAACAGTGAGGGCACTAGATTCGTAAGCACAATGACTACTTCTGAACGGCACGCCACGTCTGAACGGCACGCCACCGCCTATTGGACCGTCGGCCCGGAGCAGGGCGAGCTCCGCAGCGAAGACCTGCCCACCCCCGGACACGGCGAGGCGCTCGTCCGAACCCTGTATTCGGGCATCAGTAAGGGCACCGAGCTGGTGGTCCATCACGCCAGCGTCCCGGCGTGCGTCGCCGATGCCATGGCCGCCCCCAACCAGGAGGGGGACTTCCCATACCCGGTGAAATTCGGCTACCTCACCGTGGGCGTGGTCGAGGCCGGCCCGGAGGGCTGGGCCGGCAAGACCGTCTTCTGCCTCTACCCGCACCAGGACCGCTTCATCGTCCCGGTCGAATCACTCACGGTGGTCCCCGACGGCGTTCCCGCCCGCCGCGCGGTGCTCACCGGCACGGCGGAAACCGCCGTCAACGGCATCTGGGAGGCCGGACCCCGCCTGGGCGACAGGGTTGCCGTGATCGGGGCCGGACTGGTCGGCGGCATGGTGGCCAAGCTCCTGGCCGGCTTTCCGCTCGCGCGGCTGCAGCTGATCGACGTCGACCCCGCCAAACGTGCATTCGCGGACGCCCTCGGCGTCGACTTCAGCCACCCCGACGACGCCCTCCCGGACTGCGACATCGTGATCCACTGCTCGGCCTCGCAGGAAGGCCTGCAACGGAGCCTGCAGCTGGTGGGCGACGACGGCGACATCATCGAAATGTCCTGGTACGCCGACCGGAAGATCTCCCTCCCCCTGGGGGAGGATTTCCATGCCCGCCGCCTGTCCATCCGGGCCAGCCAGGTGGGGATGGTGGCCCGCGCCCGCCGGCACCGGCGCACCAACGCTGAGCGCCTCGCGCTCGCCGTGTCCCTGCTGCAGGACCCGGTCTTCGACGTCTTCCTGACCGGATCCTCGACGTTCGAGGAGCTCCCGGGCGCCGTCCAGCGGCTCGCCGACGGGACCCTGGACGCCCTGTGCCACGTCATTGAATACCCGTCCGCCAAAGCCTCATCCACCGAAGTCCAGCCAACCGAAGCCACGAGGTAGCCCGTGTTCAGCCTGACCGTACGCCGTAACTTCATGATCGCCCACAGCCTTCCGCGGGAAGCCTTCGGCCCCGCCCAGGGCCTGCACGGGGCCACCTTCGTCACGGAGGTGACCTTCCGCCGTCGTGAGCTCAATGACGACGCGATCGTGCTGGACATCGGCGCGGCGGGGGACGTGCTGGACGAGGTCCTCGAGGGGCTGAACTACAAGAACCTCGACGAGCACCCCGACTTCGCCGGCAAGCTGAGCACCACCGAAGCCCTCGCCCGGTACATCGCCGACGCCGTCGCCGGCCAGATCCGCGTCGGCAACGACGGGCGCGAGCTTGCCGGGCTGGACGTCACCCTGCGCGAGACCCCCGACGCCTGGGCCAGCTACTCGCTGGACTTCGACGCCCGCTAGGCGCCGCAGATGCCGCCGGCCAGCCTTCGCCTCCGGTTTGTGGTGCCCGGCAATGTCCGGCACAACTCCGGCGGCAACGTCTACAACGCGGCGCTCGCCCGGGAACTGGCGGCCCTCGGCGCCGCAGTGGAAACCTGCCCGCTCGACGGCGACTGGCCAGGGGGCAGCACGGGGGACCGGCGCCGCCTGGCCAGTCTGCTGGATCCGGAGCCCGACGGCGGCGCGGGTTCCGCGACTGGTTCCGTGACGTTGGTGGACAGCCTCCTCGCCTGCGGTGCGCCCGACGAACTGGAAGCGGCAGCAGCCGCCGGACAGCAGGTCTGGATCCTCCTGCACATGCCCCTGCCGGACCACCCGGAGCGCGAGGCCGGAGCCCTGCGGGCAGCGGCTGGCGTCATTTGCACGAGCGGCTCGGCCGCGGCGGGCATCCGCGCCCGCCACGGCCTCGACGGCATCAGGGTGGCCCTGCCCGGCACTGCGCCCGCCCCGTTGGCGGCAGGCAGCCTGCCCGGCTCCGGTGTGCCGCACATCATCGCCGTTGCGGCATTGCTGGAGAACAWAGACCAGTCGCTGCTGCTGGACGCGCTTGCCCGGCTCACGGATCTGCCCTGGACGGCGTCCCTCATTGGCTCGGACACCGCCGATCCTGCTTATGCCGCGCAGCTCAGGGACTCCGTGGAACGCCTCGGTCTGGCCGGGAGGGTCAGCATCCCGGGCGAGCTCCGGGGCCCGGCGCTGGATGCTGAATGGGATGCGGCCGATCTCAGCCTGCTGATTTCCCGGGCCGAAACCTACGGCCTGGTGGTTACCGAATCCCTGGCCCGTGGCATTCCCGTGGTGGTGCGCGAGGGCACCGGTGCCGTCGAGGCCCTGGCCGCTGGTACCCTGCCTAACTCGCCGGTGCCTGGCCGCCCGACTAACTCGCCTGCCCCCGGGTTGCCGGGCGCCGCCGTCGGGCTCGGAACGGACCCCGCCCCGCTGGCGGACCTGCTCCGCCGCTGGCTGGACGAGCCCGGGCTCAGGCAACGCTGGCGGGAGGCGGCAGCGGCCGCCCGGGACCAGCTGCCCGGCTGGGACGCCACCGCCCGGACCGTTCTGGAGTCCCTTTCGACGGAAACCGCGGATACCGCGGCAACCGCGGATACCGGTGAAGCGGGGCCCCTGAGAAACGAGCCGGCGCGGGTTGATACGGCTTCTTGATACCGCTGACAGAGAAGCTGTTGGAGAATGAGCCCATGAGCACCCACCCTGTCGCCACGCAAACGCCGTCGGTAGAAGAGCCCGCCAATCTGCCGGAGCCGCGGAGCCTGACCCCGGAGCGGCTCCGGGCATGGGCCTGGCACCGGCAGGGCCTGGACGGCTCGCTGGCCGGCTGCACGGCGGAGCAGGTTTTCGCCCGGGCGGGCTGGGCCCGGTCCGTGGGCGGCGCCAACCCGTACCTCACGCTCTTCGCCCGCGCCGGCATCCGCCGCGAACAGGTGGACACAGACGTCCTCGCCCACCGGATCCTCGAACTTCCCGTCGCCCGCGGCTGCACCTACGTCCTGGGCCGGGCCGACTTCGCCTGGGCACTAAAGCTGGGCAAAGACGCCGCCGAAGCCATCCGGGTGCTCGGCCGGCTGGGCGTGGACCGGGGCGAAATCACGCTCCTCGAGGAGCAGGTGCTGCACGTGCTCGCCGAGGCAGAGGGGCCGATGGATCCGCGGCAGCTCAAGGAGGAACTGGGCGACTCCGTTCGTAACCTCGGGGAGGAAGGCAAGAAGAAGGGCGCCACCACCACGCTGCCTACCGCCCTGGGGATCCTGCAGGCGCAGGGCCGGATCCGCCGCGTCCCGGCCAACGGCCGCCTGGACCAGCAGCGCTACGCCTACGAACCCTGGGGTCTGGCGCCCAGCGGCATCGACGACGACGCCGTGCGCACCGAGCTGATCCGCCGCTATCTGGGCTGGACAGGGGGAGCCACCTTCAAGCAATCTCAGTGGTTTACAGGGTTCACCGTGGCGCAAAGCAAGGCGGCGCTGGCCGCCGTCGCCGCCGTCGAGGTCCCCACCGCGCTGACCGAGGCCGGGGGCGACGCCCTGTGGATGCTGCCCGAGGACGTGGGCCGCCTCGCCGCGTTCGAAGAGCCCGCGGGCGAGCAGATCCAGCTGCTCGCCGGAACGGACTCCCTGTTCCTGCTCCGCCGCAACGCGGCCGACCTGCTCGCGGAGGAAGACCGGGACAAACCGGCGCTGGGATCGCTCGCGCTGCAGGCCGATCTCCCGGACCACCCGATCCTGGACCGCGGCCGGATCATCGGGCTCTGGCAATACGATCCGGCCCAGGAGAGGATCGTGCCCTGGCTGTTCCATGGCCCCACGCCCGCCGTAACGCAGCGCATCGCCGAGGTTGAAGCCTGGATCCGCGAGGACCTCGGTGATTTCCGGGCCTTCAGCCTGGACTCACCGGCCTCCCGGCAGAAGCGGATCGATGCGCTCGCGGCATCAGCAGAAGCCTCCGCAGCGGCGTCAGCCGCCGGTACGGCTGGCTAGCCGGAACGGATCAGGCGCGGTGCCCGGCGAAGAAGTCCCGCAGCAGCGCGGCGCACTCCTGCTCCCGGACGCCTGCAACCACTTCCACCCAGTGATTGAGTCGGCGCTCGCGGAGGATGTCGAACACGGAACCCGCGGCCCCGGCCTTCTCATCCCAAGCACCGAACACCACGCGCGGAATCCTGGCCAGGACGATCGCCCCCGCGCACATCGCGCACGGTTCCAGCGTCACCACCAGGGTGCAGTCCTCCAGCCGCCAGCCGTCGTCGCCCTTGCCTTCCAGCGCCCGGTGCGCCCGCAACCGCGCCGCGGCCTCCCGGATGGCGACCATCTCGGCATGGGCCGTCGGGTCGCCAAGGGCCTCCCGTTCGTTTCGCCCCGCGCCAAGCACGGAACCGTCCGGTCCGATCACGACGGCGCCGATCGGCACGTCCGCTGTGGCCAGGGCATTCCGGGCCTCCGCCAGGGCAAGGCTCATCCATTGGGCATGGCGGGGCTCAGGGGCAGTCATGGGTCAATGATAGTTTCGATCCTAAGCAGGCTGTGCAGCTCGGCTGCGCAGCCCCAAGTAGTTAATCCAGTCAAGTAGTCGGGAGACGGCCGTGACCACCGGAACAGAGAACTGGTTGGCCCATCGCTGGGGCAAATGGGTGGTTCCCTACGCGGCCCTGTGGATCACCATGCTGATCGGCGGCGTGGTCGTGGTGATCCTGGCGCTGGTGACTGCAGAGGTCTACGACAACGTGGTGGACGACGCCGGCCTTGCGAACCTGGACAAGCCGGCACTGGCGTTCATGGAACAGTTGCGCAGCCCCGGCCTGGACGCCTTTGTCACCGGGTTCACCAACATCGGCGGCGGCATCGGGATGCCCATCCTGGGCAGCATCCTGACGGCGCTGCTGATCTTCACCTCCCGGAGCTGGCGGCCGCTGATCCTGATCGGCGGCGCGGCCGCCGTGTCTGTGACTGCCACAACCCTGGGCAAGAAAATGATCGGCCGCGTCCGCCCGGACCATGCCGACGCCGTGCCGCCCTACGAGACCTCGCCGTCGTTCCCGAGCGGCCACACGCTGAACACCACGGTGGTGATCGCGCTCGTGGTGTACCTGGCCTGCCTGCAGATCAAACGGACCAGCGTCCGGATCGGCCTGATCGCCGCGGGTGTGATCTTCATCGTCGCGATGGGCCTCAGCCGGGTCTATCTGGGCCATCACTGGTTGACCGACGTGATCGTCGGCTGGGTCATCGGGCTGGCCTGGGTGGGGATTGTGATCCTGGCCCACCGGTTCTTCCACGTGCTGCGGCGCCGGGAACACGCCGGCGAAGCGCCGACCTTCGAACATCCCGCCCACCTGCATGACGGCGCCGACGGCAGTGCCGACGGCAGTGCTCCGGCCGACGCGAACGACGCCGATACCCCCGGCCCCGCGGGACGGTCCTCAGCATCCGGGTGATAGTTTTGACCCATGCGCACTCTCGTTGTGGACCACCCGCTGGTCGCCCATAAGCTCACCGTTCTGCGGGACAAGAACACCCCGTCCCCGGTCTTCCGCCAGCTCACCGAGGAGCTCGTCACCCTCCTGGCCTACGAAGCCACGCGTGACGTCCGCACCGAACCGGTGACCATCGAGACGCCCGTCAGCACCACCGTCGGCACCGCCTTCACCAAGCCGACCCCCCTCGTCGTCCCGATTCTCCGGGCCGGGCTCGGCATGCTCGAGGGCATGACCAAGCTGGTCCCCACCGCCGAGGTCGGCTTCCTGGGCATGGCCCGCGACGAAGAGACCCTGGACATCATCACCTACGCCGAGCGCCTCCCCGAGGACCTCACGGACCGGCAGATCTTCGTCCTCGATCCCATGCTGGCCACGGGCGGAACCCTGCGCGAGGCCATCAAGTTCCTCTTCAAGCGCGGCGCGTCCGACGTCACCTGCATCTGCCTCCTCGCCGCCCCGGAGGGCCTGGCCAAGCTGGAGGAAGAGCTGTCCGACGCCAACGTCACGATCGTCCTGGCCTCGATCGACGAGAAACTCAACGAGAAGTCCTACATCGTGCCCGGCCTGGGCGACGCCGGAGACCGCCTGTACGGCATCGCCGGCTAGGCCCAGTTCCGCCCCGGGGTTCCCTTCCGCATTGGTGCGGTCCGCGCTAGCCTGTGCGACATGGATTGGAAACTTGAACTCGTGTTTGTGCCGGTGTCCGATGTGGACCGGGCCAAGGATTTCTATGTCAACAAGGTGGGCTTCAACGCCGACTACGACGAGCGGCCCATGGACGGCATCCGGTTCGTCCAGCTGACGCCGCCGGGCTCCGGCTGCTCGATTGCCATCGGCGAGGGCCTCAACGACGCCCCGCCCGGTACGGCCCCGAGCCTGCAGCTTGTGGTCAGCGACATCCAGGCCGCGCACAAGCAGCTCAAGGACAACGGCGTGGACGTCAGCGACGTCGACGTCCAGGACTGGGGGCACTTCGTCCACTTCGCCGACCCCGACGGCAACAAATGGGCCGTGCAGTACATCCCCCACCGGCCCAACGGCTGATCCAACCCGACCGCATGGGGCGGCTTAGCCCCGCGCAGACCCGAATCGTCAGCGTCTCCCGGAGACCTATGCTTGCGGCGCCGGTTCAACGGACTCCACGGCATAGGGTTTGGTCGCGGACCGCAGCAGTGGACGACGCAGGTGCATTTGGTACGGGCCGTTCCGGAACGAGGCGCGGGGGTCCAGCTGGATAACGAGGAGGGGTTCGTCGCGGGCGGCTTCGATCCGCACCACCATCCCGTCCCGCCGCCCTCCCACGAGCAGCGGGGTCGCCGGCTCCACCGCGGTCTCCCTAAGGCGTTCCCGATACTCCGGGGCCGCCGCCAGGAAGAGGATTCCATGGGCGAGGCCAACGACGCTCAGCGGGATTACCACGTCGGCCGGGGGTGCCGGAGCGGGCAGGGGGTGCCCTGGGTCGCTCCGGGCAGAGGACTCTCCGGCTTCGTCCAAGGGCCGGCCGCATTCCCGGCACGGGGTCCGCGTGCCGACGTCGGCCAACAGGGTCACGAGCAGGCCCCTGGGGGCGTGGCCCCATTTGTCGGCCACGACCTGGCACCAGGCAGTGTGGTACTCCCGCCCGTGCTTCATCACGTAGACCTGATCAGCGCCGAGGAGGGGCACCCCCTCCCGCCGTGCTGCCGGCTCGACCGGTTTGAGTCTGCCGAGGCCTCTGGCCTCTGCAGGGGCGGAGTCACTGGCCCTTAAGGTACCTGAGGATCAACGGATTCAGCTGCCGTTTTGGTCTGGGAATTGCGAGGCCTTCCTGTGCGGCGGGAATGCGTTCGCACCCCTCATTACCCCCTACCCAGCTTGCGGGCTTTTCTCGCAAGCCGCCAGTCCGACGGCCACAGCTGGACCCTCTCGGCCATCACCCGGCGGACCATGGTGGCCCCGACCAGTGCCACAGCGGAAACGAAGCGCATCCCCAGCCGTGTCACCCCCGTCCCCGGGCCATGCGGCAGGATGGAGGCATGACCCTTTCAGCCCGTTCCAGTACTACCACCCTGACCGCCCGCGCCGTCCTGTTCGACATGGACGGCACCCTGGTGGATTCCACCAGCATCGTGGAACAGGTATGGACCACGTTTGCAGGGCGCTACGGCCTGGACATCGGCGAGATCCTGCGCTCCTCCCATGGGGTCCAGGCCATGGACACGGTCCGCAGGTTTGCCCCGGCCGGTGCCGACGTCCAGGCCCTCGCGGCCGAGCTCGGCCGGATGGAGCTGGCCGAGACCCGCGGGATTGTCCCGGTGCCGGGTGCGTTGGAGCTGCTGGCGAGCCTGCCGCCGGATGCCGTGGCGCTGGTGACGAGCGCTTCACGGGACCTGGCCGAGGTCCGGATGGCAGCTGCGGGGATCCGCGTCCCGGCCGTCTCGGTCATGTCCGAGGACGTCAGCCAAGGCAAGCCCCACCCTGAGGGATACCTCCGCGCGGCGTCCCTTCTGGGTGTCGCCCCGGCCGATGCCTTGGTGTTCGAGGACGCCCCTGCGGGCATCGCCGCGGGAGTCGCCGCCGGCATCCGGACCGTGGCGGTAGGGCCCAACGCCGGCGACGTGCCGGACGGTGTGCTGCACATTCCCGACTACTCCGGGGTGTCGGTGGCCACGCACGTCACCGGCGCGGGCCTGCGCACCCTGTCCTTCACGTTCTAGACGCCGACGACGCCGGCCACGGCCCGGGCGCCGCCCGCCGGCCAGGGCCGCCCGCCTACCTGGCCAGCAGGTACACGCTGGCCCCGCCCACGGTCCGGGCGGTGAAATTGTCCTGCACCCAGGCGGCAATCTGCGCGGCGTCGTTGGCACCGCTTTCGCCCTGCATCAGGCGGCCGGCGATGAAGTAGTGGATCTTGCCGTCAGCCACGTACTGCTGGAACTGTGCCAGGGTCGGGGCGGGGTCCGTGCCGTTGAACCCGCCCACGGCCATCACCGGAAGCTGCGTCGCCAGCTGGTAGCCGGCGGCGTTGTTGGACCCGACGATCGCGGCAGCCCACGTGTAGGAGCCGGCGTCCGTCTGCAGCGCGGTCACGAGCGCCGCCGGCGGCGTGCTGGCCCCGAGCAGGCCGCCCATTCCGCCCGCCCCTTGCCCGCGGCCAGCGCCGCCAGTGACGGTGCCAGTGCCAGTGCCAGTGCCAGTGCCAGTGCCAGTGCCGTTGCCGTTCGCCGCAGCGCCACCGCCGAAGCCGCCTCCAGCCGCGCTGCCGAGGGACGGCGGCAGCCCGGCCCCGCCCCGTCCGGACAGGGCCGGCCCGGCGCTGACAATCGAGCCGCTGTGGGCCGTGGACGCGGTGGACAGCGAGTAGGCCAGCGGTCCGGCGAGGGCGGCGGCTACGGCGAGCGCCGCCGTCGTCCGCGTCATGATTCTGGACGCCAGCATCCCCGTTCCCTTTACCCCCGCGACCCCCTTGGCCCCGGGGGTCGCGGCGGCCAGCACAAGGCCGGCGGCGGCGAGCGAGCCCAGGAGCGCCACCCAGCGCAGCCACGGCAAGTACGCCGCGGTGCGGACGAGGAGTTCGGCGGCCATGGCCCCGGCCGCCACGATCGCCACGGCGAGGACGGCGGCCGCCACGGGCTGATTCCGCCGCTGCCAGAGCAGGACACTGCCGAGCCCCGCGAGCCCGGCGATCCCGGGCGCCAGCGCAACCATGTAGTACGGGTGGATGATCCCGGCCATGAAGCTGAACGTCAGCCCGGTGACGGCAACCCAGGAGCCCCAGATGATCACTGAGGCCCGTACCGGGTCGGTGCGCGGCGCGCGGCGGCCCAGCCAGAGCAGCCCCGCGCCGAGCAGCAGCACAGAGGGCAGCAGCCAGGCGATCTGGCCGCCGAACTCGCTGTTGAAGAGCCGGAACAGCCCGGGTGTGCCCCAGCCGTTGCTGCCGCCCACACTCCCGGTTTCATCCCCGTTCAGCCGGCCCAGGCCGTTGTAGCCCAGGGTCAGCTCCAGGATGGAGTTGTTCAGCGAACCGCCGATGTACGGGCGGTCCGCCGCGGGAATGAGTTCGACGGCGGCCAGCCACCACCCGGCCGCGACGGCCATCGCCGCGCCCGCGGCAAGCAGGTGAGGGATGCGCCTGCCCGCCGCGGCCGGCGCCGCGAGCAGGTAGGCCAGGACGAAGCCGGGGACAACCAGCAGGACCTGCAGCTGCTTGGTGAGGAACCCGAAGCCCAGGAGCACCCCGGCGAACAGCAGCCAGCGCAGGCGCGCATCCTGGATGGAGCGCACCACGGCGTAGGCGGCCGCGGTCATCAAAAGCACCAGCAGGGCGTCCGGGTTGTTGAACCGGAACATCAGCACGGCCGCCGGTGTCAGCGCCATGACCGCGCCGGCGAGGAGCCCCGCGCGGTGGGCCAGGCCGGCGTCGGCCGTGGCGGGGGCCGCGGCCCGGCGGACGGCCAGATAGACCAGCCAGACCGTGCCGATCCCCATGAGCGCCTGCGGCACCAGGACGCTCCAGGAGCTCAGCCCGAAGATCCGCACCGACAGCCCCATCACCCACAGCGACGCCGGTGGCTTGTCCACGGTGATGGCGTTGGCGGCGTCGGACGAGCCAAAGAACCAGGCCGCCCAATCCTGCGACCCGGCCTGGGCCGCCGCGGAGTAGAACGCGTTCGCCCAGCCGGAGGCGCCGAGGTTCCACAGGTACAGCACGGCCGTGGCCAGCAGCAGGGCCGCCAGTTCCAGCCGCTGCCGCACCGGCCGGGTGCCGGGGACGGCGCGCGTGCCGGCGGCGCCCGGGGGCTCCAGACCCCGACGGCGTTCCGGGACCTGCGGCTGCTGCGAGCCCGGCGTGCGGACCGGCGCCGCCGGCGCTGTGCCGGGGCGGGGGCGCAGGGTGTCAGTCATGGCGGCCTACGCTGCCAACTTGTAGACGGTGGCGTTGCCCACGGTCTGGGCTTGGTAGTTGGCCGCGACCCAGGTGGCGACCTCGGAGTTGCCCCCGCGGCCCCCGCCCATGCCGCCCATGCCGCCCATGCCGCCGGAAATGAAGTAGCCGATCTCGCCGCGGTCCACGATCGCCTGGAACTGTGCGAGCGTAGGGTAGGGGTCGCCGCCGTTCCAGCCGCCGAGTGCGATCACGCTGGTGCCGGTGGCGAGTTCCAGGCTCGCGGCCTGGGTGGCGCCGGAGACAATCGCGGACCACTTGGCGCCGGAGGACTTCAGCAGCGCGGTCAGCTCCGCCGAGGACGTTTCCCCGCCGGGACCGCCGCCCATACCGTCACTGCCGGCCCTGCCTGCTGCCCCGAAGCCGCCGCCCATCGCGGACGCGGTGGGCCCGGAGGTGGGGATCGAACCGGAATGCGGCTGTGCGACGGTCGCCAGCGTCCAGGCGGTGCTCCCGAGCCCGCCGGCGAGCAGGCAGAGGATCACGACGCCGGCCGTGGCGGCCTTGCGGAACCGCGCCGGAAGCCCCGCGATGCTGTCCGCCCGCAGGACCAAAGCCGCGGCGGCGAGCACACCCAGGACCACGATGATGACCCGGAGCCCGGGAAGCCAGGCCGGATCCCGGCCCAGGAGCACGGCGGACCAGACCGAAGTAGCCAGCACCGTCACGGCCAGGACAACCCGGGCGGGCCAGTAGGCCCGGCCCCGCCACAGTTCCAGGGAGCCGATGCCGGCCAGCGCCGCGATCGCGGGGGCCAGCGCCACGGCATAGTACGGGTGCACGGTGCCGCTCATGAAGCTGAAGATTCCGGCCGTGATGACCAGCCAGCCGCCCCACAGCAGGAGCGCCGCACGGGTTTTTGAGGTCCGGGCCTCGCGCCGGGTGAACCACAGCCCGGCGGCCAGCAGGATCAGGGCCGCCGGCAGCAGCCAGGACACCTCGCCGCCGAAACTGGTCCCGAACATCCGGGTGATCCCGGCCGTGCCGCCGAAGCCGACGTTGCCGTTGCCGCCCGGGCCGCCCGCGTTCCCTCCCGCTCCGCCCGGCATGCCCCCGCCGGATCCGGTGATCCGGCCCAGGCCGTTGTAGCCGAACGTGAGTTCCAGGAAGCTGTTGGTCTCCGAGCCTGCCATGTACGGCCGGGCCGAGGCCGGGGTCAGCTGGAAGAGCGCCAGGTAGCTTCCCGCCACTGCCGCGATCCCGGCGGCGGCCGCCAGCAGGTGCAGGACCCGGCGCCCGAGCGTGGTGGGGGCCGCCCACAGGTAGGCCAGGGCCAGCCCGGGCACGATCAGGAAGCCCTGCAGCATCTTGGTCAGGAAGGCCAGGCCGATCACCGCGCCGGCCGCGGCGAGCCACTTCCAGCCGGCCTTCTCGATGGCGCGGGTGGTGAGGTAGGCCGCCAGCACCAGGCACAGGGTGAGCATCGCGTCCGGGTTGTTGAACCGGAACATGAGGGCGGCCACCGGGGTCAGCGCCAGGGCGCCGCCGGCGAGCAGGCCCGCGGCCGGTCCGGACACCCGCTTGACGGTCAGGTAGAGGAGCCCGACGGCGGCAACTCCCATGAGCGCCTGGGGAATGAGCATGCTCAGGGCCGAGAAGCCAAAGATCCGTCCCGCGAGGGCCGGGATCCAGAGGGCGGCCGGCGGTTTGTCCACCGTGATGGCATTACCGGCGTCGAGGGAGCCGAAAAGCAGCGCGGTCCAGTCCTTGGTCCCGGCCTGGATCGCCGCCGCGTAGAAGGAGTTGGCGTAGCCGGTGGCCTCCAGGTTCCACAAATACAACGCCGCGGTAACCGCCAGGAGCAGCGCCGCCGAGGGCCGCACCCAGCGGGGCTGCGGTCCGAACAGCAGCCGGCCCCGGCGGCCCTGGGCTGCCGTCGCCTGGGCTGCGGGCCGATGGGGCGCCGTTTCGGCGTCCCCGGGAACCGGGCCGGGCGTGTCCTGGGCGGCTGGGGGGCTGCCGGCCGGGGCTCCGGCGGTGGGGCTGATGGTTGCCGTCATTTACTTGGCCTTTTCTGTGCGGGGGAGGGAAGGACCGGGGGCGCCGGGCGCCGGAAGGGCCTGCGTGGGCCGGTGCCGGAATACCACCAGCCGGAAAAGCAGGAACTTCACGGCTGTGGCGGCCAGGTTGGCGGCGGTGACCGTGAGCAGTTCAAGCCAGCGGTCCGGTGCCGCTCCCGACGCGGCGTGAACGAGGGCGAGCGCGCCCGAGGTCAGGGCCAGTCCGATGCCGAAGACCAGCAGGCCCTCGAAGTGGTGGCGTGCCGCCTGGCTGCTGCCCTGAATGCCGAACGTGAAGCGCCGGTTGGCCGCGGTGTTGGCCACGGCGGTGGTGAGCAACGCGAGGAAATTTGCCAGCTGTGGGTCCATGAACCCGCGGCAGAGCAGGAAAATCGCCAGGTAGGCCAGGGTGGAGGCCACCCCGATGCTGCCGAAGCGGACGAGCTGTCCGAAGAGGCTTCCGCCCGGGCTTTGTTCCTGGGCCCGCGAGGCGGCCGGCAGCGGTCCGCGGGCCAGGGCGGCGCGCAGGTCGGGAACCGGGATCCGGCCCGAGACCAGGTCCCGGCTCAACCGTGCCATGCCGCGCAAGTCCGCGAGGGCCGTCTGGACGATGTCCACGCTGGAATCCGGGTCGTCGGTCCAGTCCACCGGGACTTCGTGGACACGCAGGCCGCACTTTTCTGCCAGGACCAGCAGCTCGGTGTCGAAGAACCAGGCGTTGTCCAGCGTGTGGGGGAGCAGCTGCCGGGCCACGTCCGCCCGGATCGCCTTGAAACCGCACTGCGCGTCACTGAAGTGGGCGCCCATGAGGGCCTGCAGCAGGAAGTTGTAGCTGCGCGAGATGAATTCCCGCTTGGGTCCGCGGACGACGCGCGAATTGCGGGTCAGCCGCGTCCCGATCGCCAGATCTGAATGCCCCGAAATGAGCGGGGCGAGGAGCGGCCCGAGGGCCGCCAGATCAGTGGAAAGATCCACGTCCATGTACGCCAGGACCGGCGACGGCGAGGCCAGCCACACCTTGCGAAGCGCGTTTCCGCGGCCCTTTTCGGCCATGTGGACCACTTTCACTTCGCGCAGCTCGCGGGCTACCCGTTCCGCGGCCTTGAGCGTTCCATCGGTGCTGGCGTTGTCCGCCACGGTGATCCGGAAGGAATGCGGGAAGGCGCCGAGCAGGTACGCGTGGAGCCGGCGAAGGCAGGCTTCGAGGTCCCGTTCCTCGTTGAAGACCGGGATGGTGACGTCCAGCAGGGGCGTGCTGGCGCGCGTATCAATGGCTGTGCGCCGGCCGCCGGGGCCGGTCAGCGCCCCGGCGAACGGGCCCGGGACGGGCGCCTCGGCCAGCGCGAGCCCCGAGGGTGCAAGTTCTGACTGGGCGGGGGGTGCCGCCGGGCCGGCCGGCGTCGCCGCGGAGCGGGGCAGGGTTCCTGTGGCCTGGTCTGTGAATGTCATGGCTCAACTTTCCCGGCGGCCCATATGAGGGCTTTAGGGTCAAGCTGTGCGGGGGCTGTGGAAGTCGGGGCGGCCGTGTGGGCCGGGCCTGGCTACGCACAAAGGGTGTGGGCCAGTAACTGCCGCGGCATGCCCGGGGGCGGCTGGGATAGGCTCGCTTGGGACCGGAACAAGCATTGATTCCAACTGTAAGGGGCGGGGAATTCCTTGGATCTACTGGGCGGCATGGGCCGCGACGAACTCCGCATCTTTTCTTGGGTTGCGGCCACCGTCTTCGCGCTTGTGGCCGGCGTCTGGCGTCCGCGCAGGCTCTATTGGACTGCGCTTGGTTCCGTCCTGCTCTTCGCAGCCCTCAACGCGGGTGCCGGGATCTACGTCCTGAACCATTTCGGTGATTCGCGCTGGTCTGCGGGGGGAGAACCGCCGCTGAGCGCTCCGTCGTTTTCCGGGACGCCTGTCGTGGGGCAGTTTCTGGGCCCCCTGGACTCCGCTCTGAACGGAGTGGTCGGTGGGGTGAACGAGTTCCTGGCATTCAAGCAGGCACTTCCCGTAGCGCTGGACTTCCTTGCCGCGTCCGGCTGGGCCCTGCTGGTGTCCTTCCCGCTTGCCATTCTCGCCGCCGGCATCAGTTTCGCCGTGGCCAGGCGCCGAACGGCGGACTTCGAAAAATACCGTGCCACCGTTGACCTCCTCAAAGATGAGCTTGAGCAGGTCAAACGGCAGATCTCGTCAGGGAATTCCGTCTACACGGCACTCCCTGCAGAGGACGAGGTCACTGATGTGCGGCCCAGACTGACGCGCAACGTCCGGTGAACACTGCCGCCATTCTCGGCTAACAGTCACACACAGAAAGCCCCGGATCCGTGCGGATCCGGGGCTTTCTTTTGGGCCGGTTAGTGCCGGTTTAGTACCAGTTGTGTGCGTAGTGGAAGTTCAGGGCGCCGCAGGGGGAACCGTAGCGCGACTTGACGTAGTTCAGGCCCCAGTTGATCTGGGTCCGGTAGTTGGTCATGTAGTCGGCGCCGGCGCTCGCCATCTTCGTGGCGGGCAGGGACTGGACCACGCCGTAGGCGCCGCTGCTCGCGTTCGTGGCGGTGGTCTTCCAGTCAGATTCCTTGGTCCACAGCTTGTGCAGGCACTGCATCTGGCCGGGTGCCCAGCCATAGCTGCCCAGCTGGGACGCGGCGTAAGCCTGGGCCCCGGCGGGATCGTCGACGGCAACCGGTGCCGCTGCGGGAGCGGGGGCTGCCTCGGGAGCCGGGGCAGGAGCCGGTGCCGCTGCGGGAGCGGGGGCTGCCGCGGGAGCCGGAGCAGGAGCAGGTGCTGCCGCGGGAGCAGGTGCGGGGGCGGCTGCCGGGATGGGAGCAGCGGGGGTGTGGATCAGCGCTTCGACTGACTTAACCTCCGAGATCTGGGGAGCCACGTTCTTTTCCAGCGTAGCGGTCAGCCCAGCCACCTGGACCCGCTCGAAGTTGAGCTTGGCCAGCGGGTCGGCAATTGTGGCCCTCTGGCTCGCAACGTTCGCCGTGTGGGGGCCCGGCTCTGCCGCCTGGCTGGCGGCGCCGCCACCCAGCAGCAGCGCGCACGCGGCGGTGACGACGGCGGCACGGCGGCCGGTGATGCCGAGCCCGGTGCCCAGCCGGGACAGGGCGGAGGCCTGCGTGGCTGGTTCGGCGCGGTGGCGCGACTTGGTGGAACGGGAATGGGAATCGCCGTCAGGGCGCGTTTGTACCTGGAAATCAGTCATGGTGGCCTCTCAACGCCGGCGGAGTTAGCTGTCGGGTTCGGATGAGGTCATCCGGCCGCACGGAAAATCACGTGTCGGCTTCACCCCGAGGGCGCATGAATGCAGAATGCCCGGGAACTCTGGGTCCCCCGCCTCTGCCTGGTCCAGCGGAATCCGGGAAGCGGCAGAGTTTGGCGTCCGTCCGGATATGCGGCACCAATGGCGGCGCACGCTAAAGACGCTACAGGACCCAGCCACATAAGTCACATTTTGGTAACAGGAGTCACAGCGCCGGGGTGTCGGCTTGCGCTGGATTTACCGGCACGGCCGGCCCGGCGTTCTGTGGCTGGTTACGCCGCCGGCGGCGCCGCGGGCAGCCGCACGGCGAACTCCGTGCGGCCCGGCCGGGACGTGACCTCGACGGTTCCTCCGTGGGCCTCCACGATCGACTGGACAATGGACAGGCCCAACCCGCTGGTGCCCTCGGAAGTCGGCGCGGCAGTCGCCGTGCCCTGACCTCCGCGGCTCCCGGAAGCGGCGCCGGAAGCCGAGCGTGCGCCGGCCCCGAACCGGGCTCCCGCCGTCGCTACGGCTGAGTTTGCCGGGATAGCGGCGGGGTTGGTGCGCGCGGCGTCGGCCCGGGCGAAGCGGGCGAAGACCCGGCCGATGAATTCCGGAGCGATGCCGCTGCCGTTGTCCGTCACGGTGACCACGGCGCTGCCATCAGCCGACCGCATGACGCCGGTGACCACCTTGGTCCCGGGATCCGTGTGCTTGCGTGCATTGGACAGGAGGTTGGCCAGGACCTGGTGAAGCTGGGTCGCATCACCGCGCACCACCACGGGTTCGTCCGGAAGCTCCAACTGCCAGACGCGGTCCGGGGCCATGACCTTCTCATCGCTCACCGTCTCGATGGCCAACTGGGTGAGATCGACGTCGGAGATCTTGAGCGGCTGTCCCTCGTCCAGGCGGGCCAGCAGCAGCAGGTCCTCCACGAGGGTGGTCATCCGCTCGGACTGGCTTTGCACGCGGGCGAGGGATTTCTCGCCGTCGGGGGTGAAGTGCTCGGTCATCCGCATCAGCTCCGTGTAGCCGCGGATGGCCGTGAGCGGGGTGCGGAGTTCGTGCGAGGCGTCGGCGACGAACTGCCGCACCTTCATCTCGCTCTCCTGCCGCGCCTCGAGGGCGTTCGAGACGTTGTCCAGCATCTGGTTCAGCGCGTAGCCCACGCTGCCCACCTCAGTTCCGCGATGGGCCGCCGACGCCGGGACGCGCACCCCGAGCGCCACCTCGCCGGCGTCCAGCGGGAGACGGGAGACCTTGGTGGCCACCTCGGAGAGCTGTTCCAGCGGCTTCATGGTCCGCCGGATCAGGGCCGTGCCGGCCAGGCCGATCAGCACGAGTCCGCCCGCAGAGACCACCACCATGGTCCACACCAGCGAGGCCAGGGTGCTTTCCTTTTCCGCCAGCGGAAGCCCGGTGACAATCACGTCGCCATAGGGTGCCCGCACGGCCGTGAGCCGGTACGCGCCGGCCGAGAGGGTCCGGTCCACGGGCGCACCGTTCGGGGTGAGCGCCAGCAGGACGGCGTTGTCGTCGGGGGAGAGGCCCCTGCGGGTGGCGTCCCCGGCCAGGAAGCCGGCGCTGCCGACCTCGCCGTCTTCCAGACGGGCGTTCAGCGTCCCGACGCCCTGCCCACGGGCTTCGAGGGGGTCGGGGCGGCCGCCCGGGTTACCGGGCACGGGCCGGCCGAACTCGCTGGAGCGGTGAGAGGCATTGCTGAGCTGGTCATCGAGCTGCCGGGTGAGGAACAGGTCCATGGAGGCGTAGCTGAACAGTCCCACAGCGCCGCAGATGGCCACGAGCAGTGCCATGGCGACCAGGACCAGCCGGGTGCGCAAATGCCACGTGGACGGGTTGCGCCAGTCGCGTCCGGGGACGCGGGTCATGCCGGAAAGTGTGGGCACGGATCAGTCCGCCGGTTTAAGGACATAGCCGGCTCCGCGCACCGTGTGGATCATGGGAGCGTGGTTGGCGTCGACCTTCTTGCGGAGGTAGGAAATGTAAAGTTCGACGATGTTCGCCTGCCCGCCGAAGTCATAGTCCCAGACCCGGTCCAGGATCTGGGCCTTGCTGATGACCCGTTTGGGGTTTTCCATGAGGTAGCGCAGCAGCTCGAACTGCGTGGCGGTCAGGTGCAGCTCCTCACCGGCCCTGGTGACTTCGCGGGTGTCGACGTTGAGCACAAGGTCCCCCACCACGAGTTCGGCGGTGTCCATGGCGGCCACTCCGGAGCGCTGGACCAGCCGGTGCAGGCGCAGCAGCACCTCTTCCATGCTGAACGGCTTGGTGACGTAGTCATCGCCGCCGGCTGCCAGTCCGGTGATGCGGTCCTGGACGGCGTCCTTGGCCGTGAGGAACAGCGCCGGCACTTCCGGCGCGAACGCGCGGATCCTGCTCAGCAGCTCGACGCCGTCGAACCCGGGCAGCATCACGTCCAGCACCAGCACGTCGGGGCGGAATTCCTTGGCTAGCCGGACGGCTCCGGGACCGTCTTCGGCCACGGCCACGGACCAGCCGGCCATCCGCAGGCCCATGCTCATGAGCTCGGAGAGGCTGGGCTCGTCGTCCACCACCAGCGCGCGGATGGGCGAGCCGTCCGGATGCGTGAGCTGGGGAAGGTTGTTAGTCATGGAGTGCGAAGTGGCCATGGGACAACTCTCCGATCTGCCGGTTAGGCGGGGCTTTGGGGACCCTGTGCGGCACCTGTGAATCCCAGCCTAGCGAGCTGGATGCCGTTCCGGGGCGGCGCGGGCCGCAACGGCCACGCTCAATCCGGCTTTCCCGTCCTGCCCGAACGTCACAGGCCCGGCTGTCGGCCCGCACAGCCCAGGCACAGGATCCCTCAGCACGCTGGGGTCAACACCGATCCGCACCCTAAGGAGAAACACCATGAGCGGTCAGCATCCCGGAGCCGGTTCCGGACCAGCCCTCGAGCCCGCCCCCACACCCACAAGCGGCGCAACAGCTGCGCCAGCGCCGGTGACAGCGCCCCCTGCTGCCGTGCAGTACGACGCCGGACACCTCGACGGCGGTCATCTCGACGGCGCCCGGCCGGCAGCGGGCCCTGCCCCGGGCTGGGGCGCACCCGTAGTTTCGGAAGTTCCGGCATCGGCGCCGGCGTGGAGCATGCCCCAGCAGGAGCCTCCGGCGCCTGCGGCCGCCGCGGGCTGGGGCGCGCCGGGAACCGCCGCCAAGACGGGCTCTGCCGCCAAGCCCTGGACGCTCAGGCGCGGGCTCGCCGTCGCCGGAGCCGCGGCTGTCCTCGCGGTCGGCGCCGGCGTGGGCGTCTACGCCCTGACCTCAAGTTCAACGGCAGCCAATGGCGCTGCCGGCACGGCCGCCGGTGGGGCGGCGGGCGGCGCAGCCGGCGGCCAGGGGTTCGCCCCGGGCGTGCCGGGCTCTGCGCAGGGCGGATTCGCGGGAGGCGGCATGCCGGGACAGGGCGGCCCCGGCGACTTCGCAGCCGGTGGGATGGGCAGCGGGCTTTCCGCGGCACTGCATGCCGAATACGTGGTGCTGCAAGGAAGCGGGTACGCCACCCTGGCCGAGCAGCTGGGCACAGTGAGCGAGGTCAGCTCTTCGTCCGTGACGGTCAAGAGCAGTGACGGGTTCACGCGCAGCTATGCGCTGGGCAGCGACGTCGTGGTGAGCAATTTGCAACAGCGGCGCCAGCAGGCCGGCGGCACGGGCACCCAGCTGAGCGTGGCGGACATCGTCGCGGGCGGGACCGTGCGGATCGTGGCGGCCAAGGACGGTTTCGGCTACACGGCGTCCTCCGTCGTGGTCGTGGCGGCGACGGCCACTGGCCAGTCCAACTGACCCGCCGCAACCGGCACTGCCGCCGTGCCTGTCCGGCGGCAGTGCCGGTTGCCCACTCCGTGGACCGCCTCGCGGGAAGCGGCGGGAAGGCCCGGTTTTGCCTCAATTGCCATACTGTGAATGATTTTCGCTACTTTGCGGGCATGTACGAATAATGTTCGGGAAAGTGCACTTCCTGACCTTCCGGTCAGTAAAACACTTGTTATTTTATCGCAGCCGCAGAATTGTGACTTGCGCTACATTTCCCGGATCTGTCTCACTATGTGGAACTTGGGGTCCATTGTTACTTGCACGTTTACATTGTTACGTTGCACACTTCAATTGTGAACAAGAACTCAACAGCACCTGCAGCCGCAGCTTCCTGGATCAGCACACCCGCTGGTACCGAGATGCGCTGTTGTCGAATGCACGCCTAACTTTTACACCCCGAAGAGTTTCTAGGCATTCGCCCCCCAGCCCAGAGTCGGGCGCCCCTCCCCAATTTCATTGCGGGGAAAGAAGCATTCGAGCCGCGATGACGGCCATTCACATTGAGGTAAGCAATCCATGTCAGTTGCATCCGGATACGTCCACATCTCCGTCCGTAACGCCAGCAAGGCCGGCCAGGCCTCCGGGATCCGCCAGGGCTTTGGCGGCCGCTCCGCATTCGCCCCCGCCGGATCCACCGGCAGCTTCCCCGCCCCCGGATATGCAGCGCAGGGCTACAACCCGGACTCCTACGGCCAGCTCCGTGCCGTTCCGCCCGCCCCCGCCACGGCGCCTACCCCCGTGATCGCCCCGGGTGCCGGCAGCCCGGTCCGTTCGGCGCCCAGCGACAACGTCGCCCGCGGCTTCGTGCTGTACATGGGCATTGATGAGGAAACCGCAGCTGCGGCCGGCACGTCCATCGCCAAGCTTGCCCAGGAAATCCGGGCCTACGCGCAGTCGCTCGTTGCCGGCGCCGAAAGCTATGCCGCCGTCGCCGTCGCACCGGCCAGCGCCCCGGGTTCCGCTCTCGACGTCGTCCGCTCGACGTTCGGTGACCCCACAGCCGGGGCCCGCCAGCGCACCGAGGCCGCGCGCCTGCAGCAGCCGCAGGATCCGCGGCCGTCCGGCGTGCTGATCGACCTCGCCCGCCGTGAGGTGCACCTCGACGGCGAATCCCTGAACCTGACGTTCAAGGAATTCGAGCTCCTGAACTACCTGGTGGAGAACGGCACCCGCACCGTGGGCCGCGACGAGCTCCTCGAAGGCCTGTGGCGGAACGCCGAAGAGGTTCCGAACGAGCGGACCATCGACGTGCACATCCGTCGCCTGCGTTCCAAGCTCGGCCGCCTCGCCAACACCGTACGCACCGTGCGCGGCCAGGGCTACCGGTTCTACGAGCACCCCGAAGTAGTGGTCTGGGCCGCTCCGGAATACTCGATCTAGTCTTTAGCCCACGCAAAGCGTCCGTTCCTGAACTGGGGCGGGCGCTTTCGCGTTTCCGGAGCGCGTTCACGCGCTCCGGGCGACACTTTGCCGTGCCTTAGACACCTCCTTCGTTCCTCAGTCGGCGATGCGGCACTACGCAAAGTGTCGCCCTCCGCGCTTCCGGGATGCGCCTTTGCGCTTCAGCGCCCGCACTGCACGTTGGGGGCTTTGGGTGGGATGGCTGACGGGTTTTTGCCTCCGCGGCAGGTGGGTCGCGGTTGGACTCTGTTGCCTTTCGGGGGCGCGGCGTAGTCTCGGACCGTTGAGCCGACTATTGGGAGGAAGACATGTCTGTTGCACGGATTACTACCCTGAGCGCGAACTCCAAGACCTCGTTTGATGCTGCCATCAAGGAGGGCGTCGACCGGGCCAATAAGACCCTTCGCAATGTCACCGGGGCGTGGGTGAAGGAACAAAAGGTTGAAATCAGCGACGGCGCCGTCGTTGCCTGGCACGTCGTGCTGGAAGTGACCTTTGTCCTGGAGGGCTGAGGAGCGCTGGTGGGGTGCGCGCCTGTGGACCGGCCACCGCACTAGGATTGGGGCATGAGCGCGCATCACATCAAACGGCTGGTGATCATGCGGCACGCCAAGTCCGACTGGCCCGGCGGGGTTGCCGACCACGAACGGCCGCTCGAAGAGCGCGGGCACAAGGATGCGCCCGTCGCCGGAAAGTGGCTGCTCAAGCACGGCGTGGTCCCTGATTTCATCCTCTGCTCCAGTGCTTTGCGGACCCGCCAGACCTGCACGTGGGTGTGCCACGCTCTTGGGGACAAGGCGCCGACACCCAAGCTCGAGGATGGCCTGTACGCCGCGTCCGCCTTGCGCATGCTGGCGGTGATCAACCACGTCCCGGACACCGTGACCACCCTCATGGTGATTTCTCACATGCCCGGGGTGCAGGACCTCGCCATGCACCTGGCGTCGCGCGACTCCGACCACGATGCCTACATGGACGCCGCCACGCGGTTTCCGACCAGCGGGCTGACCATCCTGGAAACCGAAAAGTCCTGGGCCGAACTGGACGGGCAGGACGCCAAGCTGACCCACTTCAAGGTCCCCCGCGCCAAATAGCCGCAGGTCCGCCCCGGTAAGGGCTGCGGAATCCATAGCAACCTGCGCCGATCTGCGGTTTACTGATGCTGTTTAGTCATGTGGTTTTTCCAGTGGTTTTGGGGCATCTGTTGCAACCCGGAGAAAAGGTGATCAACGTGGATTCAGGGCAGCTCATAGGAATTATCATCGGTATCGTCGTGGTGCTCGCGATCGTGGCGGTGGCAGTCATGGTCAGCCGCAAGCGCAAGGTGGCCGCGGACCGGAACAAAGCCGCTGAGATGCGTGAACAGGCCAAGGCCGACGAATTCGCTGCGCGGGAACGTGATGCCAAGGCCGCGCGTGCCGAGGCCGACGCGCAGGAGGCCGACCTCGAGGCCGAGCGGCTGCGGCAGGAAGCCCGCACCCGCCAGGAAGAGGCCGAAAGCGTCCGCTCCGGCGCGCAGGAGCAACTGCGCAAAGCCGACGAAGTGGACCCTGACGTGGTCACATCTGAACGCGAAGGCGAAAGCGGGCAGATGCCGACCCGCGCGGATTTGCGCTCCGAGCGGACCACGGGCGAGCCAGCGACGGGCAGGCCCGTCTCCGGCGACCAAGTTCCCGACGAGCAAGTGCCAGCCGACCAGCGCAGCCGCGACGACGTGACCCGGACCGACGCCGCCCCGGGCCCGGATGCCACCCCCCGGGAGGATAGGCCGCGAAACCTCTGAGCTGACAACACCGAGCTGAGCACACTGAGCTGAACCTCTGGGCCGAAACGTCCGAGCCGTCAGGGTGCCCGTGCGCAGGACTCAGCGGCGGGCGGAGGCCCGGGCTGGTGACTTGGGGGCTGGTGACTTGGCGGCGGCCGGTTTTGCGGGCGCCTTGACCGGTGTCTTCGCCGGTGACTTGGCCGCGGGCCGCGCCGCCGTCCGCGGGGCAGCGGTCCGCGGAGCCGCCGGGCGCGCTGCGGTTCCCCGCGGCGCGGACGGCCGCGCGCTTGTGGTCCTGGTCCGCGTGCCCCGTGCGACGGGCGCCGGGCGGCGACGCGGAGCATGGCCCGGGGAACGCCGGCCGCGGCTCCTGCCGGGCAGAACGGTGCCGGCAAACAGCAACAGCAAGGTGACGGCTCCGGCGGCCGCGGCCAGATAGAAGTACAAATCCGGATGCTCGGAATCGACGCGGGTGGACAGGGCATCGGGATCGGGGTTGAAGGCCAGCCCCCACTGGCGCAGGAAGGCGACCCCGAACGCGATAAAGAGGGTGCTGCCCACCCCGCTCGCGGCCAAGGTCTTGTGCCGGCGCCGGACCACCACCTCCGCCACGCAGGCCACATAGGCCGTGGCAGCGGCCCCGACGAACCACACCAGCACCCACTCGTGCAGGGTAATTCCGGTCAGAACCAGAAGTCCCAGGGCAGCGAGGAACGCTCCGATGGCGACCTTCCCGTTGGTACCCATGTGACGCATGTGAACAATCATGCCTGAGCGGGCGGCTGCTTCACGACGTAGCCGCGCATGGAGGCCATAATTGCGGCCACACTCTGCTCCCTGGTCCGTTCCGGGTTGTACGTCTGGCGGTCCAGGCCCACCACGAAGCAGGCCCCAAAGATTGCCGTTTCCAGGCTGCCCCGGGATACGGCGGGATCCACGGGATAGACAGCGGCGACGCCGTCGATGGCAGAGCCGATCACCGCGAGCAGGCTGCCGCGGAGCTCGGCGAAGGTGTCCTGCCACTCGCTGGGGGTCCGCCAGTTTTCGCTGACCCAAAGCCGGGCGAAGGACGGGTACTCGGCCATGAAGTCCATGGCCTGGCCGATCATCTCCTCCATGGCGGCGAGGGGATCGGCGGAGTCGTCGCGGACACTCAGGAGCCGTGCCAGGAGGATGTCCACGCCGTGGCGCAGCAGCTGGGCGATCAGGTCCGACTTGCTGCCAAAGTTGTAATACACCGTGCCCTTGGACACCCCGGCTGCCGTGGCGATCTCATCCACCGTCACACCTGCCGCGCCGCGCTCTCCGATCAGTTCCATGGAAGCCTCGAACAGCTTCTGCTTCGTGGCGTTCGTGCGGGCGGGACGGAGCTTTTTCTCCGCGTCCCCGGAACCTGCCGGGCTGCCGCCGCTTGGGCTGGTGGTCATACGGCGATCTCCGGTTTCAGCGTCTTGAGCGTCCAGTATTTGTTCTTCCGGACGGCAACGGTCGACATTGCCAGTCCCAGCAAAGTGTAGCCAACCAGCCCCAGCATCGTGGGCAGGATGAGTGCCAGGTCCGCACCGTAGATCAGGTGCCGCATGCCGCTGACCACGTAGCCCATCGGCAGGATCTGGTGCACCACGTGCAGCGGCTCGGGCGTGGTCTGCCACGGGAACGTGCCGCCGGAGGACACCAGCTGCAGCACCAGCAGGATGAGCACCACGAGCTTGCCGGGCGAGCCCAGCAGCGCCACCACACCCTGGATGATTGCGCTGAACGCCATCGCGGCCGCCAGCATGAGGAACCACATGAGCACCGGGTGGGCCGGGTCCAGTCCGAGCCCCACGTCCACCACCAGGGTCAGCAGGCTCGCCTGCACTGCGGACACCGTCAGGAACGGAAGCCAGCCGCCCGCGGCGATCTTCCAGGCCGGTGCATTGGAGGCCAGCGCCCGCTGGGTGACCGGGCGCATCGCCTGCACCAACATGAAGATGCCGATCCACAGGGCCAGCGTCAGGAAGAACGGCGCCAGCCCGGCGCCATAGGACCCGGCCTTGGCCTGCGAGACATTGCTGACCGCGACCGGATCTGCCATGACCTTGGAGAGGCTGTCCTTCTGGGCGTCGTCCGGGTTGGGGACCTTGCCGGCGCCGTTGGCGAGTTCCGCGGCAAGCGTTCCCGCGCCGTCGGAGGCCGTCGCCGCGCCGCTCTCCAGCTGCGCCGCGCCGTCGTCGAGTTTCTGGGCACCCTGCACGAGCCTGCCGGCGCCGTCGACGGCGTCCTGCTGGCCGGCGGCGAGGGCCGCCGAACCGCCGGCGAGCTGGTCCGCCCCGGCGGAGGCCTTGGTGACGGCGTCGCTGAGGGCGGGCGCGGCACCGGCCAGCTGTGTGGCGCCGGCGCTGACGGCGGCGGAACCGTCGGCCAGCTTCTGGACCTGCGCGGCGGCGGCCTGCAGTTTGGCACCGGAGGCAGAAGCCGCAGCAGAAGCGGCAGCGGAAGCCGCAGGCGGCGCGGCGGTGGCGTCGACGTCGGCCACCACCTTGTCGGCCTGGTCCTGGCTGAGGACGCCGGCGGCGACCAGGCGGCTGGTGGACGCCACCACCCTGCTCCGCTGGGCCTGGGCAGCGGCTTGCTGCGCGGCCTGTTCCGCTGCGGCGAGTTGTCCGGGGATGGCCTGCACCTGGGCGTTGAGCGCGGCGTTGCCCGCAGCCACCTGCGCCGCGCCGTCGGCCAGCCGTTGCGCGTCGGCGGGCAGGGCTGCTGTCTTGTCCTTGAGCTGGGTGAGGCCGCTGCTGAGCTGGCCGGCCCCGGCGCTGAGTGAAGCGGCGCCGTCCCGGAGCTTGACCTCGCCGTTGTAGAGCTCGCTGGCGCCGTTTTTGAGTTCGCCGGTGCCCTGGTGCAGGGTCACGGTGCCGTCGTGGAGCCGGGCGACGCCGCCGGCGAGCTGGCCTGCGCCATCGGAGGCCTTGAGCATCTGGGTGTGGATGGTGCCGAATCCGGTGAGGAGCTGGTTGGCGGTCTCCTCGCCCACCTCCTTGGCGACCGTCGTGTGCACGGCGGTGGTCAGCTTGTCCACGATGGTGCTCAACAGATAGTTGTTGGCATCGTTGGTGGTGACGTTTAGCATGGCCTGGTTGGCGGCGTCGAAGCTGCCGGGGGAGACCAGGTTCGCGGAAAAGTCCTCCGGGATTTTCAGGGCGAACGCGTACGTGCCGTTACTGACGCCCTGGTCCGCTTCCTCGGTGCTGGCGACCGTCTTCCAGTTGAAGATGTGGCCGTCCACCAGGGACTCGGCCACCTTCCGGCCGGCCTCCAGCCGCGTGCCGTCCGCGGCCGCGGCACCGGAGTCCTGGACCACCAGGGCGGCATCGATCTGGTTCAGCTTGCCGTACGGATCCCAGTTGGCGTAGAGGTACACGGCGCCGTAGAGCAGCGGGACCAGGGCCAGGGCCAGGATGGTCAGCTTGGGCAGCAGCCCGCCGGTCATTCGTTTGAGCTCGGAGCGGGCCAGCCGCAGCACAGTCACTTTGCGTCCTCGGTTTCGGGTGAGAGGGGTTCGGGCAGGAGGGTTTCGTGCGCGACGTTTTCGTGCGCGAGGGCATTGCCGATCACGGCGGCGGGCCCGGCCCAGCCGTCCGGAATGCGGGTGACGGTGGCGACGACGGCGAGCGGCCGCCCGGCGTCGTGCGCCAGTTCCTGCAGCCGCGGCAGCCAGTCGGCAGCGTCGCCGCTGTGCCGGTCGGGGGAGTCCACCACGAGGAGGCCGGTGTCCGGATTGGCGAGGGCGAGCGCCGTGAGGAGCTCGATCCGCCGGCCTGCCGGCAGCTGCTCGGTCCACAGCCCGGCGATATCTTCGAAATTGTTGAGCCTCAGCCAGGGCGTGCTGCGCCCGGCGCCGCGGTGGCGGCGCGGCACCAGGGCCAGGTCCTCGGTGACCAGGTCGCGGACGCTCAGGTGTTGTTCGGGCTCGTTGACGCCGGGGGAGTCGACCACGCTGCTCGCCTGCCGGAGGTCCTTGATCCGGGCGCTTCCGTCCCAGCTCGCGGTCCCGGCGGAGGGCTTCATGCGTCCGCTCAGGCACAGGGCCAGGGCAGTGCGCTGGTCCTGGCGGACACCTTCGACGAGCAGGAGGCCACCGTGTGCGGCCTCCAGCGAGGTGGGCGGCAGCAGGTCATCCCGCCGGCCGGTCACGGAGAGCTGGTGTACGCGGAGCAAAGTGGGCCTTTCGCAGAAACGATGTCCACTCAAGGCTAACTAAACTGACCAGTCAGTTCAAATAGAATGCGGTTGGTGTGATGAACAAGACGTGCAGGCAGCCGCAGCGGCGGCCGGGCCTGCCGGTGCTTCGCGAGCCGGTCAGAGGCCGTATTCCTCCAGCAGACGGAGCCAGACCTCGCTGATGGTCGGATAGGAGGGCACGGCGTGCCACAGCCGGTCCAGCGGCACTTCCCCCACCACCGCAATGGTGGCTGCGTGCAGGAGTTCAGCCACATCCGGGCCGGCGAACGTGGCGCCCAGCAGCACCTTGCGGTCCTCGTCGACAACCAGCTGCGCCCACCCTTCGTAATGCTCAGCGTGCAGGGAGGAGCCGGCCACTTGGATGGGAAGTTCCACGGCGGAGGCCCGGAAGCCGTCTTTCTCCGCCTGCGCCATGGTCCGGCCGACGTTCGCCAGTTCCGGGTCGGTAAACACCACGTTCGGCACCGCGTGCTCATAGGCCGTCTGGGCAAAGCGGCTCCACGGTGCCGGCTCGCCGGTGAGTTCGCCCTTGGCCCGGGCGGCAATGGCGTCTCCGGTGGCCCGGGCACCGTACTTGCCCTGGTGGGTCAGCATGGCCCGTCCGGCGGCGTCGCCGGCAGCGTAGAGCCAGGGGTTGCCGGACACGTCGTTGTCGGTGGCGTGGTGGACTAGGCCGGTGGAATCGGTGGTGAGCCGCAGGGTTCCGTCCTCGGGTGCGGAAAGCCCGACGCTGTCCAGGCCGAGACCCTCCAGTGAGGGGTGCCGGCCAGTGGTGACAAGCAGCTTGTCCGCCGTGACCGTAACACCGTGGGCCGGGCCGTCACCGGGGCCGTCAACGCCCGGGCCGTCACCGGGGCCGGCGCCGCCGTCGAGCACGACGGTGAGGGAGCCGTCGTCGTTCTCATGCACGCTGCGCGTGCCCGTATGCAGGCGGAGGTCGACGCCGTCGGCGCGCAGGCCGGCGGCGACCAGGTCGGCGGCCTGTTCTGGGAAAACGCCCAGGAGGCCGCTGCGGGCCACGAGGGTCACCGACGAGCCCAGCCGGGCATAGGCCTGGGCGAGTTCGACGCCGGCAACGCCGCCGCCGAGGACCGCAAGCCGCGCAGGGACCGCGCGGGCCGAGGTCGCCTCCCTGGTGGTCCAGTACTCGACGTCGTGAAGCCCCTCGACCGGCGGCTGGTTGGGGGTGGAGCCCGTGGCGACCACCACGGCGTGCCGTGCCGTCAGCGCGTAGCTGTTGCCGTCCAGCCCCGCCACCTCGACCTGCCGCGGGGCGGTGATCCAGCCGTGGCCGCGGATCAGTTCGATCCCCGTGTCCTGCACCCACTTAACCTGGCTGTCGTCCTGCCAGTTCGAGGTGAAGTAGTCACGGCGCTTCAGCACGGCCGCCGGATCCAGGGTGCGGGTGACGGCTTCCTGGGCGCCCGGGACCGTCTGCGCGCCGTGCAGCGCAGTGCCTGGCCGCAGGAGCGCCTTCGAAGGCATGCAGGCCCAGTACGAGCACTCGCCGCCTACCAGCTCCGCCTCGATGAGCACTGTTGTCAGGCCGCCGCGGACCACGCGGTCCGCCACATTCTCGCCCACGGCCCCGGCGCCGATCACAATGACATCGAATTCCCGCTGAATCTGTGCCGTCATGGCACCAGCCTACGCCGGGGCCATCACCGGATCCGGGGAGCTCCGGGCGCCGCCGGTGCCGGATTCCGGTGTAATGTGCAGGGCCGAGCCCTTTGCAGGACGGGGGACGGTCGATACTGTTGGGACCACACTTGGGGGAGGAGGCGGCCATGGCCGCACGCAACACGACAACAGGCACGGCCATACCGCTGGCGAGGTTCAGCGCACAGGCCCGGCTCCGGGCACTTCAGTCGGACATCCTGGAGCTGATCCTGGAACGGGACCTTGTCCCCGGGGACCCGTTGCCGACCGAGAACGAGCTCACGGCGGCACTCGGCGTCGGCCGCAACACGCTGCGGGAGTCCTTGAAGGCGCTCCAGGCGCTGGGTGTCATTGAGATCCGCCACGGCTTCGGCATGTTCGTCGCCCCGAGCAATTTCGAAGCCCTGACCGACGGCCTCACCTTCCGCGCCCGGCTATCGCTGCGCCATCACGGTGAGGAAGCCCTGCAGCTCGTGGAGGTTCGACAGGCACTCGAATCCGGTCTGGTCGGCGCTGCCATGGACCGGATCAGCGCGGAACAGCTGGCCGCGGTGGAGGAGTCCGTGGGCCGGATGGAAGCGCTGGCAGCCGCGGGGGATCCCTTTATTGAGGCCGACGCGGAGTTCCACCGCAGGCTTTTCGAGCCGCTGAACAACGACCTATTGATCAGCCTGATGGACGTCTTCTGGAAGGTCTACCGCCGGATCCACCTCGAACTCGGCGGACCGTACGCCGTCGACCTGCAGGCAACGGCCGCAGTGCACCGGGCGATCTATGAGGCTGTCGCCTCGGCGGACAAGGCCCTCGCCTCCGAGCGGCTCAGGACGCATTTCGACGACATCCGCGACATCATCGTCCGGACGACGGCCTGATCCCAGGTGCCGGGGCCGCTTCGGCCCCGGCACCTGCCGCGGGCGCCTAACCCGGCGCCCGGAAGGTTAAGACACTTTGGGCTTAAAACAGAAGATCCGCCCCGGCGAACCGGGGCGGATCTTCTTCTTCTGTGCGCCCAAAGGGATTCGAACCCCTGACCTTCTGTTCCGTAGACAGACGCTCTATCCAGCTGAGCTATGGGCGCATTCTCGGCTCTTGGAGAACTTCTCGCTCCCCGAACCTCGAATTACTTTACGCGAGCCCGGGCCCAGTTACAAATCGAAACGGGTGTAATCTGGCCGACTAGACCGGTCTATGTGACCTTAGTCACAAAAAGCGGGTATGGTGGCAGTCTAGTTCCTTGAATTTCCGCGGTTTTTGATTTGCGCCGCCCTGGTCATCCCATGTCCGGGCCCGGAATGGGCCCCTTGGCGAGCCCTAGCATTTAGGACACACCACTGAACCCGAGGAAGGGAACCGTAATGGGAGATCTGGCGCGACTGCCGTTGCTTGAAAAAGCACCCACCACACATGCCGGTCTGCTGGCATGGGTAGAAGAGGTAGCCCAACTGACCCAGCCGGACCGGATCTACTGGGTTGACGGGTCGGAAGCGGAAAACACGCGGCTGACGGACGAGCTCGTTGCCGCAGGCACCCTGACCCGGCTGAACGAGGACCTCTTCCCCAAGTCCTTCGCGGCGTTCTCCGACCCCGCCGACGTGGCCCGCGTCGAAGAGCAGACCTTCATCTGCTCCGAGAAGGAACACGACGCCGGCTTCACCAACAACTGGATGGCCCCGGCGCAGATGAAGGAAAAGCTGCGCGGCCTGTTCGCCGGCTCCATGCGCGGCCGCACCATGTACGTGATCCCCTTCGTGATGGGCCACCTGGACGCCGAGGACCCGAAGTTCGGCGTCGAAATCACCGACAGTGCCTACGTTGTCGCCTCGATGCGCATCATGGCCACCATCGGCACCAAGGTCTTGGACAAGATCACCGCGACCAACGCGTTCTTCGTCCCCGCACTGCACTCCCTGGGTGCCCCGCTGGTCCCCGGCCAGGCCGATGTCCCGTGGCCCTGCAACCCGGACAAGTGGATTGTCCACTTCCCGGAGGAGCGCTCCATCTGGTCCTTCGGCTCCGGCTACGGCGGCAACGCCCTGCTGGGCAAGAAGTGCTACGCCCTGCGCATCGCCTCGGTGATGGCACGCGACGAAGGCTGGCTTGCCGAGCACATGCTCATCCTCAAGCTGACCTCGCCGGAGAAGAAGAACTACTACGTCTCCGCCGCCTTCCCCTCGGCCTGCGGCAAGACCAACCTTGCGCTGCTCGATCCCACCATCGAGGGCTGGAAGGTCGAAACCCTGGGTGACGACATCACCTGGATGCGGTTCGGCAAGGAAGGCGAGCTCCGCGCCGTCAACCCGGAGGCCGGCCTGTTCGGCGTGGCTCCGGGCACCGGCTGGGGCACCAACCCCAACGCGATGCGCGCCATCGCCAAGGGCCACAGCATCTTCACCAACGTCGCCCTGACGGACGACGGCGGCGTCTGGTGGGAGGGCATGACCGAGGAAGTGCCGGCTCACCTCACCGACTGGCAGGGTAACTCCTGGACCTCCGATTCGGATAAGCCCGCTGCCCACCCGAACTCCCGCTTCTGCACGCCGATCGACCAGATCGACATGCTGGCCGAGGAGTACTACAACCCGGACGGCGTGGAGCTTTCCGCGATCCTGTTCGGCGGCCGCCGCAAGACCACCATCCCGCTGGTCACCGAGGCACGCAGCTGGTCCAACGGCATCTTCATGGGCTCGACGTTGTCCTCCGAGACCACTGCCGCGGCAGCCGGTGCCGTCGGCGTTGTCCGCCGGGATCCGATGGCCATGCTGCCCTTCATCGGCTACGACGCAGGCGATTACCTGAACCACTGGGTCAACCTGTCCGCCAAGGCCAACCCGGAGCGACTGCCTAAGATCTTCCTGGTCAACTGGTTCCGCCGCAATTCCGAGGGCGGCTTCGCGTGGCCCGGATTCGGTGACAACGCCCGTGTCCTGAAGTGGGCCATCGAACGCCTCGAGGGCAAGGCCGACGCCGTGGAGACCCCCATCGGGTTCGTCCCCACCGCTGACGCGATCGACCTCACCGGCCTGGACATGACCCCGGCCCAGGTTGAAGAGGCCGTCCGGGTCGATCCCGCGGAGTGGGCCACCGAGCTGGCCTCCATCGAGGATTGGTTCGCCAACTTCGGCAGCTCGCTGCCCGAGGCACTGAGCGCTGAACTCGCAGGACTGAAGGAGCGCATGGCTGCCGAGCAGTAGCAGCCGGCACAACAGCGCTACAACGACGGCGGCCCCGCATCTTCTCGAAAGATGCGGGGCCGCCGTTTTCGTTGCGCACGTGACGCCGGGACTTAGGTCCCTAGGCCGCGTCCGGGCGGGTCCCTAGGCTTGTCCGCATTCCATCAGCCGGGCCGGCCGCCGACTGGAGCGTGCGCTGGGTGCATTCCGGGCGGATGCAGCCGCGCCCCCGACCTGCTCGCGGCCAGCGAGACTTCAGGAGTTCCTCATGCTTGTCAACGACGACATCCATGCTTTGTCCAGGGCTGTCAGCGGTCCGGTCGCTTTGCCGGACGGCCCCGGGTTCGCGGAAGAGACGTTCGCCTTCAACGTCGCAACGGTGCACCGGCCCGACGTCGTTCTGGGCGCCGCAGATGCCCAGGACGTCGCGGCCGCGGTGAAGTGGGCGGCGGAGCGCCGGCTGCCCGTGTCCGTCCAGTCCACCGGGCACGGCGCCGAGTCAGCGATCGATGGCGGCCTGCTCATCAACACGCGCCGGCTGCAGGACCTGCAGATCGATCCGGTTGAACGCACCGCACGGGTCGGTGCCGGCGTGAAGTGGCGCACTGTTCTGGAGGCCAGCGTGCCGCACGGGCTCCTCGGATTGCATGGCTCCAGCACCGACGTCGGCGTCGTCGGGTACACGCTGGGCGGCGGGCTGCCCGTGCTCGGCAGGGCCCATGGCTTCGCGGCGGACCATGTCCGCAGCATGGAGATCGTCACCGCCGACGGCGCGCTGCGCCGGATCGACGCCGGCGCCGAGGCCGAGCTGTTTGCGCTGATGCGCGGGGGCAAGGGCAATCTCGGGATCGTGACGGCACTGGAGTTCAACCTCTTTCCGTTCAGTGAGTTCTACGGGGGTGGCATCATCTATCCCGGGGCGGATGCGGCCGCCATCCTGGCTGCCTTCCGTCAATGGCTGCCCACGCTGCCCGAGGATGCCGCACCATCGATCTCCCTGCTGCGTCTTCCGGACATGGACTTCGTTCCCGAGCCGCTGCGGAACCAGTTTGTCGTGCACCTGCGTTTTGCCTTCCTGGGGAACCGCGAGGCCGGCGACGCGCTGCTTGCCCCGATGCGCGCGGTCTCGACGCCGTTGATGGACACGGCCGGACCCATGAGCTACCTCGATGTCGACCAGATCCACATGGACCCGGCGGACCCGCTGCCCTTCACGGACGGTGGCGCGCTCCTGAAGGACTTCGGCGACGAGACTGTGGCGGACCTGCTCGAGCTCACCGGGGACGGTTCGGGCTGCCCACTGCTGCTGGTGGAGGTCCGGCCGCTCGGTGGCGCACTGGCCCGGGCAGCCGCCGGGCCGGATGCGTTGCCGGATGCGGTGTCGGATGCGGTGTCGGGGCGGGACGCGGCCTTCCTGCTGTTCCTCGTCGGCTTGAAAGTGCCGCCCATTGCCGAGGCGGTAGCGGCCTCCATCCGGGAGATCGTCGCCGCGATGGCCCCCCACTCCACCGGATACACACTGATCAATTTCCATGGCGAGCCGGGCGACGAGGCCGACCGGGCCAGGGCGTGGTCTCCCGCGGTCTACGAGCGGATGCGGTCCGCGAAGTCCACGTACGACCCGAGCAATCTCCTGCGCTTCGGCCACGCGATCACCGGTGTGCCCGCCGCGGGGTGATGTTCAGCGAGGTTCCGTGAGGTTCCGTCCGGGAACTTCGCCACGTTCACGACGGCGGGCCCGCATCCTTTCGCAGGATGCGAGCCCGGTGTCCATGCGGAGGGTGACTCTGTTTGGGTTAGCTGGCGAGCCAGATGTCCGGGCCGAAGACCTCATAGTGGATCTTCGTGGCCGGGATGCCGGCGTTGATGGCCTCGTTGCGGATGTTCTTCATGAACGGCAGCGGACCGCACAGGTACAGGGAGGCGTTCGCGGGCAGGTCCACCTCGCGCAGGGACATGAACCCGGAGTTGGCCCCGGCCTCGGGCTGCTCCAGCCAGAGCTGCAGGTCGGCGCCGTCGAGGCGTTCGACGTCGTCCGTCATCTGGGAGCGCAGCGCCCAGCTGTCCAGGGTGCTTTCCGCGTGCAGGACCAGGACCTGACGGTCCGAGCCGGACTCGGCCAGGGAGCGCAGAATGGACGCCGTCGGCGTGCAGCCGATACCGGCAGAAGCCAGGATCACCGGGCCGTCGCCCTCCTTGAGCGTGATCTCGCCGTAGGGGTTGGAGATTTCGATGACGTCGCCAACGCTCACGTTGTTGTGCAGGACGGGGGAGACCTCGCCGCCGTCGTCGAGCTTGGTGGTGAAGCTGCGGCTGGTACCGGCGTCGCCGGAGAGAGAGTACTGGCGGACCTGGCGGAGTCCGTCCGGCAGGGTGACTTTGACACTGACGTACTGGCCGGGCAGTGCCGCGGTGATGGGGGTGTCGTCGGCCGGTTCCAGGGTGAAGGTCATGGAACCGGTGCCGGCGGGGGCCTTGGCGGCAACCTTCCAGGGGGTCCACATCTTGCCGTTGGCCTGGGCGGCGTAGAGGCCCTTCTCGAGCTTGATCAGCGCGTCCGCCATGAGCCAGTAGACCTCGGTCCAGGCTTCGGCGATTTCCGGGGTGATGACGAGGGCCAGGTCATCGGCGATGGCGGCGAAGAGGTGCTCGTAGACCACCTGGTACTGCGGCTCCGTGATGCCGAGGGAGGCGTGGCGGTGCGCGATGCGGGCGAGCACGGTCTCCGGCAGGGTGCCCGGGTTGCTGACCAGGTGGCTCGCGAAAGCGGCGATGCTTCCGGCCAGGGCCTGCTGCTGGTCGCCCGAGCGCTGGTTGGAGCGGCTGAAGAGCCCGTCCAGCAATTCGGGGTGGGCGGCGAAGAGGCGCGCATAGAACTTGGGGGTGATCTCCCCGATCCGGGAACCGACCAGCGGCAGGGTGGCCTCGATGACGGGGAAGGATTTGTCCGAGAGCATGTTGACTCCTGAGATAGAGGCCCGGGGGTCTTCAACCGGACCGCGATGTAATACTGTCATTTGGAATGCGAGTATTTACAACTCATTTCTACACGTTGTAGAAATGGGAGGCAAATCGGCCTGCTGGGTTCGGTGGGATTCGGCGGAGTCCGGTGGAGTCCGGTCGGGAAACGTCCGGGCTTCGAGGCCCGGGCGCAGTCCGATCGCCGCAAAGACGGGTGCCATCTGCCGCGGGGTCGGCAGCGAGGCGATGACGATGCCGTCGAGTTCGCCGTAGAAGGCCTCGCGGGCCCGGGCAAGCGCGGATCGGAGCTGGCATTCGGTGATGAGCGGGCAGGTCCCGCCCGCGGCGATGCAGTCGGCCGGGTCCAGGCGGGTATCGAGTTGCCGCAGCAGCTGGCCTACCGTGGCGGTCCGGCCGGTGCTGCTCAGCCGGGATCCGCCGTTGCGGCCGCGTTCGACGTCGATCAGTCCCAGTGCGCGCAGCTTCGCCATCGCCTTGCTGACGTGGTTGTACGGCGTGCCGACGGCGTCGGCGATGCTCTGGGTGGTCAGGAGCCCGCCGTCCGGAGCGGCCGCGAGCACCAGCAGAGCGCGCAGGCTCACATCGGCAAACGCATTGATCTTCATATCCCCAGCCTAAAGGCGGTCTAGTCCACCCAGACGGCGGGCTCGTTGGTGTCGGCGGCCAGCTGGCCGAATTCGAGTTCGTGCGTCCCGGCGTTCGCGGCGTAGGGCAGGACGGCGGCGAACAGGGAGCCGTCTTGGTGCTCTGCCGCGACGTGGATGGCGTCCGAGTCTTCCTCGAGCAGCGTGATGTCGCAGACGACGGCGGCGGCCCGGAACTCCTCCCGGTGCTGCCGGAGCAGCTCGTGGAGGTCCCGGATCATGGCGTCCGCGTCGAAGTCGGCGTCCGATCCGTCGCTCGCGTCCGCGGGTGTCACGGCAACCAGCCGGACTTCGCCGTCGTTCTGCACCACCAGCGCGAAGGGCAGGAAGCCGCCGTTGCGCTCCAGCTGCTCCTGCGCGGCGCCAACGCCGGTGCCGAGCAGGTTCTCCAGGTCCGTGGCACTCGCGTCCGGCACGGAATCGCGCCAGGATCCGGTGTTGGACGATTCTTCCGGGTGTGCTGCCACGGCTAGCCCCGGACCAGCGCCAGGACGCGGTCGCGGACGCGTTCCATGGTGGCGGTGTCCGTGGCTTCGACGTTGAGGCGCAGGAACGGTTCGGTGTTGGACGGGCGCAGGTTGAACCAGTAGCTGCCGTCGGCGGCGATGAAGGTGCTGCCGTCGAGGTAGTCGACCTCCACGTCGTCGTCGTGGAAGTCCTTGCGGACCCGCTCGACTGCGGCGGCCTTGTCCTCGATTTCGGAGTTGATCTCGCCGGATGACCGGTACGGCTCGTATTCGCGGCCGAGCTCGGAGAGTGGACCCTCCTGTTCGCCGAGGGCCGCCAGAACGTGCATGGCTGCCAGCATGCCGGTGTCCGCATTCCAGAAGTCGCGGAAGTAGAAGTGGGCCGAGTGCTCCCCGCCGAAGATGGCCCCTTCCGCGGCCATGACGGCCTTGATGAAGGAGTGCCCGACGCGGGTGCGGACGGGCCGGCCGCCGTGGCGTTCCACGAGTTCCGGAACCGCGCGGGAGGTCAGCAGGTTGTGGATGACGGTGGGCGTGTCTTCACCGAGGCCCTGCGCGCGGGCGATTTCACGGCGGGCCACCATGCCGGTGATGGCCGACGGCGAGACGGGCTCGCCCTTTTCGTCGATCACGAAGCAGCGGTCGGCGTCGCCGTCGAAGGCCAGGCCGATGTCCGCGCCGTGCTCGACGACGGCGGCCTGCAGGTCGCGCAGGTTTTCCGGCTCCAGCGGGTTGGCCGGGTGGTTCGGGAAGGATCCGTCGAGCTCGAAGTACAGCGGGACGATTTCCAAGGGAAGCTTGGGCAGCAGGGCATCGCCAAGCACGGCCGGGGTGGTGAGGCCGGCCATGCCGTTGCCCGCATCCACCACAACTTTCAGCGGCCGTGAACCGCGCAGGTCCACCAGGCTGCGCAGGTACTCCGAGTAGCCCTTGAGGACGTCCTGCACGCCGATCAGGCCAATGCTGCCGGCCGCGGGGATGGTGCCGGCGTTGAGGTATTCCTCGGCGCGGGCCTGGATCTCCATGAGCCCGGTTTCGGAGGAGATGGGCACGGCGCCGGCCTTGGCCATCTTGATGCCGTTGTATTCGGCCGGGTTGTGGCTCGCGGTGAACGTGGCGCCGGCGGCGTTGAGGGCTCCGCACGCGTAGTAGAGCTCGTCGGTGGAGATCAGGTCCAGCAGCTGGACGTTGGCTCCGCGGGTGGCTGCGCCGTTGGCGAAGGCTTTGGCGAACTCGGGGGAGGAGGGGCGCATGTCCCCGCCCACCAGCACGGTCTGCCCCGTGAGTTCCAGGACGTCGACGAAGGCGGCACCGACGGCTTCGACGATCTCCGCGGTGATGGATTGCCCCACAATTCCGCGCACGTCGTAGGCCTTGAACGAGGTGGAGAGGTCAAAAGTCTTTGTCTTGTCCGTAGTCACGCGTCTTATCTTACGTTGCGGCCTTGATGCGGTGTCGTGTGTCCAGCGCCTGGGATTGTGCACATAGCGGGCCCCGGCTTCATGGCTGTCGGAGGGGACTGGGATACTGAAGCAATGGCCAGTAACCAGAACGCCCTTTCCAGCACCGCCCTAGCCGGCACCACGTCCTCGACCCGGGAACAGGCCCAGAACGTACTGCGGGAGCTCGTGGGCCACCCCGAGGCGGAGTTCCATGACGGCCAGTTCGAGGCCATTGAGGCCCTGGTCGACGGCGGCAGGCGGGCCCTGGTAGTGCAGCGCACCGGCTGGGGGAAGTCGGCCGTGTACTTCGTCGCCTCCCTGCTGCTGCGCCGCCGCGGCGCCGGCCCCACCCTGATCGTGTCCCCGCTGCTGGCGCTCATGCGCGACCAGGTCGCCGCCGCGGCACGGGCCGGGGTGCGGGCGGTCGCGATCAACTCCGCGAACCAGCTGGACTGGGACACCGTCCGCGAGCAGCTCGCCGCCGATGAAGTGGACGTCCTGCTGGTCTCGCCGGAACGCCTCACCAACCCGTCCTTCCGGGAAAACCAGCTCCCCGAGCTCGTCCGCCGGACCGGGCTGCTGGTAATCGACGAGGCCCACTGCATCTCGGACTGGGGCCACGATTTCCGCCCCGATTACCGGCGCATCGCGGACCTCATCACGCAGCTCCCGGAGACCGTCCCGGTGCTCGCCACCACCGCCACGGCCAATTCCCGGGTGGTGCATGACATCGAGGAGCAGCTCGGCAAGGACGTGCTCACCATCCGGGGCGCCCTGGGCCGGGACTCGCTCAGGCTCGGTGTCCTGACCCTGCCCGATTCCCGCGAACGGCTGGGCTGGCTGCTGACCCACCTGCAGGATTTGCAGGGCAGCGGCATCATCTACACACTCACGGTCTCGGCCGCCGAGGACACTGCCCGCCTCCTGGCCGAGGCGGGGCACGAGGTGCTCGCCTACACCGGCCGCACGGACCCCGCGGACCGGGAACGCGCCGAGCAGCTCCTCAAGGACAACCAGGTCAAGGCGCTCGTAGCCACGTCCGCGCTCGGCATGGGCTTCGACAAGCCGGACCTCGGCTTCGTGGTGCACCTTGGCGCGCCGTCGTCCCCGGTGGCGTACTACCAGCAGGTGGGCCGCGCAGGCCGTGGCGCGGCTAACGCCGACGTCCTGCTGCTGCCAGGTTCCGAGGACCGCGATATCTGGCAGTACTTTGCCACCGCCTCCATGCCGTCCGAGGAGAAGGCTGCCGCGGTCCTGACGGCCCTCGCCGAGGCAGGCACGGCGGTGTCCACGGTGGCGCTCGAGGCCCGGGTGGACCTGCGCCGCACCCCGCTGGAGCTGCTGTTGAAGGTCCTGGCCGTGGACGGCGCGGTCGAACGCGTCGGCGGCGGCTGGCGCTCCACGGGACAGCCCTGGAACTACGACGCCGAGCGGTACAGCCGGATCGCCGAGGCCCGGGTGGATGAACAGGACTCGATGGTCATCTACCAGGACACGGCCGGCTGCCGGATGGAATACATCACCTCGGTGCTGGACGATGAAACCGCCCGCGCCTGCGGCCGCTGCGACAACTGCGCGGGCCGCTGGTTCCGGGCCGATATCGCCGAGGACGCCACGCAGACCGCCGGACAGACCCTGCGCCGGGCCGGCGTCGTCCTGGAACCGCGGCTGCAGTGGCCCAGCGGCATGGACCGCCTGGGCGTGCCGGTCAAGGGCAAGATCAAGCCGGATGAAGCCCTGGCGGACGGCCGGGTGCTGGCGCGCCTGACGGACCTTGGCTGGGGCGGGGCCCTGCGGGAGGCCTTCGCCGCCGGTGCGGCCGACCGGGCCGTGGACCCCGGCATGCTCCAGGCCTGCGTCCAGGTGCTCCGGGAGTGGGGCGCGGGGGATGCCCGGACCCCGGGCTGGAGCGGGGCCGGCCGGCCGGCCGCGATCATCAGCCTGCCCTCCCGCGGGAAGCCGCTGCTGGTGGATTCCCTGGCCCGCGGGATCTCCGAGATCGGCCGCATCCCGTATCTTGGCCAGCTGCAGCTCAACCACGGCGGACCCACCGGCGGCCGCGGCGGGAACAGCGCCTACCGGCTCGCCGGCGTCTGGGACCGCGTGGCGGTGGGACCGGAGCTGGAGGAGGCCCTGGCTGGAATCCGGGGCCAGAGCGTCATGCTGGTGGACGACCTCGTGGACAGCCGCTGGACCCTGACCGTCTCCGGGCGGGCCCTTAGGCTCGCGGGCGCCGGCGCCGTGCTGCCGTTGGTGCTGGGCCAGGCCGGCTGACTTCCGCGCCGGCGTGGCGGGGGAGGGCCAGGCTGTCCAGCGTGCTCAGGAGCATCAGGACCGCGATGGCCACGAACGCTGCCCGGTACGGCGCCGCCGGATCGGCGGCGGCCCCGGCGGATCCTGCGTGGCTGCCTGCCTCGAAAACCCGCAGCAGGAGCGCCCCGACGGCGATCCCGGCCGCGGTGGCGAGCTGCACGAGCGTCGCGGAGACGGCATTGGCGGAGGGCAGCTGGGCCGGGGCGACGTCGGCGTACTGGACGGAGGCGTAGGCCGAGAACCCGATCGAACGGAATGCTCCGCTGGCCACCAGCACCGCGACAATCAGCGGCTCCGGCGTGCCGGCGTTGAGCAGCGCGCACAGCGCAAACGTGGCCGCGGAGGCGAGCGACGCGAACACCAGGACGGGCTTGAACCCGAAGCGCCGGATCAGGGGCGTCGTGGCGGGCTTGATCCCGATGTTCCCCACGAACACGGCGGACACCATCGCCCCGGCCTGCAGCGGGTCCCAGCCGAAACCGACCTGGAACATCAGCGGCAGCAGGAACGGCACCGCGCTGATGGTCAGGCGGTACACAAAGCCTCCCGTGGCCGTCGCGCGGAACGTCCGCGCACCGAAGACGGACAGATTGAACAGCGGCGTGCTGGCCCGCCGCATCCAGGCCGCGGCGGCGGCCAGGAACAGCACGCCGGCCACGATCCCCGCGGCCGCCAGCAGCCCGGCGTCCCGGCCGCCCATCAATTCCAGGCCGACCAGCAGGGCGCCCACGCCGAGCGTGGTCAAAACCAGGCCCAGCCAGTCCAGGCGCCGCGTGCTGTCGCCCCGGACTGTGGGGACCAGGCGCAGCGCGGCCAGGAACGCCGCCAGGCCCAGGGGGAGGTTGACCAGGAAGATCCAGTGCCAGGACAGGTAGGTGGTGAGCGCTCCGCCCACCAGCGGGGCGAGGACCGGGGCCAGCAGTCCGGGCCACACCAGGAAGGCGGTCGCCCGAAGCAGGTCCTTCTTCGGGGTGCCGCGGAGCACCACGAGCGTGCCCACCGGGACCATCATGGCGCCGCCGGCACCCTGCAGGACACGGCTCAGGGTCAGCATGGTCAGGTCCTGGCTGAGCGCGCAGAGCAGCGACGCCGCCGTGAAGATGGCGATGGCGAGACAAAACACCCGACGGGCACCGAGCCGCTCCGCGAGCCAGCTGCTGAGCGGGATGCCCATCGCCACCGTCATCAGGTAGGCCGTCATGGTGATGTTGACGTCGGCGGCCGGCACGGAGAAATCGGCGGCGATACTGGGTATGGCCGTGGTCAGGACGGTCCCGTCGAGGAATTCCATGAAGAACGTCGCGGCCACGAGAAGGGCCAGCCGCGGGCTCCAACTGCCCTGGGCCGGTACGGGGCTCTGCGGGGAGGCGTTCATGCGCGTGTCTCCGAGTTCAGAGTCACCCATTGCGCCGGTTCAGCCATGGCGCAGGGGCGGGTCCGATTCCAGCACGGCCATGGCGGCATTGTGCCCGCCGATGGCACTGACGGCCCCGCCGCGGCGGGCGCCGGAGCCGCAGAACAGGATCTGCGGATCGTCCGTCGCCACGCCCCAGCGGCGCGCCGGGGTGTCCAGCGGTTCGCCGTCCTCCACGAACGGCCAGTCGAGGCCGCCGTGGAAGATGTTGCCCCGGGGCATTCCGACGGCGCGCTCAATGTCCAAAGTGGTCTTGGTTTCGATGCAGGGCCGCCCGTCCGGATCCGTCAGGAGCAGATCCTCGATGGGCTCAGCCAGGACGGAGTTCAGGGAGGCCAGGACGGCTGCCTGCAGTTCGGCGCGGCGGTCCTCGTTGTTCTCCGCCGTGACCAGCCGGTCCGGGATGTGCAGGCCAAAGACGGTCAGCGTCTGGGCGCCGGCTGCCTGCAGTTCCGGGGACAGGATGCTGGGGTCGGTCAGGGAATGGCAATAGATTTCGCACGGCAGCGGCGAGGGCACGGATCCGGCGGCGGCGGTGCGGTAGGCGGCGTCGAGCTGGGACCACGTCTCGTTGATGTGGAACGTCCCGCCGAAGGCGGCCTCGGGGCTGACGGAACCGTCCAGCAGCCGCGGGAGCCGTTTGAGCAGGAGGTTGACCTTGACCTGCGCGCCCTCGCGGCGGTGGTTCGGGTTGGTGGCGGCGCCCGCTGAATTGACGGCGGCACCGGCATTGGCGCCGGTGGCGGCGACGGCGGAAGGCCGGTCGCGCGGCCGGCTGCGCAGCCGGTCCAGGACTACCGGCGCCACATTGGACAGCACCCACCGGGCGGTTGCCGAGTGGCCCTGCCCGCCGTGGCGGTAGTCCACGACGCCGCCGGGCCGGACGGCCGTGACGTCCGCGGAGGTCAGGATGGTCGCGCCGGCGTCGCGGGCGGCCCGCTCGAGCTCGCCGGAGACCGCGCCCATGCCGCCGACCGGCACGTCCCAGTCGCCGGTTCCGCCGCCGATCAGGTGGTAGAGGAAGCAGATGTTTTGCTGGAGGTCCGCGTCGTCGGCCCGGGCGAAGGTCCCGATCAGGGCGTCCGTCAGGACCACGCCGCGGACCAGGTCGCTGCCCAGTTCCTTGCTGATGGCGTGCCCGATGGGATGTTCGATCATGGCCTGCCACGCCTCGGCGGCGCCGGCCCGGGCGGCGAGGGCCCGCGCGTCGGACCGCGGCAGCAGCGGCGCGGTCATAGTGGGCCAGAGCGCCTCCGTGAGCTGCCGGCAGGCGCCGTAGAACGCGGTGAAGGCGCGGAACTCGCTGTCGGGAGCGCCGACGGCGGCGAAGGACGCGGCCGTGGCGGCCTCGTCCCCGTTGTCCACCAGCAGGGCCCGGCGGCCGTCCGCGGGGTCCGGGGTGTAGGAGGAATAGCGCCTCCGGGCCAGCGTGATGCGCAGGCCGAGGTCGTCGATGATCTGCTGCGGCAGGAGGCTGACGAGGTACGAGTAGCGCGAGAGGCGGGCGTCGACGCCGTCGAACGCGTGTGCGGATACCGCGGCGCCGCCGGGGTGTTCCAGCTTTTCCAGGACCAGGACATCCCGCCCGGCCTTGGCCAGGTACGCGGCCGCGGCCAGGCCGTTGTGGCCGCCGCCGACGATGATCGCGTCAAATTCGTTGTTGCTCGACATGGGCCTATCCTGCCATCCGGATCGGCCGGCGGGCGTGAGGTGTCCGGCCACCGGACGTGCGCCGGTTGGCGCAGGCGACGCAGGGAGGCGCTTGATCTGTCCGGGAACGCAAAAGGCCCCGGTCCGAGGACCGGGGCCAAACGCGGAGACGGGGGGATTTGAACCCCCGGTGGAGTTGTGCCCCACACTTCATTAGCAGTGAAGCCCATTCGGCCGCTCTGGCACGTCTCCAATTGCTATTACTAGCCAACCAAGGATACGCAGAAGGTGCCACGCAGTGCAAAACGGCCCGCCCGGAACATCGCGGGGTCACTTCCGGCCCATGAATCGGCGCCGGATGGGCGCGAAGCGACCCCGCGTTCCCTGGTGCTTTCGGGGGTGTTGGGTCAGGCCTCCTGGCCGGCCAGGGCCCGCCACAGGAAATGCTGGCTGCGGCTCTGCAGGGCCGCCGCCTGCCGGTTGTCCGAGGCCCCGGCGTGGCCGCCCTCGAGGGCCTCGTGGAACCAGACATTGGGGATGCCCATGGCCTGCATGCGGGCCGCCATCTTCCGGGCCTGGACCGGCCCCACCCGGTCATCCGAGGTTGCCGTCCAGATAAACGCCTCCGGGTAGTCCACGCCGTCCTTGAGCAGGTGGTACGGCGAGAACGTCTTCAGGAACTCCCACTGCTCCGGCACGTCAGGGTCGCCGTATTCGCCAATCCAGGAATAGCCCGCGGAAAGTTTTGTGTACCGGCGCATGTCCAGGAGCGGGACCCCGCAGGACACGGCGCCGAACAGCTCCGGGTACTGAGTGAGCATGTTGCCCACCAGCAGTCCGCCGTTGGAGCCGCCCACGCAGCCGAGCCGCTCCCGGGACGTGACACCGCGGGAGATCAGGTCCTTCGCCACGGCGGCGAAGTCCTCGTACGCGCGGTGGCGATTGCCCTGCAACGCGGCGCGGTGCCAGGCCGGCCCGTACTCGCCGCCGCCGCGGATGTTCGCCACCACGTAGACGCCGCCGCGGCGGTGCGGGGCCTCACCCTCGGCGCCGCTGGACTCCGCGGTGCGTCGCTCCAGCCACGCCCGGCCGATCGCGCCGCTGTACGCGGGCGTCCGCGATATCTCGAAGCCGCCGTAGCCGGACAGCTGGGTGGGGTTCTGGCCGTCCAGCACCAGGTCCTTGGCGGCCACCTGGAAGTACGGAACCTTGGTGCCGTCGCTGGAGACCGCGAAGTGCTGCTGGACTTCGTAGTCGGCCTCGTTGAAGAACGACGGCGAGGTCCGGATCACCTCGTGCGTGCTGGTTACCGAGCCGCCGTCGCGGGCGAGTGTCCCGCGGGTCAGGGTGGTGGGCGTCGTGAAGCCGGTGGCCACGAGCCAGAAGTCGTTCCCTGCGCCCGGCGCCTCGCCCTCGGCCACCGAGGCGGCGCCGCCGGTGCCGTCGTCGTCCGAGCCTTCGGCGTCGTCTTCGTCATCCACCGCGAAGGCATTGACGTCGTGCAGGGGCGGGCAGGCGTCCAGCACGGTGGCCTCCCACGCCGCGTCCGTGCCCGGGCGCCGCGGATCCAGGACGAGGATTTCCGAGGACACGTCCCGGAGCAGGTTCAGCAGCAGGAAGTCCCGCGTCCAGCTCCAGGACTGCAGGGAGGTGTGAGGATCGGGCGTGAAGAGCACCGCGAGGTCCCGGGAGCCGGCGAGGAAGTCCTCGAACCCGGCCGCGAGCAGGGAACCCGCCGGGTGGGTGGTGCCGTTGACGCTCCAGTCACGCTGCGGGCGGAACAGGAGCCATTCGCGGTGTGAGCTCAGGTTCACGTCTGCGGGCACGTCGATCTGCACCCACTGACCATCGCGCAGCACTGAGGTGTTCTTCTCGAAGAAACTGATCCAGTCGACGGCAAACGTGCGTTCGAAGCCCGGAGTGGAGTCGTGGGCCACGATCGCCATCATGTGGTCCTCGGGAATGTCGAACAGCTGCTCGGCCTGCGCCAAGGAGTCGCCCCGGCGCAGCTTCACCCCGGTCCGGGCATAGGACGAGGTGGTCCGCGGCAGGTCCTGGGCGGTGGTGGCGACCAGCAGGGTGTCCCCGTCCAGCCAGGAGGCGTTGCCCTTGCCGGTCGGGAGATCGAAGCCGCCGTCGGCCGGGTCCACGAAGCCGCGGGCCTCGACGTCGAACTCCCGGTGGCGGTTCGCGTCCCCGCCGTCGGGGGAGAATGCCAGCAGGGCCAGCCGGTGGGGTTCACCCGGGGCCGGGCGGAGGAAGTTGGCGCCGTGGAAGACCCAGTCCTGGCCCTCGGCGGCGGCGAGGGCGTCGACATCCAGCAGGATGTCCCACTCGGGGGTCCCGGCCCGGTAGCTGTCCCAGCTGGTGCGCCGCCACAGGCCCCTGGGGTTGTCCCGGTCCTTCCAGAAGTTGTAGTACCACTCGCCGTGCTTGCCCACCATGGGGATCCGGTCGGTGGAGTCGAGGACCTCCAGGATCCTGCCTTCCAGGTCGGCATAGTCGGCATCTTCGAGGAGTTCCTCGGTACGGGCGTTCTGTTCACGGACCCACGCCAGCTGCTCCTGGCCGTAGATGTCCTCCAGCCAGATGTTCTCGTCGACGGGTTCGGGGGAAGTCCCTGCAGCCGGGAGGGCACCGGTGGCTTGGCCGGACGCGGACGGGTGGTCAGCTTCTGTGGTGGTCATTTCCCCATCCAAGAACATCGGTGCGGCAGTGGCAAGTCACGCGGAAGTCAAGCCCGCGGCCGGGTTGCCGATACGCTGGATGCCGTGGGCATATCTCGAAGCATCCGGACGGCAGTGATAGGCGCCGGTCCCCGGGGCACGAGTGTGCTGGAACGGCTCCTCGCCAACTGGGCCTCCGCCGGCTTCGCGGGAACCCTGCACATCGACGTGATCGACCCCTACCCGGCGGGCCCGGGGCACGTCTGGCAGCCCGGACAGTCGCGGCTGTACCTGATGAACACACAGTCGTTCTATCCCACCGTGGTCCCCGAGGATCCGGAGCTCGCGCCGCCCCTGGCCGGGCACACGTTCGACCAGTGGCGCGAACTCCAGCAGGCCCACCCGCACCCATCACTGACTGACGAGGAACGCGCCGAGGTTTCCAGGCTCGGCGAGGCGGACTTCCCCAGCCGGGCGCTCTACGGCCGCTACCTGCGGTCCACCCTCGAGGAACTGCTCACCGTGCTGCCCGCCGGCGTCAGCGTGGACTTCCACCCGGCGAAGGCGACGTCCATCCGCCACGCCGCCGCGGAGCCGGCCGGCCCGGTGGCCGCGCCTGAGCGACAATCGGTGCGGTTCGACGTCGTGCTCGACGACGGCTCGGTGCTTACCGTCGACTCCGTGGTGCTGGCCGTGGGCCACCTCGACGCGCGGCTGAACCCCGAACAGCGGGAGCTGCTCTCCGCGGCGGAGGAGCTCGGTCTCCTGTACGTGCCGCCGGCGGCGCCCGCCGACGTCGACTGGTCCCGGGTGCCGGCCGGCAAACCTGTCCTGGTGCGCGGCATGGGCCTGAACTTCTTTGACGTGATGGGACAGCTGACGGAAGGACGGGGCGGCCGGTTCGTTGACGAGCAAAGCAACGGTGAACTGACGTATCTGCCGTCCGGCCGCGAACCGCTCATCATCGCAGCCTCACGCCGAGGAACCCCTTACCGGGCGAAGGCGACGCTCACCGGCTACTACCCGGGCGAGGTCCAGTTGCGGTACTGCACCGAGCATGCGATCGCGAAGTTCGCCGACTCCGGAATCCGGCCCTCCTTCGACTTCGACCTCTGGCCGCTCCTGCACCGGGATGCGATCTGGGCCTACTACTCGACGCTTGCGCGCTCGCAGCCCGATGCCATCCTGACCGGCCCGGGCGAGTTCCTGCGCGCCCTGGACGAGTCCCTGCGGCCGCACGCGCATTCGACCGCGAAGTGGGAGAACGCCACGGATTCGGTGATTTCCGTCCATGTCCGGGCAACTCGCCGCCTCGACCTGCTGGGCCTCGCGGCGCCTCTGGCTGGGCGCTCGTTCGACTCGCGGGCTGAACTGGACGCCGCCGTTGTCGACTATCTGCTCGACGACGCCCGGCGCTCGGCACTTGGCGAGGACGACCCCGTGAAGATGGCGATCGGCGCGCTGCACCACGGCAGGGCGGTACTGAAGACCGCTGTGGCCGACAGTGGCATCACGGACGAATCCTGGGTCGCGGGCCTCCGGGGCTGGTTTGAATCCTTCGTGGAAGGCCTGGCGAGCGGGCCGCCGGCGTTACGCTCTGCGCAGCTCGCGGCGCTGGCGCGGGCGGGGGTAGTCCGCTTCGTGGGCCCGGACCCAAAGTTCGGCGTGGATCGCCGGGCCCGGACGTTCACCGCGGCGTCGCCGTGGGTGGGCGGCGGAGCCGATGAAAGCGCCGACGGCGGGTCGGGAAGTACCGCAATGGAGCCTGCCGGCGTCGGCAGTGTCGCCGCGGGCGGTGCTGCCGTGGGCGGTTTTGTGGGCAGTGCCGGCGTGCTCGGTGCTGCCCCCGGGACGGCGAACGCAGTGGCGGGCTCCGGCTCGGGCTCGGTGGTGGGCGCCGTGTCCGCGGCGGCGATGATCGAGGCGCTGGCACCGGCCAACCGGGTGGCCGTCAACTCCTCGCCACTGCTGGAACAGTTGCTGGCCGAGGGGCTGGTGCGGCCGCGTCTGATGATGACCGTGGAGGGGGTCCCGGTGCAGACCTCCGGGCTGGACGTCGTCCCGCATCCGTACCGGCCGCTCGGCGCCAACGGGTCCGTGACGCCGGGACTTTACGTGCTGGGGCTCCAGCTCTCCGCCGCGCAATGGGGCACGGCCATCGCCGCCGAGGCCCGGCCGAAGTCGGGACCGGTCTACCGCAGCGGCCAGCGCACCCTGCGCGACGCCGACGAGATCGCCCGCGACATCCTGGCCCACTAGCCCACCTCGCAAAAATGGACATGCCCTCCCTTAGGACCGGGCAATGGACCCTTGGTGCTTATGTCCAGTGCTGCGCGCCCGGAATGGGCATGCCCTCCGGCTAGGCCGCCTTCGCCCGGCTCGCAAAAATGGACATGCCCTCCCTTGGGGCCGGGCAATGGACACTTGGTGCTTATGTCCAGTGCTGCGCGCCAGAAATGGGCATGCCCTGTGACTCGCCTGCCTCGCAAAAATGGGCATGCCCTCCGGCTAGGCCGCCTTCGCCCGCCTCGCAAAAATGGACATGCCCTCCCTTGGGGCCGGGCAATGGACACTTGGTGCTTATGTCCAGGGCTGCGGGCCAGGGGAGGGCATGTGCCGTGGTGTGGGCCTAGGAAGCCCGGGTTACGGCATCAGCCATTCAGGCACTTCCGGTAGGCGGCCATGGCTGTCCCGTAATTCACCTGGCCCACGACGTCCGCGGGCCTGGTCGGCTTGACCGGAGGCGTGCACTTCGGCGGGACCGGGACGCTGGCTGCGACCAACACGGCCGCTTTCACCACGGTGCCGGATTCGACGGCGGTGAGCACCAAGGTGCCCGCACCGGCGGCGGCTCCGGCCGGAACCTTCACGTCCACCTGAGCGGCGCCGGCGGTCACCGGCACGGTGCCAAGGTCCGTCACAGTGCCGGCCGCATCCGTGAACTCGGCGCGCAGCGAGGCATTCACCGGGCTGCCCAGCGAGGTGAGGTCCAGCTTCGAAACCGCCAGGGTGATGGATTCGCCGCCCTTGACCTCGGCCGCCGTCGTGTTCACAACGGCCACCGAGCGTCGGGCGAAGTCCGGCGAGACCGGGTTGTGCGACTGCAGGTACTTGATCCACGCGTCGCGGTCCACGAGCCCGGAGTCCTTGGTGCCTGCGCCTGCCTTGAAGACACGGAAGTTGTCGCCGCCGGTGGCCAGGAAGTTGAACGTCCCGATCCGGTACGACTTCGCCGGGTCGACCAGCGCACCGTTGACCCGGATTGAGGTGATCCGGTCACCGGCGGCGCGGGCCGCGTCGTAGGTGTAGTTCACGTTCTTCGACAGGCCCAGCTGCTGATACGCGCGGCTGGGAACCGTGCCGTCCGGGTTGGTCTGCCACTGCTGCTCGAGCAGGGTCTTGAACTGCGCACCGGTGAGGGACGTGGTCCACAGATTGTTCACGAACGGCAGCACCGCGTTGGCCTCGGCGTAGGTGATGGTGCCGTCGGGTGCGTAGAACAGCTCGTTGCGCAGACCGCCCGGGTTGACGACGCCGATTTCGGCGGCGCCGAGGTCCGGCGCCTTCAGCGCATCCACAAGGGAGTCCGCCACCAGGTTGCCGAGGGTGGACTCGCTGGCCCGGTCATCGCGCACGGCCGGGGAACCGGCGAACGCCGTCGTGATATCCGCGGTGACCTTGCCGACAGGCTGGTTGCCGACCACGGCGGCGTCGGCCAGGGCCTTGTCCACGATGGCCTTGACGGCCGCGACCCGCGGGTACTGCGCCACGAGATCGGCGGCCGGCTGCGCTGCGCTGGTGGTCCGCTGGACGTTGCCGGCCTTGTAGCCGGTCACCGACATGGTCTTGGTGTCGATGGTCAGCTGGATCTGGCCGATGAACTCGCCGTAGTTACCGGTCTGGACGATCGGGCGGGTCCTGCCGGTGGGCTGGCCCGCCGCATCCAGGACCGGGGCGTCCCAGGAGTACTGCTTGTGGGTGTGGCCGTTGAAGATCGCCGCAACATCCGGGGTGACTTTCTGGACCATCTTGGCGAAGGGGCCGCCCGCGGCGATTTCCTGCTCCAAAGTGGCGCCGTCGGGCGCGCCGGACCCGGCGCCGTCGTGGTTCTCCACAATGATGACGTCGGCGAGCTTGTCCGCCTTGATCTTCGCCGCAACGCGGTTGATCGCGTCGACGGGGTCGCCGAACTCAAGGTCCGCGATGCCCGACGGCGTGACCAGGGAGGGCACTTCCTGCGTGACGGTGCCGATCACGGCGACCTTCACGCCGTTCATGTCCAGAACCGTGTACTCCGGCAGGACCGGGGTGGTGGTGCCCTTCGCGTAGACGTTGGCGCCCAGGTACGGGAACTTGGCGTTGGTCCCACCGGCGGTGACGCGGTCGCGCAGATCCGCCCAGCCGCCGTCGAACTCGTGGTTGCCCACCGCAGAGGAGCGCAGGTCCAGGGCGTTCAGCACGTCGATGGTCGGCTGGTCCTTGGCCACCGCGGAGGCGAACAGCGAAGCGCCGATGTTGTCACCGGCCGAGATGAACGCCGTGGCGCCCGGGGCGGCAGCGGCACGCAGCTTCTCGATGGTCCCCGCGAAGAACACGGTATTGGAATCGATGCGGCCGTGGAAATCGTTGATGCCCAGGAAATTCAGCTCCACGCTGGCCGGCGTGACGGGCAGGTTCAGCCCCACCACCACCGGATCATGGTCGCTGGCGCGGAACTGGTCCGGAGCATAGTAGTCGGTGACGTTGTTGTTGTAGCGGCTGTACTCCAGCGCCACGGACTCCACGGAGTTGATGTTCCAGATGTCCGCGCCGGTGACGGCGGCGTTGGCCGCCGGCGAGGCGAGGATGTGGTCCAGCGAGCCCACGAGGCCGCCAAAGAGGTAGGAATGCTTGGCGGAACCGTCGGCGTTTTTCGCCTTTTCATCCTGGTTGACGTACCCCGCGCCCGTGAGGACGTTGATCGGGTCCTCCTTGGCGTAGGAGTTGAAGTCGCCGATCAGGAACACCTTGTCCGTGCCCTTGGACTTCTGCAGTTCGTCGGAGAACGCCAGCAGGGACTTGGCCTGGGCGGTGCGGGCGAGGTTCGAGGCGCCCTGGCCCTTGTCGGTGTCCTCCGGCGTGGCGGCGGAGCCCTTGGACTTGAAGTGGTTGGCGATCGCGATGAACTTCTTGTCATCGGCGGCGCCGACGGGCTTGAAGACCTGGGCCATCGGCTTGCGGGCGCTGGCGAAAGCGACCGTGTCGTTGTGGATGATGGACTCGCCCACCGGTTCCGCCGCGGCTTTCTTGAAGATGAACGCGGTGCGGATCATGTCCTCGTCGGACAGCGGGGGTGCGTTGGCGGGCGTGCGGACATAGTCCCAGATCCCCGGTGTGGCGATGTTCAGCGCATCCACCAGCTTGGCGAGCGCGTCGTCCCGGGTCTTGCCGAACTGGGCCGAGTTTTCGACCTCCATCAGGGTGACGACGTCGGCCCCGGACTTGGTGATGGCGGCGACGATCTTGTCCTGCTGGCGCTTGAGGTTCTCGGCGTTCGCGGCGCCGCGGACGTTGCAGCCATCCTTGACGGTGATGGGGTTGCCGTCGCGGTCCGTGTAGAACTTGCAGCCGGCGATCTGGTCGCCCGTGGTGGGGAAGTAGTTCAGCACGTTGAAGGAGGCGAGCTTGAGGTTGCCTCCCACGGCTGCCGGGGTGTCCGCGCGGGTGGCGCCGAAGCTTGCCGGCTGGACGGTGTCTGCGTTGGCGGCCGTCAGCTGGGTCAGGGGCTGGAACTTCCAGGCGTTGTTCGCGTAGCTGAGCACCACGTCGGTTTTGAATGTCACCGGCGCGCCGACCCGGACGTGGTCGGCCGTGGTCAGGTACGGGAGCACCTGGGCCTTGGTGGCGGCGTCCTTGAGGAAGTTCGTAGTGGCGCCGTCGTCGAGCTTGATGCCGCGGGCGGCGTTCGCCGCGGCCGTGGCGGTGTACTCCGCGGAGCCGAAGGGCGCGACGGCGGTGGGCTGCTCCAGCGCGGTGGTGCCGCCGGCCAGGCCGATCTCGCCGTACTGGTTCAGCGAGAAGTTGTCCGCCACGGTGACCGGACCCTGCGGGGTGAGCAGCATGCCTTCGAGGGACTCACGGAAGGTCTCGTCGGCGGGGAGGGCGAAGCCGGTGGCCTTGACCTCGGGGGCGGCCTCGGTGAGCTTCTTCAGATCGGCAGCCGCGGCGACGTTCAACTGCGTCATGCCGAAGAATTCGCTGACAGCGCCGGTGAGTTCGACGTAGTCGCCGATCCTGACGGAGTCGACCGTGGACGGCGAGTAGACGAACACAGCGTCCGACGCCGCGTGGTTGGCCGGGGTGAGATCGCCGCCCGTGCCGGGGGTCTGGACGTAGTAGCCGGCGAATCCGCCGGTGGGGAACGTGGCAGTGACCCGGCCGCGCGTGATGACCGATGCTCCTGCCAGCGGGCTCGCGGCGCCGCTGCCCTGGATTTCGGCGATGGACTTGGCGGCCGGGGGGGTGCCGGGGCCTGGATCGACGGGCGGGTCCACGGGGCCGGGAGCCACACCATTGGCGGCCTTTGGCGTGATGGCTGCGTTCAGCGTCGCGTCGGCGAAGTTGTTATTGGTGTCGGCGCCGTTGCTGCGGTTCAGGCTCTTGACGTCGGCGTTGCCCGAAGGCGCAGCGGCCGTCTGGGTCTCGAACGTGTTGGACGTGCCGTAGCCGAGCAGGTCGGCGACATTGGCCGGTTCAATGACCGAGCCGGTCGGCAGCGGGTTGAGCGCGCCGGCCTGCGTGGCCAGCACGATCGTGCCGCCACCTCCGGCCGGGTTGAAGCCGGTCGCGGTGGCGTCGGCTGCCGGCAGGTCGGCACCGGCTGTGCCGTTGCTGCCGCCCTTGAGCAGGTAGTAGCCCTTGGCGGGAATGCTGCCGGCCAAGGCCGCAACGGAGCTCGGCGCCCCCGTCCCCGTGGCGGAGCGGTACTGGAGAGACCAGCCCTCCAGCGAGACCGGGGCGTCGGAGCCGTTGTAGAGCTCGACGAACTTGTTCTTGAAGGCAGCGCCGGAGCTGCCGCCGCTGAGGTAGGCCTCGTTGATGACCACCGGCGAGGTTCCGGTTGCTGCCGGGGCGGCCTCCACGGCATTGGCCGGCACGGCCGCCAGCGGGGCCGCTATCAGCGCCGCCGACACGGCTGTGCCCAGCGCTGTTTTCCAGGGTGTTAGTTTCATCCGCTCTAACTCTCATTAGGGTGCCCCGGGTAAAGGGCAGGGTGCAGTGCGTCCGCAGGGTGTAGCGGACTATGGCCGGCATGAACTCCTGGTCAAGTCGTGCCGGGCCTATCCAAACAGGGGTGAATGAACAACGTATGGATTAAACGTGCATTCGGCGGGACGTCCCCCAGCGAGACGCGCCGCAGCCTTCCCGGAGCGGCTCGAAAGCCCCGGGCAATGGTGACTGGTGTTGCAGGCGAGCATTGTCCGGGTGCTTCCGCCGGACGCTCCACAGCAGAATACCGGCCAGTAGCCCTTGGGGAAGGGTCTGGCCGGTATTTCCTACAACAATTTTTGTAATTAGGTGGGAGGAGCTTTTGAGTCCTGGCCGATTAAGCGTCCGCGGCGGACTGATCGCCCTGTCCGGTGTCAGCCACGATCTTGAACATGGCACCGGTGGGGTCGGTCAGCGTGGCGAGCCTGCCGAACGGGGTGTCGTCGGGTCCGTCGATCACCTTGGCGCCGAGAGACACTGCCGTCTCGATGGAGGCGTCGGCGTCTTCCACGGCGAAGTAGACCTGCCAGTTGGACGGGACCTCGGCGGGGAGATAGGCCGACGCGTCCATGATCCCGGCCTTGGCCGCCGGACCTGCGCCCAGCGTGGTGTAGCGGAATTCCGGGGTGTCGCTCATGACGTCGGTGTCCCAGCCGAACACGTCCTGGTAGAACTTGACGGCCGCTGCGTAATCCTTGGTGTGGAGCTCGTGCCAGGCCGGGGCTCCGGGCTCGGCCGCCAGCTCATAGCCCTTCATCTCAGCCGGCTGCCACACGCCGACCGACGCGCCCGTGGCGTCGGCGATCATGGCCATGCTGCCCTGTTCGGGGACGTCCATGGGCTGCATGTAGACCTGGCCGCCGTGTTCCGTTGCGGCCTTGACGGTCGCAGCGGCGTCCTCCGAGCGCAGGTACGTGGACCACATGTCCGGCCAGGCGGCCTGATCCTCCTGCTTCTGCATCAGGCCGGCGACAGACTTGCCGTCCTTCCAGGCGGTGATGTAGCCGCCGTATTTTGCTTCGTCGCCGGTCTGGTATGTCCAGCCGAACAGCGCACCGTAGAACGACTTGGCCTTCTCAGCATCTGAAGTCATGAGGTCGATCCAGCATGGTGCGCCGTTGGAGTGCTCGGGTGTGGGCATGGGAGCTCCTGCTCTCTGTGGCGGCCATGGACGTGCGGCCGCCGGACTCTGGTTTGTAGTGGAGACGGGGTGATGGAGACACAGAGAGACTATGACGGGGCACCGACAGTTTCAATGGGGCCGGCCGGGGGAGCTGCCTCTGGCGGGCCCCGCGAAACGACGTCGCGGGACCGACCCAGCGCGCAAAAATGCCCCCGCTTCCGACATGAACTGCAGGAGGCGGGGGCATTGTCCGCGGAAGGTAAGAGATTCGAACTCTTGGTACGGGGTCACCGCACACTGGTTTTCAAGACCAGCTCCATCGGCCGCTCGGACAACCTTCCCTAACGAGTAGTCTTTCATAGGCAGTCGGCTGCCACAAAAACCAAAAACACCGTGCGCTTGCGGACGCGTGCAGCTCCCCGCCATATTCTGGGGAGTGATGTTGATCGGACCTGGTGATCGCGGCGAACGTGCGCGGAGCCAGTTAGGAATCGGGAGTGCTCCATGAAGGCTGTCTATATCTCAGAGCCCGGCGGACCCGAGGTCCTGGAAGTCCGTGAGGTTGAGGCCCCGGTGGCCGGCCCCGGCGAGGTGCTGATCGACGTCGTGGCCGCGGGCCTTAACCGTGCCGACGTCCAGCAGCGCAAGGGCTTCTACCCGCCGCCCCCGGGCGCCTCCGAGATCCCGGGGCTGGAGGTCTCCGGCCGGATTGCAGGGTTCGGCCCGGGCGTGACCAAGGCGTTTTCCGTGGGGGACAAGGTGGTGGCGCTGCTCGCCGGCGGCGGCTACGCCCAGCAGGTGGCCGTGCCTGCCGGGCAGGTCCTGCGGATCCCCGACGGCGTGGACCTGGTCACGGCGGCATCGTTGCCCGAGGTCACGGCGACGGTCTATTCCAACCTGATCATGACGGCGCAGCTGCAGCCGGGCGAAACCGTCCTCATCCATGGGGCCACGGGCGGTATCGGCACCATGGCCATCCAGCTGGCCAAGGCCGTTGGCGCCCGGGTGGCCACCACCGCCGGCAACGCGGAAAAGGTCGGCACCGCCAAGGCCTTCCTCGGGGCGGACATCGCCATCAACTACGCGGAGGAAGACTTCCCGGCGAGCCTGCGCGCGCAAAACGGCGGCAAAGGCGCAGATGTCATCCTCGACGTCGTCGGGGCCAAGTACCTCGAGCAGAACATCGATGCGCTCGCCGACTACGGGCGCCTCGTGGTGATCGGGCTGCAGGGCGGCGCGAGGGCGGAACTGGACCTTGGACAGCTGCTCCGGAAGCGGGCCGCAATCATCGCCACTGCACTGCGTCCCCGCCCGGTCGAGGAAAAGACCGTGATCATGAACGCCGTCCGCGACGCCGTGTGGCCCATGCTGACCGACGGCCGGATCAGGCCCCTCGTGGCCAAGACCTTCCCGTTGGACCAGGTCGCCGCCGCGCACACCTATTTCGATTCCGGCGACCACGTGGGCAAGGTGCTGCTGGTCATGTAGCCGGCTGCTGGCTGGCTTAAACCGCAGGTCAGGGGCGATCTATTCCGTTCCAGGCATGCGCTGTTTTGCGGTCGGGGCGGCAATAGCGATACCGTAGGTCCATACGCGGTATACACGCGTCTTGGGGCGCGTGTATGCTGTGTGGTTTCGTGACTTCTTGATTTCGGGGGGGCGCCATGTCTATCCGTCAGAGTCTCCTCGCCCTCTTGCAGGACCGGCCGCGCTACGGCTACCAGCTCAGGACCGAATTCGAGGACCGCACCGGTTCCTCCTGGCCGCTGAACATCGGGCAGGTTTACACCACCCTTGACCGGCTGGAACGCGACGGGCTGGTCCGCAACGACGGCGGCGACGGCGACGGGCACGTCATCTACAGCATCACCGCGGCCGGCCGGACTGAAGTCAGCGCCTGGTTCGCGGCTCCGGTACCCCGCGCAAATCCGCCCCGGAATGAACTGGCCATCAAGCTCGCCCTGGGCCTCACGATTCCCGGGACCGACGTCGGCGCCATCATCCAGGCCCAGCGGGCGGTCTCCATCCGGGCGCTGCAGGAGTACACCAAGTCCCGCCGTGACACGGCTGCGCTCCAGCGCCCGGCCGATACCGCCAGGCTCCTGGTGCTGGACTCCCTCATCTTCCAGACCGAAGCCGAAGTGCGCTGGCTGGACCTCTGCGAGGCCCGCCTCATGCAGCTCAGCAACCTCCAGGCGTAACCGGACCGACCGCTTGTCGCGCCATCCACACCGCCGGGCGCAGGGCCCCCGCCAGGGCGCGGCCGCATTGGTAGGGTGCGGGAGGCAGTTCTGTACCGGTGGACTGCCCAGTCGGGTTTCTCAAGGAGGAGACATGGGCACAATGCCAGATGGCACACAACGCGAAAGCACAAACAGCAGCGCGCACAGGAGCATGCACGGCGTCAGCACGCACGGAACAGTACAACTCGACGACGGGGTCGTTCCGGATCCGTCCCTCCCGCCGACGTCGGTGGATGAGTCTGTCCGCGACTCCGCTGACCGCACCTGGACGCCCGCCAAGATCGCCCTGTGGGCGGCCATCGCGCTGCTCGGCGGCGTCGCCTGGTTCATGCTCGCAATCATCCGCGGCGAGACCGTCAACGCCATCTGGTTTGTGTTCGCGTCGGTCTGCACGTACCTGATCGGCTACCGCTTCTACTCCAAGGTCATCGAGCGCTACCTGCTTAAGCCCAACGACCGCCGCGCCACCCCGGCCGAATACAAGGCCGACGGCAAGGACTACGTCCGCACGGACCGCAACGTCCTCTTCGGCCACCACTTCGCCGCCATCGCCGGCGCCGGCCCCCTGGTGGGCCCGGTCATCGCGGCACAGATGGGCTACCTGCCCGGCACGATCTGGATCATCATCGGCGTCGTCCTTGCCGGCGCCGTCCAGGATTACCTCGTCCTGTTCTTCTCCATGCGCCGCGGCGGCCGTTCCCTGGGCCAGATGGCCCGCGAGGAACTCGGCGTCATCGGCGGCACCGCCGCCCTCGTCGCGACCCTGCTCATCATGGTGATCATCGTCGCCATCCTCGCCCTGGTGGTCGTCAACGCCCTGGGCGAAAGCCCGTGGGGCGTCTTCTCGGTCGGCATGACCATCCCGATCGCCCTCTTCATGGGCGTCTACCTGCGCTACATCCGGCCGGGCAAGGTCATGGAGGTCTCCCTGATCGGATTCGTGCTGCTCATGGCCGCCATCATCGGCGGCGGCGCCGTGGCGGGCACCGAATGGGGTGCCGCGTTCTTCCACTTGGACAAGGTCACCATCGCGTGGGGCCTCATCATCTACGGCTTCATCGCAGCCATCCTCCCCGTCTGGCTCCTCCTGGCCCCCCGCGACTACCTCTCCACCTTCATGAAGATCGGCGTGATCGTGATGCTGGCCCTGGCCATCATCGTGGTCCGCCCCGAGATCACCGTGCCGGCCTTCAGCGAATACGCCGGCCGCGACAACGGCCCGGTCTTCTCCGGCGCCTTGTTCCCGTTCCTGTTCGTCACGATCGCCTGCGGCGCGCTGTCCGGCTTCCACGCCCTGATCGCGTCCGGCACCACACCGAAGCTGATCGAGAAGGAACGCCAGACGCGCCTGATCGGCTATGGCGGCATGCTGATGGAATCCTTCGTTGCCATCATGGCCCTCGTCGCCGCAATCTCCATTGACCGCGGCATCTATTTCGCCATGAACGCCCCCGTGGCGCTGACCGGCGGGACGGTCGAGACAGCGGCCGCATGGGTCAACGGCCTGGGCCTGTCCGGCGTCAACATCACGGCCGGCGACCTCGCGCAGACGGCCAAGGACGTGGGGGAGCAAAGCATCGTGTCCCGCTCGGGCGGCGCGCCCACCCTCGCCGTCGGCCTTGCCCACATCATGCAGCAGTTCATCGGCGGCACCGCGATGATGGCGTTCTGGTACCACTTCGCCATCATGTTCGAGGCCCTCTTCATCCTCACGGCCGTCGACGCCGGCACCCGCGTTGCCCGCTTCATGCTCCAGGACTCGATCGGCAACTTCGTCCCGAAGTTCAAGGAGCACTCCTGGCGCCCGGGTGCCTGGCTCTGCACCGCCATCATGGTGGCCGCCTGGGGTGCGGTCCTGATCATGGGCGTCACCGACCCGCTGGGCGGCATCAACACCCTTTTCCCGCTGTTCGGCATCGCCAACCAGCTGCTGGCGGCCATCGCCCTCTCGGTCTGCCTGGCCATTGCCGCCAAGCGCACCGCACTGAAGTACCTGTGGATCGTGGCGGCGCCGCTGGCGTTCGCCGCCGTCGTGACCATCACGGCGAGCTTCTACAAGATCTTCTCGCCCGTTCCGGCGGTGGGCTACTTCGCCAACAACGCAGCCTTCGCCAAGGCTCTGGCGGACGGCAAGACCTCCTTCGGCACCGCCAAGACACAGGCCGCCATGGAGGCCGTGGTCCGCAACACCATGATCCAGGGATGGCTTTCGATCATCTTCGTGGTGCTGAGCATCATCGTCATCATCACGGCAGTGATGGCAACCATCCAGGCCCTGCGGAACACGGCCGCTGGGCTCCCCAACGCCGAGAACGAAGACCCCGCACGGGCCTCCCGTGTCTTCGCCCCGGCAGGCTTTGTTCCCACGGCGGCGGAGCGTGACCTCGTGGCCGAGTGGAACCAGCTCCCGGCCGGGGAACGGCTCGAAAAGTCCGGGCACCATTGATGCGGAGCCGGACCTGAACGCGGTCCTTGCCGGGTTCCGCGGCTTTGCCGCGTACCTCGGCGGAGTCCTGGGCGCCGATGCCTACAAGAAGTACCTGGAACACCATGAGGCCGCCGGGCACACCAGCGCGCCCCTCACTGAGCGGGAGTTCTGGCGTGACCGGACCGACCGGCAGGACACCAATCCGCAGGGGCGGTGCTGCTGAGCGGTGCTGCAGCACAGGCGCTACTGCGCAGGTGGCCGGCCGGGGCCGGGGGAGGGGCGGTGTTGGGCGCAAGTGCGTCCGACGGCGCCTCTCCGCTTGCGGCGGACGCCGGGTCCGCGTCGCCCGGCGCGTGAGAGTATGAAGCCATGAGCGATCAGCACGACACTCAGTCCGGCGCCCAAACCGCCGACGACGTTCCCGTCGAAGGCACGCCCGTGGACGACGCCCTGCCCGGGACGCCGTCGGTGACACCGGCTGCAGTGCCGGCCGGACACGCCGGCGCACCCGGATCCGGGCCCAGGCCGCCCCGGGGAAGCGAACTTCAGGACCTCGTGGACCAACCCGCGAAGGTCATGCGGATCGGCACCATGGTCAAGCAGCTGCTGGACGAGGTGAAGTCCTCGCCGCTGGACGACGCGGCCCGCGTCCGGCTGGCTGAAATCCACGACCGTTCCATCAAGGAACTCGAGGACGGACTGGCCCCGGAGCTCGTTGAGGAGCTCGAACGGCTCAACCTTCCCTTTCCGGAGAACGCCACCCCCTCCGATGCGGAACTCCGGATAGCCCAGGCCCAGCTGGTCGGCTGGCTTGAGGGACTCTTCCACGGCATCCAGACGGCCGTCGCGGCGCAGCACGCCGCCAGGGAGCACGCCTACGCCCAGATGCAGCTGCGCCAGCTGCCGCCCGGAACAGTGATCGCGCCAGGCGTCATCATCGGGGAGAACGGCGAACCGGTCCGCGCCGCGGCGCCGCGTCGCGGCGCGGATTCCTCGGAGTCACCCGAACGCGCGGAACCGGACCACGGTCCGGGCCAGTACCTTTAGCGCGACCTTGGGCTTCTTCAGCGCAGCCTTGCAAGGCCGCAGGGACGACGCCGAACTCGGCAAGGGCCTCTGGCGGCGCGCCCATGACCGGTTCAACCGCGGACTTGACCGCTACCACCAGGTCCTCGAGGGGGTCGAGGAGGAGGCGCTGTACGGCGAACTCGTCGAGATCGCCAACCAGCTCTCCGCGCTCGCGCCCCGGGTCCGGCAGGTCTGCGTGGAGGCCCAGCGGCGCTTTCCAAGCAATGGATTGGACATCCCGGGGCCGCTGGCAGGGGTTCACCGGGCTCTGTCGACGGCTGGCAATTCCCTGGCCATGACGGCTGAGGCAGCCGCAATGCTCCGCCTCGCCGTGGGGCCGGTCCCGGCGGGTGCCGCGTCGGTGTGGCGGCGCGCCGAGTCCGTGCTGGAACAGGTCCACGACGCCGAGCGGCGGCTTGCGGAGGCTGACGGCCAAGGGCCGACGCCGGCCTGAGCCGTCCCGCGCACCAGCGCAGCGGCGGCCCGGCTCCCCATGACCGGCGTTCCCGATATTCGCCGGTAATCCCGGGTATTCCCGGTTACGCGCCTAGCTTATCGGCGCCCCTGTCGCTGGCCGGACGGCCCGGATGTTGGCAGGATAGTTATATGACTTTTTCACCGGAACTGACTTTCAATGACGGCAACACCATCCCCCAGCTCGGTTACGGGGTGTGGCAGGTTGAAGATGACGTGGCCGAAAAGGTGGTTGTGCAGGCGTTTGAGGCTGGCTTCCGCCACATCGACACGGCAAAGATCTACGGCAACGAAGCAGGCGTGGGCCGCGCGATTGAGCGCTCCGGCCTCAAGCCCGAGGAAATTTTCATCACCACCAAGCTGTGGAACGCGGATCAGGGCTACGAGTCCACTCTGAAGGCGTTCGAGGAGTCCATGGAGCGACTGGGCCTCGAGACCCTGGACCTGTACCTGATCCACTGGATGCAGCCCAAGCAGGACAAATACGTTGACACCTGGAAGGCGCTCATCGAGCTCCAGAAGCAGGGCCGGGTCAAGACCATTGGCGTCTCCAACTTCACCAAGGATGGCCTGCAGCGACTGATCGACGAGACCGGTGTGGTTCCGGCCATCAACCAGGTGGAGCTGCACCCGTTCTTCAGCCAGGCCGATCTCCGCGAATTCAACGCGTCCAAGGGCATCCTCACCCAGGCGTGGTCGCCGCTGGGCCAGGGCGGAGAGCTCCTCGAGAGCCCCGTCATTTCCCAGATTGCCGCCAAGCACGGTGCCACCCCGGCCCAGGTGGTCATCGCCTGGCACCTGGCCATCGGTAACGTGGTCATCCCGAAGTCGGTGACCGAGTCCCGGATCCGCGAGAACTACGCGGCCCTGGACGTTAGCCTGGACGAGACCGACATCCAGGCCATCAACGGGCTGGACCGTACCGCCGAAGACGCCGGCCGGATCGGCCCGGACCCGGCTGTCTCCGACTTCGCCTAAGCAACTCCCACGACGCCGGCAGCCAGCGGGCGTTCGCACAGGGCCTTCACCCCGGACAGGGTGGAGGCCCTTCGCGCGCCCGGCCCAATCCGGCCCGTCGGGACAGCGACACACGGGACATGGGCGCCGCTCCGGAAAATCTCCGGCGTCAGGCGGCGGCCCGGCGCTCTTTCGCCGGGATGGCATCGACGACGGCCCAGCCGTCTTCGCCCGCAACGCACCGGCTGGCGAAGCGGTCCGCGGCGGCAGCATCATCGAAGCCCTCGGTGCGGATCCGGCCGCAGTCGGTGTCCAGGTAGGTGACCGCGAAATACAGTGCGCCATCCTGTGCGTCGTTGAAGTCCGCCTCAAAATCTGAATCAAATTCCCGGGGGGAACTCTGCTGGAAATTCTGGTTGTTCTCCATGATTCCAGTGTGCAACCGACCTCCGACACTAAGACTTTACGGCTCCGGCGTGTTGCCAAGCCGCAGCACTCGTTCCCGGGCCAGGACTTCCTTGCGGCGTTGCCGGTCCGCGGCCCGTGCCGCATGCTGCGCCATAGCCGCCGCCAGCTCGTGACGCTTCCGTGCTGCTTTGAGCCCGGTTTCTGCCGCGTCCAGCCGCCGCCTGAGTTCGCGCGCCTCATCGGCCAGCCGAGTGCTTTCCGCCGTCGCCTCCGCCAGCTCCGCGGCCGCGCGGAGTGCTTCCTCGTCGGCCTCCGCGGCGGCCTCTTCGGCCGCCTCGAGGGCCGCCCGCGCCCGTTCCACCACCGACGGCGTGGGCGTCACCCGTGCCGGCCCGACGGCCCGGAGGCGGGGCTGTTCCGCTGATTTTCCGCCGGCAGCCTCGCCGCGATGTGCGGCCCGGTCCGCCGGTTCGGTTTCGCGGGCGCCGGGCGCTGGTTCTGTGCCGCGGACGCTGGCCGTTCCAGGCGCGGCTCCGGGACCGGGCGCCGCGGCCGCGCGGCTCCCCGGGACAGCCACGGCGCCGGCGAGGTCGACGACGTCGACCCCGTCTGCGGAGAGTGCCCGGAGCAGACAGCCGCTCTGCACGGCGGCTGCGGCCCCCGGGTCGGCGGTGGCGGCCCGCAGGGTCTGCTCCACTTCCGTCGCCACGGTGGCGCTGATGGCCCGTCCGTGCTGGGCCGCCAGTGCCTGTGCTGTCTTTACCGCGCTGGCGAGAAGCTGGCGCCGCTGCTGGGCGAGGCGGCGGAGATCCGCGGCATCCAGGGCGTCCTGCGCGGCCTGCATCGACGTTCCCAGCCCAGCCAAATCCCGCAGGAGTTCGGGGCTGTGCGCCGCCAGTATGTTCACCGCCCAGGCCGCCACCGACGGCTTCGGCAGGGCCCGGACTTCGGCCGCCAGGGCGCGTTGCTCGGCCGCGGTGGCGCCCACGGAACTGACTTCTTTGGCTGCGGCCGTTCTCGCAGCCACGAACTCCCCGTACGGCAAGGCATAGAGCGGCCTGGCAATGCCCGCAAGTTCCAGCGATCCCATGCAAGCATCATAGGAGTCCGGCCCCGCCACGAGTTCGCTACCCGTCATCAGACCCGGTGGCGCCGGGCCCTGCGCAGCGTTACGAGCAACAGGACCAGGGCCGTCGCCTGGAGTGCGGCCACGGCAGCGATGAGCGCTGGCTGTGCACCGTAGAGCGACCCGTACAGGACCCCACCAGCCAACGCACCGGCCCCCTCGAACGCCGCGAACACCCCGTATGCCGTGCCCTGCCGGGGCTGGGGCACCAGATCGGCGACCAACGCCTTGACCGTGGAGTCCTGGATGCCCGTGGCCGCGCCCCAGACCAGGACGCCGGCGAGCACGAGCCCGGCGCTCGGCGCCAGGGCCAGCACAGGCACCCCCATGATCAGCACGGGCAGAGCCAGGAGCACGGCCGCCCCCGCGCGATCGTAAACGACACCACTGGCGAGGGCCCCGACGGCGCCGGCCCCCATGGCGCCGGCGTACAGCAGCGGAACCACGGCGACGGGGACCGCGACGGCGGCCGTCAGATGGTAGGAGATGATGCCGAAGGCCACCAGCCCGGCGCTCCAGAAGAATGCGGCCAGGGCAAACAAAATGAAGACGCTGGAGAACGCCGACGGCGGCCGGCCGTCGGATTTCCCGCGGGACGGAACCGAACCCGGCGCCGCGGCGTCCGACGGCGGCAAGCCGGCGGCGTCGGGCGCAGCTCCGTCCGCGCCGGGATCCCGGATGCGGCGGCGCAACCAAACCAGAATTGCCAGCGTGGCCGCCGCCGGGATGACGAGCACCGCAAAGGCTGCCGGCAGCGAGCCGGTGGCAACCAGCACCGCCGAAGCGAGCAGCGGGCCCAGGAGCGCCCCGGCCAGATCGAGGGATTTGTGGACGGCGAAGCCGCGGCCCCGGCCAACCGGCTTGGCCGCTGCAGCGAGCAGCACGGTTTTCGCCGGGCTGCGGACGGCTTTGCCAACCCTGTCCCCGATGATGAGCACGGCAGCCAGGGCCATCCCGGCGGTCCCGGCGAGCGGCGTCAACGCCAGCAGCGGGATGCACACGGCCGTGAGCGCATACCCGGCCATCGTGAAGGCCCAGTATTTCCCGGTGCGGTCTGCCCAGGGACCGAACACCAGCCGGAGTCCCTGGGCCGCGGCCTCCGCGGCGCCGGTCACGAGGCCGACGAAAAGCGCGGACGCACCGAGCTGGGCGAGTAGGGGACCTCCCAGCGGGCGGGCGCCGTCGGACACCATGTCCGCAGCGAGGCTGACCAGGCCGAAGCCGACAACCGGGCCCCACAGTCGGTGCCGCCGATTGTCGGTTTGGCCTCCGGACCGCGACGGCGGGAGTTGCTGGCGGGCTGGCGGCCTGCGCCCGGGCCGTTCCATTCCCTAAGGCTGGCGGACGGCCCGGAAAAAGACAACACGCAGGTCAGGGGCCTGTGGCCGCGTCGAGGCGCGGAAGGAAATATTGGCCAAAGGGGATCTTTCTTGGCGGCAGCTTGGTACTTTTTGAGAGCCGATCCGCATTGTGCGGGCCGGGGGGACCCACAATGACGGATTGAAAGGCTTCACATCCATGAGCTCGGACGGCTCCCGCCGGCACCAGCCGGAAGGGGCCTTCATCCTCGGTGCCGCCCCGCGCGCCAAGAGCCGCACCAATACCAAGGCAGCACCCGCACGCCACTCTCACGGAGGAACTGTGAAACCGTTTTCGAATCCGCCACGTCACGCCGGGGGAAGGCGCCCCACCGTGACGGCTGCGCTTCTGGGCATCGCTGTGGCTGCCGGACTGGCTCTTACCGGCGTCGCCGTGGCCGCGCCGCCCCTGGCCTCTGCCGCCACAACGCCGCCCCTGGCCTCTGCCGCCACAACGCCGCCGCCGTCCACCGGATGGCTGCACACCTCAGGCGGGATGATCCTGGACTCGAACAACGCCCCGTACACCATCAAGGCCGCGTCCTGGTTCGGCATGGAAACCCCTGACTGCATGCCGCACGGCCTCTGGGGGACCCTGACCATTGACGAGGCCCTGGCCAACATCAAGTCGATGGGATTCAACACCGTCCGCCTGCCGTTCTCCAATGAGTGCTTGGCCGCGACAACCATCAAGGGCAACCTGAACTACTGGGCCAACCGCGCCTACGCGCTTGAGGGCAAGACGCCCCTGGTCCTGATGGACACGGTGATCGCCCGCGCCAAGGCCAATGGCCTGCAAATCATCCTGGACCGGCACCGGCCATCCTCCGCCGACCAGTCCCCGCTCTGGTACACCGCCGCCTACCCGGAGTCGAAGTGGATCGCTGACTGGAAGATGCTCGCCGCCCGTTACAAGAACGATTCCACTGTCATCGGCGCCGACCTTCACAATGAGCCCGCCGGGGCGGCGACATGGGGCGGGGCCGCCGCCACGGACTGGCAGGCCGCGGCCACCCGCGGCGGCAACGCCGTCCTGGCCTCCAACCCCAACCTGCTGATCCTCGTTGAGGGCATCGAGAACCAGGGCAACGGCACCTCCACCTGGTGGGGCGGCGGCCTGGCCGACGTCAAGAACAAGCCGGTCACCCTGGCCACGCCCAACCGTGTGGTCTATTCCCCGCACGACTATCCGGCGTCGCTGTATGCGCAGAAGTGGTTCGGCGACGCCAGCTACCCCAACAACCTGCCGGCCGTGTGGGACGCCAACTGGGGGTACATCCAGAAGCAGGGCATCGCGCCGGTTCTGCTCGGCGAGTTCGGGACCGCGCTGCAAACCACGTCGGACAAGCAGTGGATGGAGAAAATCGTCTCGTATCTCGGGACCAACTCCATGAGCTTCGCGTATTGGTCGTTCAACCCGAACAGTGGCATCACCGGAGGCCTTGTCCAGGCGGACTGGCGCACCCCGGAGGCTGCCAAACTGGCCGCGCTCGCGCCTATCCTGAGTGGCACCCCGACGCCGTCACCGACCGTCAGCCCGACGCCGACGCCGACGCCGTCGCCCACCGTCACCCCGACTCCCACGCCGTCACCCACGGTCACGCCGACCGCCACCCCGACCCCGACGCCGACGCCGTCTCCCGCGCCGACGTCGGGCGGGTCGATCAGCGCGGTCTGGAAGCTCGGCAGTTCGTGGACCGGCGGCTACGTGGCCAATATCGAGGTCACCGGGCTCCGGGGGGCGCCCGGTTGGAGCGTGAGCTGGCCCGATCCGAACGTCACCCGGGTGGCCAACTCCTGGGGCATCAGCTGCACCGTCATCCCCAAGGTGTCGGTGACCTGCAGCGGCTCGGACTGGGCCACTAAGGTCGCCGCCGGCCAGAAACTGTCCGTGGGCCTGCAGGTGGATTCCCTGAAGGCTCCCGTCAACCCGGTGCTCACCCTGAAGTAGCCGACCGCGCAAGGGCGCGGCGTGTTTGAATACCCGGCCGCTTTGGGACAGCGGGCTGCTCCTGCGCTTTTGACGGCTGTCCCGACGGCGGTCCGCGGGACTCACGACGTCCTCAGTCCGCGACGTATTGACGACTGCGCGGCCCGGGCGTAGACCGTGCCATATCAAACCAATTGCAGGCCGTTGCCTTGCGGCCTGCCGCCTGTGAGGAGTAGATAATGGCCGTCGCAGTCATCATGGAATTTACCGGTGCCACGCTGGAGCAATATGACCAGGTCATCGGCAAGATGGGCTTGACCCCGGGAGGGCCCGCACCGGCTGGCGCCCTCGGACACTGGGTGGCCGCCACCGACGACGGGATCCTCGTCACCGACCTGTGGCAGACGAAGGAACTCTACGACGCCTTCGCGAAGGACCAGATCGGCCCGTTCAGCGCCGAAGTCGGTATCCCCGCGCCGCCCACAGTGAAGTATCTGGACGTCCACAATTACTTCACCCCGGGGGCCGGCACCTGACCGAAGGGAACGCCTGGATCAGCCACCGTTGCTGTCCCTGAAACAAGGGAACCCCCGGAATCGTTGATTTCCGGGGGTTCCCTTGTTGTGCCGGATGGACGGACCCTCACGGTCGACGCCGAAATGTACGCCATCACCAGGGTGGAACTGGGCTACACGGTGCAGACGCTGATCATCGACCGGACAGAACCCACTGACAAGGACCTGGCGGCCCTGGAGTCATTGAAATCCACCGTTAAAGGTTTCCCCGGAACGACACGACCTTAGTTGCGCGTGAGCGACTCCATGCTCCGGCCTGCACGGGCCAGGGGCCCGATGCGGGTAACCTGATCCTTTTCGCCGCACACATGATTGGCATGAACATCACTCGCTACGCCGCCACCAAGACCCTGACCGTCCTTACCGGCCTGCTCCTCGCAGGCTCGCTCTCCGGCTGTGACACCGCAGCCCACGTTGGCACAAAAGTCGCGGACGCCGTGCACAGCGCCTCCGCCGCGGCGGGCGCTCCTGCGGCCGGGTCGGCCAACCCCGCCGAGACCGCCACCGCCGTGGCAAGACTGGCGTCTATTCCGGTGAAGGGCAAGGCCCCGAAGACCGGCTACAGCCGCGGACAGTTCGGCGCCGCCTGGTCCGATGTGGATCACAACGGCTGCGACACGCGCAACGACATGCTCCGCCGGGACCTCACCGATGTGACGACCAAGCCGGGCACCAAAGATTGCGTCATCGCCTCCGGGAAGCTTGCCGACAAATACACCGGCAAGACCATCAATTTCACTCGTGGCGAGAACTCCGCGGACGTCCAGATCGACCACATCATCCCGCTGTCCCTGGCCTGGCAGACCGGAGCCCAGCAGATCACCGCCGGCCAGCGCCTCCAGCTCGCCAATGACCCCTTAAACCTCATGGCGGCTGACGGCCCGGCGAATCAGCAGAAGTCGGATAGCTCCGCCGATGCGTGGCTGCCAGCCAACAAGGCGTTCCGCTGCGAATACGTCGCCCGCCAGACGGCTGTGAAGGCCAAGTACAAGCTGTGGATGACCCGTCCCGAGCACGACGCCATCGCCGGCATCCTGGCGAGCTGTAAGTAGGCCACGGCAGTGCGTCCCTGAGTCCTACATGGGGCCGCGCCGCACCCGCCTGCAGGTGTGTCATCGGCTTCTGCCTGACGCTGCTCAGCACCTGACGAACACTGCACATCGGTCCTCCCGAGACGGCGGGCTCTCACCTCACCGCAGAGCCATCGGCGTGCGGATCGTGGCCGTGTCCGAAGACGGGCTGGCTGGTGACCAGGGCAGCAGCGGTGACGGCGGCTATCACCAGCGCGCCGACGGCGACCATGCGGCGCTGCACTTTGGTGAGAGCCGCGGACTCATGAGCCCGGCGATGCGGGTGACGAGCCAGAGGCCTATGACGGCGGTATGCATCGCCGCGAACAGACGCGGGACAGGCAAAGGGCCACTTGCCATGGCCTCCACGGCCCACGCCATCTGCACGACACTGAGCACTAAGAAGAAGACACCGTACAGCCACCACGCGGAGACATGCTCGGAGACGACGGCCAGATGGATGAGTCCGGCGCCGAGCGACGCGCATGCCGCCCACCACCGGATCACCACCCCGCCAAGAATCCCCTGGCCCCAGGCACCAACGGAGGATGCCGATGATGCCGATCGGCAGCAATCTGGATCAAGGCTGGATAGTACCTCCAGGACGTAGGTGCCGTCGGGAAATGTGCGGTAAGTGACTTCTCTGATGCTTACCCTGTGTACGGCGCCACGCCGTCGAGACGAGGCTGCGGAGCGTCTGCGCATGTTGTGTTGTGAAAGCATCAACCAATGGGGGAGATCATGAGAGCGAGCCGGACAACAGGCTGGACCATCGCAACGGCATCGCTGATGCTGGCCACAGGCTGCGCACAAGGGCCAGGGGATGCGGCACCCGATGGAAGCCCGCCCACGGGATCCCAAGCCCAGACAGCGCCACCCAGTGCCTCGGCACTGGCAAGCCCGGCAGCGACTCAGTCTCCGACGGACCAGACCCAGTCAAGCCAGGTCCCCGCCGGCGGCCTGCAGGTCAACACCATCCCCCTGGGCGGCAGTAACCTCGACGTTGAGGCGAAACTTCCGATCAACGGCTACTGGGCCGGTCCCGGCCAGGAGATCACCTACGACGCTTCATCCTCCCTGGGCACCGTCGGCAAATACGAGTGGGACCTGGACGGGGACGGTACTTATGACGAGACCACGACGTCGCCGGTCCTCAAGCACGCCTACGCCACGCCGTTCGAAGGACAGATGATCCTGCGGGTCTCGAGCCCTCTCGGCAGCACCAACATCCTGAAGACCCCGGTCCACATCGGCAGTGTCGGTCCCAACGGCATCCCGCTCGCCCCTCCGACCAACGTCAAAGCCCAGGCCGTCTCCGCCGACGGCACCCAGGTGAAGGTCACATGGGAGTCCAATGACCCGACAGCTGACTCCTGGGCCGTCGCCGTCAACGGGGTCCCCGTGGGCCGCATTGAAAAGTCGGCCCGCTCCGTAACGCTCACCGACATCCAGCGCGGCAAGGACGTCCTCCTGGAAATCTTCGGCATCACCGCCGACGGCAAGGTCGGCGAACGCGCGGGAACGACCCTGCCGGCTGCCAAGTAGGGACCTCTTCGAGACGCGGCGGGCGGCTCGAACCGTCATGCCCATTGGCACTCGGAGCAACAATTAGAATCGGGATCACCAACCACAGGGGGAACCGATGAAACGCTCCACGACCTAAAACGCAGGGAAAGCATGAGCTCTACCATTTGTCAACGAAAACGACAGAACCCCTGGAAATCGTTGATTTCCAGGGGTTCTTCCCGAGCTTCCTGCCAGAATCGAACTGGCGACCTTCTCATTACGAGTGAGACGCTCTACCAACTGAGCTAAGGAAGCAACCACATGAATGCCCGGCGAACCGGGCGGATCATGCAAGAGACAACTGTAATAGAGTCCCGGCGTCCGGGTCAAAATGAGCGACAGAAGCCGCCTTGCGGCCCCAACTCGGACCTAGCAGACGGTGTTGTCCGCCGGGGCCTTTCCGTCCACAAGGTAGTCATCCACGGCGTTGCCGATGCAGGTGTTGGAACGGCCGTAAGCCGTGTGGCCCTCACCCTTCCAGGTCAGCAGCGAGGCGTTTCCCAGCTGCTTGCGCAGGGAGCTGGCCCATTCCACCGGGGTAGCCGGATCGCCGGTGGTTCCAACGACAACAATCGGAGCCGACCCGCTGTACTCCGCCGCGGCAGGGGTCCGGACGTTCTTGTACGGCCAGTCCTTGCAGTTGCTGCCGCCGTACGCGAAGTAGTAGCCCAGGGTGGGCGATTCCTGGCGCAGCTTCTGGTCCTCGGCCCGCATGGACGCGGTGTCGGACACCATCGGGTAGTCCAGGCAGTTGATGGCGTTGAAGGCGAAGGTGCTGTTTGAGGTGTAGGTGCCGCTGGGGTCCCGGTCGGCGCCGAAGTCGGCCAGCCGCAGCATGCCCGTGCCGTCGCCGGTCAGGGCCGTCGCGAGCGCCCGGGTGAGGATCGGCCAGTTGTCATTGTTGTAGAGCGGGATGATGAGGCCGCTGACAAACGTGGAGCCCGAGACTTTCCGGCCGTCCTTCGCCGGCAGCGGGTTTGCCTCGGCGGCGCTGATGGCGTTGTGGATCTGCTGGACGCCTTCCTCGGTGGTTCCCGTGAGCGGGCATCCGGACGTCTGCTGGCATTTGGCGACGTAGGCGTGGAGGGCCTTGTCGAAGGCCACGGCCTGGCCGCTGGTCAGTTCCTCGTAGCTCAGCGACGGGTCAATGGCGCCGTCGAGGACCAAGCGGCCCACGTTGTCCGGAAACAGCGACGCGTAGGTGGAGCCCAGCAGGGTCCCGTAGGAGTAGCCGAGGTAGTTCAGCTTCGAGTCGTTGGCCACCCCGCGGAGGATGTCGAGGTCCTTCGCGGCGCTGACGGTGTCGATGTGGGCCAGGACCGGGCCGGTCTTCTCCACGCACTCGGTGGCGATAGCCTTGTTATCGGCCAGGGCCGTGTCCAGTCCGGCGTCGGTGTCCAGGGCGTAGGTCTTGGCGCGGGACGCGTCGCGTTCCTTGTCCGTGAGGCACGTGACCGGGGCGGAGCGCTTCACGCCGCGGGGGTCGAAGCCCACGATGTCGTAGGCGGACCGGACCTTGTCCGAAATGTTGGTGTTGGCCGCGTTCATGACGAAGTCATAGCCCGAGCCGCCCGGGCCGCCCGGATTGACCATCAGGGTGCCCTTCTTGTCGCCGGTCGTGGCGAGCTTGATGGCGGCAAGCTCAATGCGCTCGCCGTCGGGCTTGCTGTAATCCAGCGGAACCTTGATCTTGGCGCACTGGAAGTTGCCCTCACACGGTTTCCAGTCGATCTGCTGGGAGTAATAGCTGCGCAGTTCGGCCGGTGCCGCCGCCACAATTGACGGGTCCGCCTGGCCCGCTGACCCCGATGTCGTGGCGCTGGACCCGCTGCCGCCCCCGCCGCCGAAAAGGGTGCACGAGGCCAGCGTGAGGGCCAGGGCCACGGCGCCGACGGCCCGCACGCCGATCGCCAGGGATCGGGATCTTGCGGACTGGGGTCGAGCAGGCTTCATGCGGTTCTCCTTGGAGGATAGGAACGGAGCGAAGATGTCATCGGAACGGTGTTGTCGGAGGGCGGTGCCGTCAAATAAGGCTGGAAGCCATGGACTCGATCGTTAGCAGCGGAGCCACGTTGGTGGTGGTGATCCGCGTGCGGGCCTTGTTGACGGCGTCCATCCGGGCCAGGGTCACTTCGGCGGTGGAACGGGAGGCGAAGTCTTCGAGCTCGCTTCTGAGTTCAACGTTGACCAGCTCCACTGCGTTCCCCATCTGGATGATCAGGACATCCCGGTAAAAGGACAGCAGGTCCGTCAGGGTCCGGTCAAGGGAATCGGTGACGGAACGCTTGGCGCGGCGCTTCTGGTCATCCTCCAGTTGCTTGACCTGGCTCCGCATGGCCGGCGGCAGCGTGCCGCTTTCGGGCGCCCCGAGGGTGGCCAGCAGCGCGGTCTTCTCGGCGGCGTCGCGCTCGTCATTGGAGCTGTTGGCTTCCTCGGTGGCGATCTTGACCAGTTTCTCGGCCATCATGACCGCCGCCGTGACGCCGCGAAGGGACAGCGGGAACCGCACCGTCTCCAGCCGCCGCTCCCGGGCCTCCGGGTCCCGGGCCAGGCGGCGGGCGATCCCGACGTGGCTTTGCGCCGCGCGGGCGGCGCGCTCGGCAACCGCCGGGTCCACGCCGTCGCGCTTGACCAGCAGGGCCGCGACGGCGGCGGCCGGCGGAAGTCGCAGCGCCACCGCGCGGCAGCGGGAGCGGATGGTCACCAGGACATCGGCGGGGGAGGGCGCGCAGAGCATCCAGACGGTGCGGGGCGTGGGTTCCTCGATGGCCTTGAGCAGCACGTTGGTGGTCCGCTCGGCCATCCGGTCCGCATCTTCCACCACGATGATCCGCCACCGGCCCGACGACGGCCGGTTCCCGGCGGTGGACACGAGCTCGCGGGCCTCGTCGATGGTGATGGTGACCTTCTCCGTGCGCACGAACGCGACGTCGGAGTGGGTTTCGCCGAGGATGGTCAGGCACGCCGGGCATTCGCCGCAGCCGCGCAGGCTGACGTCCTCCTGGTCACAGTTCAGGGCCGCGGCGAAGGCCTTCGCTGCGTTGGAACGGCCGGAGCCGGGCGGGCCGGTGAAAAGCCACGCGTGCGTGAGCCCTTCGTTCTGGGCCGCCTGGCGCAGCTGGGCCACGACGGCGTCCTGGCCCTGGAGGTCGTCCCAGACCGTCATGCTGTGCTGCTCTGGGTGACGGCGAGCAGGGATTCGACGCGCTCGAAGATCCTGGCGGCGAGTTCGTCGACGGGCAGGCGGGCGGGCAGTACCAGATACGCCTCGGGCCGGGCGGAGGCCAGGTCCAGGAAGGCCGCCCGGATCTTGGCGTGGAATTCGTCGGCCTCGGACTCGAGGCGGTCTTCGGCGGCCTCGCCGGCGGTCCGCCGCTCCCGGCCGACGGCGGGTTCGACGTCGAGCAGTACCGTCAGGTTCGGCTGCAGGTCCGAGGTGGCCCACGCGTTGATGTCCCGGACCGCCTCCGTTCCGAGGCCTCGGCCGGCGCCCTGGTACGCGACCGAGGAGTCGATGTACCGGTCGGTGAGGACGATCTCGCCGCGTTCCAGGGCGGGCCGGATGACCTGGCTCGCGTGCGCGGCCCGGGACGCCGCGAAAATCAGGGCCTCGGTGTGGGCATCGATGTGGCCGTGGCCGTGGTCCAGCACGAGGGAGCGCAGCTTCTCGCCGATCGCTGTGCCGCCGGGCTCCCGGGTCCGCAGCACCGTGAAGCCGCCTGATTCCAGGGCTTTGGCGAGTTCAGCCGCCTGCGTGGACTTGCCGGCGCCGTCTCCGCCCTCGAAGGCAATAAACAGTCCGGGCAACAGTCGGCGGGACGCTCCGGGGCTCTGGGTAGTCACTGTTCAAGACTACCGACAATCACCGACACTATAGTGCCCGGCGTAACGGCTTGGGTACCCTGCGGGGCTCCCACGTACCCTGTCTCCATGAGTCTTTCTGAAGAACAGGCCGCCACGCTTTCGCCGGATTCGCTGGTTGTGGCGGCCGGGCGCCCGCCGCGCACCCGCGACGAACCGGTCAACCCGCCGCTGGTGCTGTCCTCGACCTACTTCGGCACCGGTCCGCTGGGCGACGGCGACCGCGGTTACGGCCGGTATTCAAATCCCACGTGGGACCCCTTTGAAGAGGCGTTGGGCCAGTTGGAAGGCGCGGAGCTGCCGGGCCTGCTTTACGCCTCGGGACTCGCCGCCGTGAGTTCGGCCCTGTCCCTGGTGCCGGCCCAGGGCGTGCTCGTGATGCCGTCGCACAGCTACGCGGGATCGGTCACCATGGCCACCGAACTGGCGGCCAAGGGATTCCTCGAGCTGCGGACGGTGGACATCGCGGACACCGACGCCGTCGTAGCCGCACTTGCCCCGGCCGGCGGGCGCGCCGCCAGCATGCTCTGGCTGGAGAGCCCCACGAATCCCATGCTCGGCGTCGCGGACATGCGGGCCCTGACCGCCGCGGCGCATGAGGCCGGCGCGATCGTCGTCACGGACAACACCTTCTCCACACCCCTAGTGCAGCAGCCCCTGAGCCTTGGCTCCGACGTCGTGCTGCATTCGGTGACCAAATACCTCTCCGGCCACTCCGACGTCGTGCTCGGTGCGCTGGTGACCTCCGACGCCGGTCTCCGCGCCGCCCTGCTGCACCACCGCACCATCCACGGCGGGATCGCCGGACCTTTCGAGGCGTGGCTGGCGCTGCGCGGGCTCCGCACCCTTGCGCTGCGGATCGAGCGTTCGCAGGCGTCGGCCCAGATCCTGGCCGAACGGCTCAGCGGTCATCCGAAGGTTGCCGGCATCCGCTTCCCCGGGCTGGCCTCGGACCCCGGCCACGCGCGGGCCAAGGAGCAGATGAAGGGGTTCGGTTCCGTCCTGTGCATCGAGGTGGCGCCGGCAGGCGGCAGCAGCGGCGCGGAAGCCGCGGACCGGATGATCCGCGCCCTGCGCCTTTGGCTCCCCGCGACATCCCTGGGTGGGGTGGAATCCCTGATCGAACGCCGACGCCGGCACACGGCCGAGCCGGAGAGCGTGCCGGACAACTTGGTCCGGATGAGCGTGGGCATTGAGAACGTCGAAGACCTTTGGGCCGATTTGGAACAGGCATTGGGCACTCTTGACGGCTAGGTGAGCCAGTCCCGATGCCCCAGATCGAGGGTGGCCTACGGAGTTCTCCGCAGGCCACCCTCGGTCCAGGTCCGCAATAGCGGGGGATGGCTTCTTTCTGTCAGTGGGTACGGCCGCCGAGCAGTCTTACCCGCTGCTGCGGGTCTCGTGCCGCTGCCGCGGCGGCCGCTGCCAGGCCGAAGGCGCCATCCATCACGGCCTCGTCAGCGGATGTAGACGAGCCATGAGCGGCGAACTCGGCGGTGTGATGGGCGGCGCCACCGACGTCGTAGCCGAGCAGAGGGTGGATGCTTGGTACTAGCTGGGAGACGTTTCCCATGTCCGTGGAGGCAGTCGGTTTGTCGTTGAAGTCGACGTTCCTCCCACGGGCCGCCATCGCTTCCTGGTAGGCGCCGGACAAGAATCGGTCCTGCCGCAGCTCTGCATAGGTGTTGCCCGTGGGCGTGACACTGAGTGTGCTTCCGCTAGCGTGAGCCCCGGCTTCCAGACAGCGGCGCACGCGGTCCTCGATGAAGCCCAGTTTGGCAAAACTCGGTGAACGCATCTCCACGCTGGCCCGGGCACGCTCCGGGATGACATTGACGGAGCGGCCGCCTTCGGTGACGATCAGCGACACGATGGAGCCGGCCGGAAGCTGCTGCCGGGCCAAAGCAACGGCGGTTTGTGCGACTACGAGTCCATCCAGGGCGTTGACGCCCTCCTCCGGTGCAGCGGCGGCGTGCGCTGGCCGGCCCTCGTAGAGTACGTCCCACATGGACATGGCCAGTGACGAGCCGCCCACGACGTCTTCGGCACCGGCGTGGGCCATCATCGCCAGAGACACGTCGTCAAAGAAGCCTTCCTTGATCAGGTCGATCTTGCCGCCGGTGGTCTCCTCCGCGGGCGTGCCCAGTACCTTGACCGTGATACCAAGGCCACTGGCCACTGCCGCCAGTGCCAGTGCCGCACCCACCGCGGAAGCCGCATTAACGTTGTGTCCGCAGGCATGGCCGATGGCCGGCAGGGCGTCGTACTCAACGCAGAGAGCCACCACGAGCTCACCCGAGCCGTACCGTGCGCTGAACGACGCCGGAAGCACCGGTTGAGCGCTGTCGAAGCTGAATCCGGCCGTCCGGAGGAGCGCACGGACCCGCTTGGCGGCCCGGAACTCCTCACCGCTGAGTTCTGGATCGGCATGAATGGCATGGCTCAGGCCCAAGACTTCAGGCTTCCAGCGCTCCAAAGCAGCGGAGAGGCGGCCCCAAGTTCCGCTCTCGACACCAGTTGCCGGGCCGGTGGTCCTCAGCACAGCCGCCTTCATGCCAGGACCTCCGTTGACTGCCGCTTTGGGTAGCGCGCAGAGACTGCTGCGGCGATCAGGGCTGTGACCGCAAGCATTCCCCAGATGGAGACGAGGCCGCTCTCAGTAATGCGCCCGGATTCGGCCGACGACGATGAGATGAGCTTGACGACGGCGGCGCCTACCGCGATGCCGACAGACAAGGCCAGTTCGTTGAGGCCGGCCGCCGTCGAGGTCTCGTCCAGTGGCACGCCCTCGACTGACAGCGAGCGGGTCCCTGCCTGGTACATGCCCAGGCTGATGTTGAATAGGGCGAAGCCTGCACAGTACCCGGCCAGGGAGGAGTGCGCCGCGATCATCACCACGAAGCCGCCCGCGAGCAGGAGGCCCGCCAAGGCCAGGGTGGCACGCTCGCCGAACGCCCTGAGCGCCCGGGACGTCAACAGGGAAGACACAAGGGAGAGCACGGAGGCGGCGGCGAGAACGACGGCGATCATGAGCGGGCTGAGGGCAAATCCATAGCCGGTCTTGTCCGGGTTGGCGTGGAGGAAGATGCCGTTAGTGCCGAAGTAGCTGATTGACGCGAAGCCGAAGAAGAATGTGGCCAGTGAGACCGCGCGGATCCGCGGATTGGCAAGCATCCGCAGGTCCATGAACCTGTTTCTCGACCGGGTGTTCCGGGAGTCGAGCACGGCCCAGACTGCCAGCGACGTCAGTCCGAGTAATCCTGATCCGAGGGTCCGCGCATCGAGCCATCCCCAGTCCGGTCCCATCGAGAGGGCGACGACGAATCCGATCAGGCCAAGGGAACAGGCAAACATGGGGGCCAGGGCGATCCCCTCCCGAGTGGGAGTTCCGGCGTCGGGCAGCACGAAGGAAGCGGCAAGGGCCGCAACGGCGAATGGCACCGCCACCCAGAAACCAAGCGTGGGGTCGTTCACGCCCGCAATCCCCGCCAGCAGCCCCCCTGCGCCGACCATGATCATGAGCACGCCGATCATCACGCTGACGCCCGTACGGGTGTGGCCGGGACTGGTGACCCGCAGGATCCCCATCATCAACGGGATGAAGCCAACCACGCACGTGAGCATGACGACACCCACGGTCACCGTCCAAAGGGACGGCCACAGCGCCATCATGAGAACGCCCGCGGCGACGACAGCCGTTGACCAGCGGAGCACCAGCCGATATCCGTAACTGTCGCCCAGCCGCGAGATGATGGGCGTGAGCACGGCGAAACTGACGTTGGAGATCAGGAAAATGCCGTTGATCGTCGGATCATCTATCAAGAAGATGGGCCCGAGGGCGGGCAGGATCGGGTTCACATACCCTTGGGTGACGCCGCTAAGCGATTCGACCAGAGCCATGGCCACGACCATGCCTGCGATCGTCCTGCGCGTGATGGCCAATGGCGCCGGGAGGGCCGTCTTGCTTGCCATAATGCTTCCTTCTGGTAGGGACTCACACCTAGAGTGATGCGAGTCACTACGCTAGGGCCCCGCTCAGATCCTCTCTAAAATTTGATCGAAATCCCCTTCCGGCCAACAGTCTTGAAAGAATCGGCCATGATCTCCGAATCAGATCTCGAAATCGTAAACGCCTTGCAGGTGAACCCGAGAGCCGACTGGTCGCGCGTTGGGGACGTCCTTGGCCTGTCCGGGCCCACCATCGCCCGCCACTGGAACGCGCTCGCGGAACGGGGAGACGCGTGGATCACCCCGGCGCCGGGACCGCGTTATCTCAGCGCTGGCCGGTCAGCATTTATCCATCTGTCATCCATGCCGAGCGAGCACGAGGCACTCGTCCAACGACTCTGCGCAGAGCCCGCCTTCGGCACAGTGTCCCTGGTTTCTGGACCCAACGATCTTTTCGTGGACTGTTTCGCTTCGACCCATGAGGAACTCATGGCCATTGTCACCGGCGCCTTCGCGGGTCTTCCAGGAGTGACGCACCGGGAGGTCGTCTTCGTCACTCAGCTCTACCGCCAGGCCTCGGAGTGGCGCAGCGGCACGCTGGAACCCGCGCAGGCCCGGCTCATGGCAACTGAATCACTGTCTGCACCAGGCGCCTATTCCCCGGACCGGCTGGATGCGGCGCTGCTTGAAGTACTGGCGAGCGATGGGAGGGCCAGCTGGGCGGACTTGGGTGGCGTCTGCGGCGTTTCGCCCCAGACGGCCCGACGGCGGGTGGAACGACTTCTGTCGTCGGGGTACATGACGATGAGGTGCGACACCTCATTGGCCGTCCAGCAGAATCTGCGGGAAGTGAGCCTGATTCTCAACGTTTCCGCGACCCATGTGGACTCCATCGGCCGGTACTTCGCTAGCCTGCCGAGTTGCCGATTGAGCGCATACGTTCTGGGGCCCCAGAATCTGGTTGTGACTCTGTGGGTACGCGACTATCTGGAAGTCCAAGGGCACGAGCGGGAGCTTGCAGCCCGGGCCCCGGGAAGCACCGTGATCTCGCGGCAGGCAGTAGTCCGTACCTACAAGCGGCTCGGCCACCTGCTGGACGAGTCCGGCCGCAGCCGTAGCGTGGTCCCTCTTCCGCTGTGGCGGGAGGTCAGGGCCTGATTGCCAAGTCCTCGATTTCACGCTTGCCGAGCGAGCGCCGCTATGAGGACGGTCAACTGGCACACCGAGCACCCCGCAACCCGTTACTCATCGCCTGCGACCATTAGGACTTAATCATCTAGGCTGGGGGAGTGGACGGACGCTTACTCATTTACTTTGTCGAATCCGGGGTTTACCTGGTCCTGGCTGTTGTGGCCTTTGTCCTTGAGGCGTGGGCGTTTTTCGATTGCCTCCGGCACAAGGCCAACGCGTTCGAGGCCGTATCGAAGCGGACCAAGACCTTCTGGCTGGCCCTGACCGGCGGCGCGTTCGCCGTGGGCCTGTTCTCCCTGCTCTCGCAGCTGGGCAGCGGTGGCGGCGCCAGTTCGCTTGGCATTTTCGGCCTTGCGGCGGTGACGGCCGCGTCCGTGTACCTTGCCGACGTCCGTCCCGCGGTTAAAGACGCCGGCCGTGGCCGCGGCCGCAACATGGGCCCCTACGGCCCCTGGTGATCCCCACCACCTCCCTAAGCTCGCAAGCTCGCTGAGGGAACCCTGCCGGCGTGGGCCCACCACCGGCTCCCTAAAACCCGCAACCACTTAAGTTCCCGGCGCCACGGCTTTCCAGTCGACCGTCACTTCTCCCAGCCGCCACCGGGACGGGCCGTGCTGGACCGGCCAGCCGGCGTCGAGCAGTGCACGGCACATTGCGCCGAAGCGCTGCCTGCTTCCGAAGGCCGCCAGCGGCGCAGCGTCCAGCCAGGCTTTGTCCATCGCCTGCAGGTAGGCGTGGATCTTCTCGCCCGGCACGTTGCGGTGGATCAGGGCCTTCGGCAGCCGTTCGGCCACGTCGGAGGGCAGCGCGAAGGCACCGAACCGCATGGACAGGCTCAGGCTGAGCGGCCGCTCGACGTCGAGCGCCACCCAAGCCGCGCGCCGCCCGATTTCATCGCACGTGCCGTCGATGAACAGCCCGCCCGGGGCCAGCCGGTCCTGCACCAGCCGCCAGATGCCCGCCACGTCGGCTTCCTCGTACTGCCGCAGCACGTTGAAGGCGCGGACCAGCACGGGTTTTCCGGCCACGGGCAGCTCGAAGCCGCCCAGCTGGAACCTTAGGCCGGGCCGCTCAAGGGCTTGGGCCTGCCGGACGCGCTCCGGTTCGATTTCGATCCCCACCATCTGTACGTCCGCGCGGACCGCGGCGAGGCGTTCGAAGAGTTCGACGGCGGTGGCCGGCGAGGCGCCATAGCCGAGGTCGACGGCGAGGGGATCGGCGGCGGCACGCAGCCGCCAGGCCTGCGGCCCGGTCAGCCAGCGGTCCACGCGGCGCATCCGGTTAGGGTTCGTCGTTCCTCGGGTCACGTTGCCCACGGGCCTGCCGCCGCGCACGCCGCTTCTCGTTCCGCCCTGGTTCCGGGGGGCCAGCACCCGTTCAGCCTTCTGCACCACCGCCCAAGGCTATCCTCCAACGCGGGGTGGCTTCCGGCCCATGCTGGGCAGAGGGGTGGGCAGGAAATGACTTTTCGTTGCGGTGAAGCGTGCGGTGAAGCGCGCGCGGTGTAACGCTCGGCACCGCCGCCGACCGCTCGGCTAGGATGAAATCCATGACTTACAAGCTGATTCTGCTGCGCCACGGCCACAGCGACTGGAATGCCAAAAACCTGTTCACCGGCTGGGTGGACGTTGACCTCAATGACCAGGGCCGTGCCGAGGCAGTGCGCGGCGGCGAGTTGCTCGTGGAGAACAACATCCTCCCCGACATCCTCTACACCTCCGTGTTGAAGCGGGCCATCAACACGGCGAACATGGCACTGGAAAAGGCCGACCGCGGCTGGATCGACGTCAAGCGTGACTGGCGGCTCAACGAGCGCCACTACGGCGCGCTGCAGGGCAAGGACAAGGCCCAGACCCTCGCCGAATTCGGCGAGGAGCAGTTCATGCTCTGGCGCCGGTCCTACGACACCCCGCCGCCGCCCCTGGCCGACGACTCCGAGTTCTCCCAGGTGGGGGACCCGCGCTATGCGGACCTCGGCGACGCCCTCCCGCGCACCGAATGCCTCAAGGATGTCCTGATCCGGCTCATGCCGTACTGGGAATCGGACATCAAGGAAGACCTCCGGGCCGGGAAGACCGTCCTGGTCACCGCCCACGGCAACTCGCTCCGCGCCCTCGTCAAGCACCTTGACGGGATCAGCGACGAGGACATCGCTGGCCTGAACATCCCCACCGGCATCCCGCTGGTCTACGAACTGGACGAGGACTTCAAGCCGCTGAACCCGGGCGGCACCTACCTCGACCCCGAGGCCGCCGCCGAGGCCATCCAGGCAGTCGCCAACCAAGGCAAGAAGTAAGCGCTACCCGCCCGGCAAAGCACCAAGCAAAGCACTAAGCACAAACGACGGCGTCCGGCCACCCCCAAGGTGACCGGACGCCGTCGTTTGTATCAGCGCGGTTGTATCAGCGCAGTTGCGCCGGCGCGGTTGGCCAGAGTCAGTTATGTTCGATGGCGTGCGGCTGCCACGCGCCGGTCACCAGGTACGTGACCTTCTGGGCTACGGAGACGCCGTGATCGGCGAAGCGTTCAAAATAACGGCTGGCCAGGGCGACGTCGACCGTGGTGGCCGGTGACTCCTGCCAGTCGCTGCTGGCGATCGCCTGGAAAACGCTGAGGTGAAGGTCGTTGACGGCGTTGTTGGCCTTCATGATGTCCCGGGCAACGCCGAGGTCCCGGGTTGCCAGCAGCTCCGTGAGCTTCTGGGCGATCAGCAGGTCCTGTTCCGCGAAGCTCTTAAAGGTCTCCTGCAGCCGATCCGGGACCACGGACGCCGGGTAGCGCAGACGCGCCAGCTGGGCCAGATGGCGGGCGAGGTCACCCATGCGTTCGAGCGAGGCGCTCATCCTGAGCGAACCCACCAGCATGCGCAGATCGCTCGCCACCGGTCCCTGGAGGGCAAGGATGTCGATGGCCCGCTCATCGAGGCTGTTCTGCAGGAAGTCGATGCGGGCATCGGCGGCAATCACGTCCTCGGCGAGGTCGATATCGGCGCCCTGGAAAGCTGTCGTGGCCTTGTCGATGGCCTCTGTGACCAGCGCTGAGATCTCGACGAGCTGTTCCCTTACCTGGGCGAGCTCCTCCTGAAAAACCTTACGCACGTGTGCGTCCTTTCCTCGGAAATGTTGCCTGCAGTCGAAGTGGCGGGGCCATTCCGGTTCACCTACCGGCGCTCCAACTGTCAACTCTTTCAGTGTCCGGTGAACTGTTACGCCCCAATAGGTGAACGTTAGCTGAACCGGCACCCGAATCGCAGGAGATTTAGGTTTCGGTCGCGCGGCAGAGCATAAGCTGGAGCCGTGGATCCAATGCTCATCGGCGTGATCGCCGGCCTGATCGGCCTCTCGTTTGGCATGTTCGGCGTACTCGCGTTCCGGGTGAGTGAGCAGCAGCGGCACATTGTCGACGTCGACGTCGACGACCCCTCGCTGCCCGAGGGCGCCGCGGAGGTGCTCGCCGTTCTTGGCCGCGCTTTCGTGGTGGTGGATGGGATCGACGGCGTGGTCCGCGCCAGCCCCGCCGCCTACGCCTATGGCCTGGTCCGTGGGCACACGGTGGTGCACCAGCAGCTGCTGGAACTGACGGCCAAGGTGCGGCGGGACGGCGTCATCCTCGAACAGCAGCTGGAGCTGCCACGCGGCCCGCTCGGCCAGGGAACGATCGTTGTCCAGGTCCGCGCCGCCGTCATCACCGAGGAATATATCCTCCTGCTGGCCGATGACCGGACGGAATTCACCCGCACCGAGGAAGTCCGCAACGACTTTGTCGCGAACGTCTCCCACGAACTGAAAACACCGGTCGGGGCGATCTCGCTCCTGGCCGAGGCGCTCGAATCGTCCGCCGACGACCCCGAGGCGGTCAAGCGGTTTGCCAAGCGCATGCACAAGGAATCGACCCGGCTGGCGGCCCTTGTCCAGGACATCATCGAACTCTCCCGGCTCCAGGGGGCCAACGTCGCGCAGCAGGGCCGCCCCGTGGACATCAACACCGTAGTCAACGAGGCCGTAGACCGCTCCCAGCTGCCGGCCGAGAGCAAGAACATCCAGCTGGTGGTCGGCGGGCACGCCGATGCCATGGTCTACGGCGACCAGGACCTCCTGGTGACCGCCCTGCGCAACCTGATCGACAACGCCATCCGCTACTCGCCGGGAAACACCAAGGTGGGTGTGGGCATCCGGGCCAGGGACGGCCTCGTGGCGGTCTCGGTGACGGACCAGGGCGATGGGCTCAGCGCCGAGGACCAGGAACGTGTGTTCGAACGCTTCTACCGGGTTGACGCTGCCCGGTCCCGGCAGACCGGCGGCACGGGACTTGGCCTGAGCATCGTCAAGCACGTCATTGCCAACCACGGCGGTGAGGTGACTCTATGGTCCCGGCTCGGCCAGGGTTCCACGTTCACTATTCGACTTCCCGAGATAGAAGGGCAGGACGACGGCGACGCCCCCGAGGCGGGCAAGCCCGCTGCCCACACTTCCTCTCGGGACCCCAGACCGCAACGACGTGACGCCGCCGGCGTCCATGAGTAAGGAGCTACCGCTTGAGCAGGATTCTGATTGTCGAGGACGAGGAGTCCTTCAGCGACCCACTGTCCTACCTGTTGGGTAAAGAAGGGTTCGAGGTGGAGGTGGTGGACAACGGGCTGGACGCCATCACCGAATTCGACCGCAACGGCGCCGACCTCGTGCTCCTGGACCTGCAGCTGCCGGGCCAGTCAGGCACGGAGGTCTGCCGCCAGCTGCGGCAGCGCTCCGGGGTGCCCGTGATCATGCTGACGGCCAAGGACTCGGAAATCGACAAGGTGGTGGGGCTGGAACTGGGTGCGGACGATTACGTCACCAAGCCCTACTCCTCGCGGGAGCTCGTGGCCCGGGTCCGTGCCGTCCTGCGGCGCCAGAGTGAGCCGGAGGAACTTGTCTCCACGACGGTGCAGGCCGGTCCCGTCCGGATGGACATTGAACGCCACGTGGTCAGCGTCGGCGGCGAGCAGGTCGCCCTGCCGCTCAAGGAGTTCGAGCTGCTGGAAATGCTGCTGCGGAACTCCGGCCGGGTCCTGACCCGCGGTCAGCTGATCGACAGGGTCTGGGGCTCCGACTATGTGGGCGACACCAAGACCCTCGACGTCCACGTCAAGCGGCTGCGCAGCAAGATCGAGCCGGATGCCTCCGCGCCGCGTTACCTGATCACCGTCCGCGGGCTGGGCTACAAGTTCGAACCCTAAGGCGGCCGAAGCTGCCGGCGGCCTGGCCGGGCAGCTGGAAGTCCAGGGCAGTTGAATATCAGGGGACGCAAAAGGAGGGGCACCTGCAGGTGCCCCTCCTTTTGCGATAGGTCCAGCCGTTGAAGCTAGTGGCCGGCGGTGCTGCTCGGCGTCGGCGTGGCCGTCTCGGTCGAGGTTGCCGTCTCGGACGACGAAGCCGTGCTGGAGGCGGTGGGCTCCGTCGGCAGGTAGGTCTTGTAGTCGACGATCGTGCCGTCCATGACGGGAACCTTGAACATGGCGTCCTTGTTGGTGCCGTCCTCGGAGATGGTCACCTCGGCCACGGCCCCCGGCTTGGCGCCGGCGGTGCTCAGGATCGCCGGGGCGGTGGAGTCGTTGAGCAGGGTGTGGGAGTTCTGCTTGACCGGAACCTGGGTCTGCGAGCCTTCCGCGCCCTTGATGGTCAGCACAACGTCCTTGGAGGAGGTGTTGTACACGGCGCCGATCACGCGGCCCGGCTTGTCCTCGCCATCGGAGACGATGATGAAGTTGCGCAGCTGCAGCGCTCCGAGATCAGTGCGGGTTCCGTCGGACGCCGAGTACTGCTCCGAGGTCTGCTGGGGGTTGATGTAGCCACAGCCGGTCACGGACAGCAGGCCAATGCCAAGTGCAGCCGTAGCCATTGCCAGCTTGCCGCGCTGGCCCCGGTTCATCGCAGTGAAACGCACGTCACGCACTCCTTGAGAGTCTTGGAACATTATTCAGCCATAGCCTATCCGCTATCGGCCTCAAACAAGGACTCGGCGCCTACACATAAGCGCGCGCAGGTGTGAGTCTCCGGCGTCGGGATGCGGCTTGGCGGGGGCCGGAAACCTCTTGGCAGTTAGGGCCGGAGGCACTATTATCCGCATTCGTCAAGGGGTTTGAGGGGGTGGATTGAGGCCATTTTCCCCGGATTCATGCGGTTCCCGGCACCTTTTGATGCCAGTTGTATGCCTTAATCGTGATAAACTGGTCTGCGGGAAAGGGGAATGTCCACATGGTTTTTGAGGTCGGCGAGACAGTAGTTTACCCTCACCACGGTGCAGCCAAAATTGAAGAAATCAAGATGCGCACTGTCAAGGGCGAAGAGAAGATGTATCTCAAGCTCAAGGTGGCTCAGGGTGATCTGACCATTGAAGTTCCAGCAGAAAACGTTGACCTGGTAGGGGTTCGGGACGTAGTGGGCAAGGAAGGCCTGGAGCACGTGTTTGACGTGCTACGGGCCGAGTTCACTGAGGAACCCACCAACTGGTCGCGTCGCTACAAGGCAAACCTGGAAAAGCTTGCTTCCGGTGACGTCATCAAGGTGGCCGAGGTCGTCCGCGACCTCTGGCGCCGTGATCACGACCGGGGTCTCTCCGCGGGAGAGAAGCGCATGCTGGCCAAGGCCCGTCAGATCCTTATTTCGGAACTGGCACTGGCTGAAAAGACCGATGAAGAGAAGGCCGCGAGCGTTCTCGACGAGGTTCTGGCTTCCTAGCACAGGGCCGGCCCAAGCAGGGCCGGCGCAGATAAGAATCGAACCCCGGTGGCGTCAGCCGCCGGGGCTTCTTTTTGCCCTTTTTCAGCCGCCTTTCAGCCGCCGCCCCTCGGTTGCGCTATCACTTGTGGTCCCTCGGGGCGCGGCAAAGTCATAGGGTCGCAGCCACAACTGATAGCGCAACCGGATGCTCCAAGGCGCGGGGACGTAGTCTTGTGCCCATGGATACAGCACCGACGAACACGTCACCGGCCGGTCCCGCCACAGCGGTGATTGTTGTGGCCGCCGGCTCCGGCCAGCGCCTGGGCTATGGCATGCCGAAAGCAAAAGTGCCCCTCGGCGGGGACAGCATTCTCACCCACGCCCTGCGCGGCGTGGCGGCCGCCGGGATCGCACGGCAGATCTGCATTGCGATCCCCCCGGGAGACACCGAGCTGCGGGCGCTGTGCGAAGCCTTCACGCAGGAGCTTGCGGCCGGGGACGGCGGCGCCGCGTCGGGCCGGCGCGTCCAGGTTCCGGTCGTGACGGTGGTCGACGGCGGTGCGAACCGCGCCGATTCAGTCCGCGCCGCGATGGCGGCGCTCCTGCCCGGTACCGAATCCGTGCTGGTCCACGATGCCGCCCGGGCACTGGCGCCGGAGGCCGTCTTTCACCGTGTGGCAGCGGCGCTCGGCGCCGGAGCCTCGGCCGTCATTCCGGTGATTCCTGTCGTCGACACCGTCAAGACCGTCGAACCTACCACCGGCGACGGCGCCGCGGTGGCCCCCGAGCTGGTCACCGGGACAGCGCCCCGGGAGTCGCTCCGCGCCGTGCAGACGCCGCAGGGATTCGCCTTCAGCACTCTCCAGCGCGCCCACGAGGCTGCCGCCGCGTTCGACGCCGGCCAGGCCGCCCTCGTCACGGACGACGCGATGCTCGTGGAGCTTATCGGCGTCCCCGTCCACGCCGTGCGCGGCGCCAGCCAGTCCCTGAAGATCACCACGCCCCTGGACCTGATCCTGGCCGAAGGCCTCCTCGAAGGGCCCCTGGGCGTGCGCTGGGTGGAGGGATGAGCATGCCCACCAACCCGCCGCTGATCCCCAGGACCGGGATCGGAATCGACGTCCACGCCTTCGCCGCCGAAGACAAGCCGCAGCCGCTGTGGCTCGGCGGACTCTTCTGGGAGGGGGAGCGGGGCCTGTCCGGCCACTCCGACGGCGACCCTGTGGCGCACGCCGCCGCCGACGCGCTCTTCTCCGCCTGCGGAATCGGGGATCTGGGCACCCACTTCGGTACGGACCGGCCCGAATATGCGGGGGCGTCCGGCGTGACCCTGCTGGCCGAGGCCGCCCGGATTGTCCGCGCCCACGGATTCGAAATCGGCAACATCGCCGTTCAGTTCGTGGCCAACCGGCCAAAGTTCGGCCCGCGGCGGGACGAATCCCAGCGGGTCCTCAGCGCCGCTGCCGCAGCGCCGGTCAGCGTCACAGCCACCACGAGCGACGGGCTCGGGTTCACCGGCCGCGGTGAAGGGATCTCGGCCGTGGCAACGGCGCTCGTCTATCCGGCCGGCTAACACCGCAGGTTAAACACCGCCGGCCCCGTTCCCCTACGCTTGAGGGAAGGACCCAACCGGGACTTCCCGTTCCGAACTGCCAGGAGAACTGTCGTGAAGAAGCTGCTGACCGCCGTCGTACTCGTGGCAGGAACCATGCTGAGCGGCTGTGCCGGCTCGGCGACGACGCCCCAGACGCCAAGCGCCGCGCCGAAGCTCAGCGTCGAGGAAAGCTGCACGTTCCTCAACAAGGACACCTTCGTGCCCTCCGGGAGCGCGAAGGAGCAGGCCGGGCAGATTGGCCAGCACTACCAGGAAGTTGCGGACAAGGTTGCCCCGGAGGTGGGCGCCCCCATCCAGCAGATGGCCGAGATCATGAAGCAGGTTGCGGCGAGCCCCACCGGAACCAAGACCGACCAACAGACCGCCCAGCTCACGGAGCAGATCAACAAGATCGGGCAATACTGCAAGTAGGTTGCCGTGCCGGTGGCCCCGGAATGCCGGTCTGCCTCCCGCCGGCAAAGCCACGGGTCAGGCCGCGGGGCGCCATCGGCTAATCTGGAGCGGTGACCCTGCGCTTTTACGACACTGCATCCGCCGAAGTCCGCGACTTCGTCCCCCTGGTACCTGGCCACGTGAGCCTGTACTACTGCGGAGCCACCGTGCAGGGCATGCCCCACGTCGGCCACATCCGCTCGGCCATCGCGTTCGACCAGCTGACCCGCTGGCTGCAGTACCGCGGCTTCCGTGTGACGGCAGTCCGCAACGTCACCGACATCGACGACAAGATCCTCGCCAAGTCCGCAGCGTCCTTCGGCGCCGACTTTGAAGACGAGCCGGGGGCCCAGCGCAACGAGGAATGGTGGGCCCTGGCCTACCGCTACGAGCAGGAATTCCTCAAGGCCTACGACACCCTGGGCGTCTCCCGCCCCACCTATGAGCCCCGCGCCACCGGCCACATCCCGGAAATGCACGCCCTCATCCAGCAGCTGATCGACCGCGGCCACGCCTACCCGGCCCTCGACGACTCCGGCGACGTTTATTTCGACGTGCGCTCCTGGTCCAAGTACGGCACCCTGACGCGCCAACGACTCGACGACATGCAGGGTGCCGCGGACGCCGACCCGCGCGGCAAGAAGGACCCCCGCGACTTCGCGCTGTGGAAGGGCTACAAGGACGGGGAGCCGACGACGGCGAGCTGGGCCTCCCCGTGGGGCGACGGGCGCCCGGGCTGGCACCTCGAATGCTCCGCGATGGTCACCAAGTACCTCGGCACCGAGTTCGACATCCACGGCGGCGGCCTGGACCTGCGCTTCCCGCACCACGAAAACGAAATGGCGCAGTCCCAGGCGGCAGGCCACGGCTTCGCCAACTTCTGGATGCACAACGGCATGGTCACCTACGCCGGCGAGAAGATGTCCAAGTCCATCGGCAACACCGTCAGCCCGACGGAAATGCTCGAAATCGCCCCGCCGCGCGTTGTCCGGTACTACCTCGGCCAGGCGCAGTACCGCTCGGTGCTGGACTACCAGCCGACGTCGTTGCAGGAAGCCGCCGCCGCCGTCGAGCGGATCGACGGCTTCCTCAGCCGCGCAAGCCGGGTCCTCCCTGACCCGGGGCCGGATGCGTCGGCCGGTTCTGTCCCGGAGGCTTTTGCCTCGGCCATGGACGACGACCTCAACGTCCCGCAGGCACTGGCGGTGCTCCACGAGACCGTCCGGGCCGGCAACACGGCCCTCACCGACGGGGACCTCGACGCCGCGGGTCGGGCGTTGGCCAGCGTCACCGCCATGCTGGATGTCCTCGGGCTCAACGCCACCGCGACGCCGGCGGCCGACGAACAAGCCAACACCGCCCTTGGCGTCCTGGTCGAGGCGCAGCTGGAGGCGCGGGCCCACGCCCGGGCCGCCAAGGACTGGGCGGCGTCGGACGCCATCCGGGACACCCTGACCGCAGCCGGCGTCGTCGTCGAGGACGGCCCGGACGGGGCGAGCTGGAGCCTCAAGCGCGGCTGAACCTCGTTCACGGCGGCCGGTGAAGTGGGCCGTCGTCGTCCCTTCCGGTCGAGGATTTAACTCGAGTCAGTAGACTGGAGGTCAGACTTATCAACGAATCGCGTATTTAAAGGGTGAAACTCATGGCCAACAACGGTCGCCGCTCGGTCAAATTGAAGAAGGGCCCCTCCGTCGGAACCGGCGGTCACGGCCGCAAGGCACTTGAGGGCAAGGGCCCCACGCCGAAGGCGGAGGACCGCCCTTACCACAAGGCGTTCAAGAACAAGCAGCTCTCGGAACGCTCCGAAGCCAAGCGCGCCAGCGGAAGCCGCACCACCAGCGCCGCCGCCCGCACCGGACGCTCCGGCCCCAAGGGCCGCGCCACCGAAGAGGTCGTCACCGGCCGCAACTCCGTCGTCGAAGCCTTGCGCGCCGGCATCCCGGCCAAGGCCCTGCACGTCGCCGTCCGCATCGAAATGGACGACCGCGTCAAGGAATCCCTAAAGCTGGCCGCCGAACGCGGCATCCCGCTGATGGAAACCGGCAAGCCCGAGCTCGACCGGATGACCGACGACGCCATCCACCAGGGCCTCGTGCTGCAGATCCCGCCGTACGAATACCAGGACGCTTACGAGCTCGCCGAAGAAACCCTCGAGGCCTGGAAGAAGGGCCACGTAGCCAACGCCCCGCTCTTCGTTGCGCTCGACGGCATCACCGATCCCCGCAACCTCGGCGCGATCATCCGCTCCGTCTCGGCCTTCAGCGGCCACGGCGTCGTCGTCCCGGAGCGCCGCTCCGTGGGCGTCACCGCCTCGGCCTGGAAGACCAGCGCCGGCGCGGCCGTCCGAGTCCCCGTCGCACGCGCGGCCAACTTGAACAACACGCTCAAGGCGTTCAAGAACATGGGCATCTACGTCCTGGGGCTCGACGGCGACGGCGATGTCTCGCTGCCCGAGCTCGCCTTGGCCACCGAGCCGGTGTGCATCGTCGTCGGTTCCGAGGGCAAGGGCCTGAGCCGCCTGGTCCGCGAAAACTGCGACCAGATCGTCTCCATCCCGATCGACTCCGCCATGGAATCCCTCAACGCCTCCATGGCCGTCGGCATCTCCCTCTACGAAATCTCCCGCCAGCGCGCCGCTAAGTAGTCCGCGCTTCGGCGGCGGTTCAGTTCGTCGTCACCTGAGCCGTGGTTGGGTCCGCCGGAACGGCAGTTTTGCCGCCGTCGGGGTCGGGTTCCGCCGGCACCGAAGTTTTGCCGTCGCTTAGACACCTCCCGTCGACGCTTTCGGCCGCGGGCGGCCTACACCGTCTCTGGTCGGCGATGCGCTCCTAAGCAAAACTCCGGTTCCGGCGATGAGTCTCCCTCACCTTTTCGGGTGGATGGCAAACGCTCCCTCACATCTCGTGGGGGAGCGTTTGCCTTTAATGCTCAGAGTCGGGGCACCCCTAGTCCAGATGTTTCTCGGAAGTACCCCGACGCACGACGCGCAACTCTTCCTGCGACGCGCAGACGTCTTCGCGCGACCCGAATACCCTCTCTGTCAGCCTGTCGTGAGACAGATTGTCTTCGCGACAGGCGGGCGGGTTGGGCATGACGAAGTCGACTGGGAAGGTGCCGTTCCGGACTCTTGAGGAGAAGCTTTCGATCCTGGAGAAGTACGAGGCTGCCCCGCGTGGTCAAAAGGGTGCGGTGTTGCGTGAGTATGGGATTTCGGGGCATGCGGTCGGGATTTGGGCTTACGCTCGGGATCATGATG